>NZ_JBEWTB010000002.1:1727500-2027500 GCF_040549045.1 Endozoicomonas sp. NE40 | reverse complement strand
GTGCCTGCTTTTACAGGACAGAGGCAAGGGTATCTATCAAATGTGTCGTTTGTTGCTTATTGCCCAGAGTAATGCGTAACCCAAGCTTTGCCTGACTATCCATTTTGGGACGAACAAGAATATTCGCTTCTTTTAGCTTTTGCTCAACCAGAGAAGGTTGCTTGAAAAATACCCAGACATAGTTGGCTACGGACGGCCAGTACTCAATTTTCTGCTTATCCAGAAATGCCTCAATCATTGGCTTCGAGACTTCAATCACCTCTTTCACGTACTCCTGTGTATATTCAGGATTGGCAAGCGCGGCATCAATCGCAACCACCGCCAGCTGATTCACGTCATAAGGTCCACGGACATTCAGTAATGCGTTGATATTGTCTTTACCGGAAATAATGTAACCCAGTCGTACAGATGGAAGTCCCCAGGTTTTGGAGAAAGTGCGGGTGACCAGCAGGTTAGGGTATTGCTCAACAGCGTCGCAAACCGTTTGCCGGGTATATTCGAAATAGCACTCATCCACCAGAATGGCTGCCTCTGGCGCAGCTTTGGCAATGTCCAGAATATCATTCCTTGCGATGGGGGTTCCACAAGGGTTGTTTGGGTTCGCTATGACAATCAGTCGGGTTTTATCGGTAATAGCGTCCATGACGGCCTGTTTTGGAAAACCGTTTTCTCTGGAATAAGCGGGTTCGATAATGTTCAGGTTTTCAATTTTTGCGCACTGGTGATACATGGCAAATGTTGGTCCGGGGATAATGGCTTCGTCGCCTTCTCTGCACGCCGATCGAATGATCAGGTCTATCCCCTGGTCTGAACCGTTGGTGGTCATAACCTGATCGGGCTTTACTCCGCAGTAGTCGGCAATTTTGTGAATAATGTCCCCATAAGCAGGATAAACCTGAAGCTGGTCATCGTTAATAAAATCGATCAACGCCTGCTTAACTGCCGGAGAAACCGGAAGCACTCGTTCATTAAAATCAAGCAACAGGTGCTGGTGGTTATCCCGACCTTCCAGTGGTGGTTTGTATGCTCCCATTTGAGAAATGTGGGATTTGAAAACACTCATCAGCATCACACCTGTTCGTTTTATAAGTATGTAAAAAAGGTTCCACACAGTATAAGCGGAGCCGAACTGGTGATCTATCAGAGTTCAGTTTTTGTTGTTAGGGATGGGGAGTCTTTAAAGAAGCTGAATATTTTTAAATCGTCCTTCCGGCTGATCCAGCTGCTGTATGGGCCTGTTTTGAAGATTGGGAATACAGCTGCTTTGGGGATAATTGTCCAGATACCAGTTTCCTCATCCCGGAGTCCAACAGGGCTGGTGGCAACCAGCGGAACAAGATCACCAAACGACATACCATTATTCAGTGCATCTGCCGCTGCCGCAGGATCAAGAACTCCCAGTTGCTCTATGGATACACTGCCAATACAGACTATGTGTCCATTGCTGGCGAAACTTGCTATTCGTCCCAGAGTACAATGTTTGACCAGTGTCTTGTGGTATGACTCTTTGTCTGTTGATTTGTCGACGACAATTGTATTGATGGCTAATCCTTCCCGGATTTGATCTCCGGAATATCGTGGCAGGCGATGTCCGAATCCCAGCATCAGTTTATAAACAAAGTTTGAAATATCCTGACCTCGTTGTTCGTCGATACCTGTAATGCCTTCACCCCAGGCAAAAGAGCGGTGGTAGTTGCGTTCAAAACCTGCATAACCCGGATAGTGGAAAATCACGTTGTGCAATTCTTCAAGATAGTTTTGAACTGTTGAAGTGACTGGAACTGACTTCAGGTGATCAGGAAGCTTCTGGTCAGGGTCTTTAGGATTGAGTTGCGCAGATACCAGTTTGGCTTCGTAAATTGCCCATGGTCTGCCAGTAAGATCAATACTGACTACCTTTGTGCCGGAACGATTCGCCATAAGGATCGCGCCCGATCTCAGTCCCTCCCCTCCTTCTGCCACACTCTTTAACACTCCTTCTTCCGCTCCCAGAATCACAGGCATCGTACCGGGCATTAGCATCTTGTAATTGTTATATACAAAAGTTCGTTCAACTCTTGGTGTCCTGACCATTTTCGGGGTCTTATTGATCGCTTCCCTGAAGGATTCCACAGATGATGAACTTAATCGTCCAATATGACGTGAGCGGACAAATTTCAGGCCAAACTCTTCCCGCCAGATAAGAAACCATGAGTCTTCTTCGGGGCTGATAGTGTCATTCAGATCGAATAACTGACCAAGAATATAAACAGGCGTATTAGCAGGAATACGAGTACTTGATGATTTCTGGTCTGTAGCGGTGTTGGCTGTGCCTGCCAGGTCTTTTGTTAGCGGTGTATCGGTGGGAACAGACAAAGCATCAGTGTCGTCCAGAGTTATCCCCCTGGCTTCCGGAGTGTAAGTCTTGAGAAAGGAGCCGTGATCGACAATATTCATAAATGTTTCTATATTGGCATCGAAACCGGACAGGTCATATAGAGGGGCGGGCTTGAATGTTCCGGCTATAACCTTTTTGGCTGCCTGTTTAAGATCCCCGGTGGAGTTGATGACTTCAGTCACCCGGTCTTTATCCCAGGGAGATAAAAAAGATGAGACCACATTGTTTTTGCCGATTGTTCCCAGTGATTGCTGACGGTCAAAGCTGAGTGTATTGGCTATTTCATCAAGGTTTTGCAGCCCTTTGTAGATGACTCCCGGTTGGTCGCTTGGGGAATAGGCACATAAATTGACCGATAATGCTGAAGCAGCCAGTCCGGATAAAAGTTGTCTGAGTTTCATTGGGTTTCGTTCTCTTTTTGAAAGTTGTGTGAAATGTAGTTCTTTATATGTAACTTTGAGCGTTTTTTATTCTGGATTTCAGATGGGAGTTCCTGAGAAACTTCTCAGTGATATTTGAGAGAGAAGATCGCAAGACATATCATGCGGGCAGAATAGAATTGGGGCTGTCGATGGAAAAATTACTGAGCCTGCTGGCTGATGGTCATTTCCACTCCGGTGAAGAGCTGGGAGAGGTGCTTGGTATCAGCCGGGCGGCTGTCTGGAAAAAGCTGAAAGCACTTGAAGGGCTGGGTCTGTCTCTGGACTCAGTGCGGGGCAAGGGCTACCGTCTGGGGCAGGGGATAGAGTTGCTGGACCAGGCCAGGATTGAAGCAGAGCTGGACAGAGCGTTAAGTAAATCAATAAAACTTCATACCTGTTTCAGCACAAGCTCTACCAATGATCTCGTTAAAGAGCTGAGTGATGGTCAACCTGGCAACCTGACATTTTGCCTGGCAGAGCATCAAACCAGTGGCAGGGGCAGGAGAGGCAGAACCTGGGTCAGCCCTTTTGGCTCGACCATTTCCATGTCTGCAAACTGGAGAATCAGTGAAGGAACTGCTTCACTGGAAGGTCTGAGTCTTGCCGTCGGGCTGGCTGTGTTAAAAGCTCTGGAGGCTAATGGAGCAAGAAACCTTGAGCTGAAGTGGCCAAACGATGTGCTCTGGCAAGGGAAAAAGCTCAGCGGTATTCTGCTCGAGGTGCATGGCGACCCTACGGGTGAGTGCGATGTCATTATTGGTATTGGCATTAATATAAAACTCAGTGAAGAGCAGAGAAAAGGGATCGGACAGCCTGCTGTCGACCTTTATCAGGTTTGCGGTAAAACCGTCAGCCGTAATGCTGTGGTAGCGCAGCTTATCAATACGCTCAGCCACATGCTGGAAGGGTTTTCCCATGGCGGCTTTGCTTTGTACAAAGATCAGTGGAGTGAACATAACGCTTTCAGAGGGCAGGAAGTGACTATCGAAACGGCAGGCCGAAAGGAAAGGGGTCTGAATGCCGGGGTTAATGAACAGGGTGGTTTACTGATAGAAACGGAAACAGGTATCAAAGTGTTTAACGGTGGTGAAGTGTCGTTGAGGAAATCATGAGAACCCTTCAGTTCGATGCGGGTAATACCCGCTTAAAATGGTTGCTGCGGGAAAATAGCCAACCAGCCGGTTCTGGCTTTTTCTGTAACACAGAGGACTGGGATACAGTGCTTCCCTGTTTTCTCGATACGGTTGGCAAGCTGGATCAGGTAAGCATCTCTATTGTGTCTGCTGATGAACGCTTTGAGCAGATTAAAAAGCATGTTCTTGCGACACAGACTGTACCTTTATATAAAGCAGCGGCAAAAAAAGTATCGGCTGGTGTAACGTTGTCTTACGACGAACCGGAAAAACTGGGGGTGGATCGCTGGCTGGCCATGCTGGCAGCTCACGCGACCAACACTCAGGACATTAAAATCGTTGTCGATTGCGGTACAGCCATCACTATTGATGTGCTGGACAAAACCGGGCTTCATCTGGGCGGGTATATTGTTCCGGGTATCAGCCTTATGAAAAAAACACTGGCGTCTAATACGGCAAAGATCAGGTATGTTGAATCAACCGATAACAGTGATCTTGCCCTGGGCAGAAATACTGCCGATTGTATTCATCATGGTGCGCTGGCTATGTCACTGGCGCTGGTTGATCGGGTGGTCGCTCAGTATCCGGGCTCCCGTGTCATTCTCTCCGGAGGAGATGGCGGTCAGCTTGAAGAGTTAATCGATGTCTATAAAGAAGGAAGGGTGAGTTTAATGCCTGACCTGATAATGGATGGTCTGGAAATAGCAGTCAGGGAAGATAGAAAAGGATGCGCTGGATAATATTGTTACTGCTAATAATGAATACAGGCTATTTTGCCTGGGGAACCTACCAGCAGTCACAGAGCCGTTATGTAAAGCCCGTGGTGTCAGAGCCTGAGAAACCGCAGGGAAAACGCCTGGTTCTCTGGTCGGAAAGTGGCAAGAATCTTCCTAAATCTGATCTTCTGCCTGAACCTGTAGAGCGAAACGGGCATTCTGAGCCAGAGGCTGTCCAGAATGATCAATGTCTTGTTGTGGGTCCCTTCGGTTCATCGGCTAAGGCTGACGAAATGCAGCAGCGCCTCTTTTCACTGGGAGTGACCAGCAAAGAGCGATCCGATAATGAAGCAAACAGCTATGACCACTGGGTACACATTCCACCGCTTGCTGGCAGGGAGGCTGCTATCCGGCTTCTGCGGGAACTTCAGGGTCAGGGTATTGATAGCTTTGTTATTACACAGGGAGAGTTGGCAAACGGAATATCTCTGGGGCTTTTCAGTAAAGAAGCTTCGGCTAATAAAGTCAGCAGTCGTTTATTGCAGGCAGGCTATGAAACCCGGATCAAGCGCCTGGCAAGACAGCCTCAAACCTATTGGCTGGAGCTGGCAGACAAACAGGCTGATAAAGTAACAGACGCTATGTGGGAAAATTTTGCGGATGAATACAACGGTCTGAAAGTATTAGAAAAAAGCTGCAAAGGGATTGCATCCGAACCATCAATTCACTAATATACGCCTGCGCTTCGGGGACAGCCAAGCAAGCAGTTCGATCGACTGGGTCAGTTGATTGAGTTTTCTAAATAACTCGCTGAGTTAAACATTGAAAACAACAGCTTGACTTTGAAATGTCGCCAGATACAATAGCGCAGCGTTCGGTGGGGTTCCCGAGCGGCCAAAGGGATCAGACTGTAAATCTGACGCGAAAGCTTCGCTGGTTCGAATCCAGCCCCCACCACCAAGTTCTTGTCTTTGATCTTGAAATTATGGAAGATTGAAGGCTGTGTGAGTATCACAAGATGTGAGTCTCGCTATGCGGTTTATGTTGCGGGTATAGTTCAATGGTAGAACCTCAGCCTTCCAAGCTGATGATGCGGGTTCGATCCCCGCTACCCGCTCCAAAATTAATCTTACCCTTTTATTGGTAGGAAGTTGCTCTTATAGCTCAGTTGGTAGAGCGCATCCTTGGTAAGGATGAGGTCACCGGTTCAAATCCGGTTAAGAGCTCCAGAAGCATAGGGGTAGATAGAGTGTTTTATCTGCCCCTTATTTTTATGCCTCACAGATCAAAAATAATAACGCTTTTCAGATAAGGTATGGTCAATTATAATTGGTCGGTCCTTGTATCTAGAGAAGCAAAGTAAGGCGCTCGTAGATACAGGCCAGTAGTTCAATTGGTAGAGCACCGGTTTCCAAAACCGGCTGTTGGGGGTTCGAGTCCCTCCTGGCCTGCCATTTCTTGATTCAAGCCTTCACTCTTTTGTCATGTTTACTGTTTTTGAGTGGGGCTTTTCTAGAGAGAAAATCAAACTAATGAGTGGAAAACCAGAAGTGACGGCTGAAGGTCGTCTTGATGGCCTTAAGTGGGGTCTGGTATTTGCCCTGATCGCTGTCGGCGCTTACGGGAATTATTATTTCTCTGCTGAGTCTGTTCTTTACCGCGTTGTAGCCTTGCTGGCTCTGGGTGCTGTTGCCGGCTATATTGGTCTGCAGACAGTGAAAGGCGGTGCCTTCTGGAACCTCGTTAAAGATGCCAAGGTTGAGATTCGCAAGGTTGTCTGGCCTACACGCCAGGAGACTGTGCAAACCACGCTGATTGTTGTCGCCGTGGTTATTGTTATGGGTCTCATTTTATGGGCGCTCGATTCTCTGCTAGGCTGGGCTATCAGCAGCTTGATTGGATAGGGAAAGAACTATGGCGAAGCGTTGGTATGTAGTGCATGCCTACTCCGGCTACGAAAAGCAGGTAATGCGTTCGCTGAAAGAGCGAGTGCAGCGATTCGGTATGGAGGATCTCTTTGGTGAGATTCTGGTGCCAACCGAGGAAGTAGTCGAGATTCGGAACGGTCAGAAGCGCAAGAGTGAGCGTAAGTTCTTTCCTGGCTACGTGTTAGTTCAGATGGAAATGAACGACGATAGCTGGCATCTTATTAAGGATACGCCGCGAGTGATGGGCTTTATTGGCGGCACAGCCGACAAGCCAGCGCCGATCACCGAGAAAGAGGCGGACGCTATTCTCCAGCGTGTTCATGAAGGGGCCGAGAAGCCTCGTCCGAAGACGCTGTTCGAACCTGGTGAGATGGTTCGTGTTATTGACGGTCCTTTTGCGGACTTCAATGGCGTGGTTGAGGAAGTGAATTACGAAAAGAGTCGCCTGCATGTGGCAGTAATGATTTTCGGTCGCTCCACACCGGTAGAACTGGAATTCTCCCAGGTCGAGAAAGTCTGAGATAAAGACTTTTTATACTGAAACCCTGCACTGGTTGGTAAATTACCAAACGCTGCAGGGTTTTTATCTAAGGGCATGATTTTGGGCGAAGGTTCCGGATAATGTCCTGTTAATGGGTAGCTGAATTGACTGACTGAATGGTGAGTCAGGGAAGCGTTGACCCAATGTAGAGGTTGCAATGGCTAAGAAAGTCGAAGCTTACATCAAACTGCAGGTGCCTGCAGGTAAAGCTAATCCTTCCCCACCCGTAGGTCCAGCACTGGGTCAGCACGGCGTGAACATCATGGAGTTCTGTAAGGCGTTTAACGCTAAGACTCAGGAACTCGACGCTGGTATGCCTGTGCCAGTTGTGATCACAGTATACGGTGACC
Source organism: Endozoicomonas sp. NE40 (assembly GCF_040549045.1). Lineage (NCBI taxonomy): Bacteria > Pseudomonadati > Pseudomonadota > Gammaproteobacteria > Oceanospirillales > Endozoicomonadaceae > Endozoicomonas > Endozoicomonas lisbonensis. The sequence goes on along the minus strand of NZ_JBEWTB010000002.1, from coordinate 2,020,033 downwards.
GCAGCTTCACATTCGAAACCAAAACTCCGCCTGCCTCTGTACTGCTGAAAAAAGTACTGAAGCTGAAGAAAGGTTCCGGCCGTCCTAACACTGAAAAAGTGGGTACTGTTACTCGCGAACAGCTGCTGGAAGTTGCCAAGATCAAAGAACCTGATCTGACCGCTGCTGACGAAGATGCGGCTATCCGCACTATCGCTGGTTCCGCTCGTTCCATGGGTCTGAATGTGGAAGGTGTAGAATAATGGCGAAGATGTCCAAGCGCGCAAAAATGATTGCTGAGAAGGTTGAAGCTACCAAGGCTTACTCCTTCGAAGAAGCTGCAAACCTTCTGAAAGAAGTTTCCAGCGTTAAATTCAAAGAATCTGTAGAAGTTGCTGTGAACCTGGGTGTGGATCCTCGTAAATCCGACCAGGTTGTACGTGGCTCTTCTGTTCTGCCAAACGGTACTGGTAAAGACGTTCGCGTTGCTGTGTTCACACAGGGTGCTAACGCTGAAGCTGCTAAAGCTGCTGGTGCTGACATCATTGGTATGGACGATCTGGCTGCTCAGGTTAAAGCTGGCGAACTGAACTTCGACGTTGTTATTGCTTCTCCGGACGCAATGCGTGTTGTGGGTCAGCTGGGTCAGATCCTGGGTCCACGTGGCCTGATGCCTAACCCTAAGGTGGGTACTGTAACTCCTAACGTTGCTGACGCGGTTAAGAACGCTAAAGCGGGTCAGGTTCGTTTCCGTACTGACAAGAACGGTATCGTTCACGCTGGTATCGGCAAGATCGATTTCGATGCTGCTTCCCTGAAGCAGAACGCTGAAGCGCTGATGGCTGAGCTGAAGAAGCTGAAGCCTGCTACCAGCAAGGGCGTTTACATGAAGAAGGTTACCCTGTCCTCTACTATGGGACCGGGCCTGACCATCGACATTGCATCTCTCGAGATCTGATTAAGGGCTTTTGTCTCTCAGACAACTGGCCTGAGTTGCAGGTGGTCAGAGGAACTGACTGTCTGTGACTTAAAAGACTTTGGGGTCTCCGGTTTCGGAGGTCGTCAAAGATCGTAGGTGTAAAGACCTGTTCCTGCCCTCAATTGGGTGGGGTTCGTCTAAGGGATGGACAAAAAGGTTGGCGCTTAATTTCCTGCGTAGACGGTGAACACGGATCTGGAACGATTTTCCTGATTCAGTGACCCATCACCGTATTGTAAGTCCCTGATGCATAGCTTTTTTATATAGCTTTTATGCAGCAGGGTTAACTTCGGATATTTGGAGTAAAGCCCATGGCGTTAGGACTCGAAGACAAGAAGGCGATTGTCGCCGAAGTCAGCGAGGCTGCACAAAGCGCTCTGTCGGCTGTTATTGCGGATTACCGTGGTCTGACTGTTGGTCAAATGACCGAACTGCGCAAGCAAGCCCGTGACGGTGGCGTATACCTGAAGGTTGTACGTAACACTCTGGCTCGCCGTGCAGTTGAAGGCACTGATTTTGAGTGTCTGCAGGACGTCCTGGTAGGTCCAACAGTTCTGGCCTTCTCTCAGGAAGATCCAGGCGCGGCTGCGCGTCTGATGAAAGACTTCGCTAAAGAGAACAAGGAACTGGAAGTTAAGGCACTGTCCATCTCTGGACAGGTTCTGGGCGCAGAGCAGATTGATGTTCTGGCTAAGATGCCTACTCTGGACCAGGCTCGCGCAATGCTGATGAGCGTAATGATTGCACCTGTGACCAAGCTGGCACGGACTCTGAACGAGTTCCCGGCAAGCATTACACGTGTAGTGGCAGCTGTTGCCGACGAGAAGAAGAAAGCCGCTTAATAGCGTTCTGCTTTCTGTCTTTTTTAAATGAATTTCGGGGTTTATACCCCAACCCAATTTTTTGGAGATATAGACATGGCACTGTCTAAAGAAGATATCCTGAATGCAATCGCTGAAATGTCCGTAATGGACGTTGTTGAGCTGGTTGAAGCAATGGAAGAGAAGTTCGGCGTTTCCGCTGCTGCTGCTGTTGCTGCTGCTCCAGTTGCCGCTGAAGCTGGCGCTGCTGCTGAAGAAAAGACTGAGTTCGACGTAATCCTGACTGGCGCTGGCGACAAGAAAGTCAACGTAATCAAGGTTGTACGTGCTGCTACCGGCCTGGGTCTGAAAGAAGCTAAGGGCATCGTTGACGGCGCTCCAGCTCCTCTGAAAGAAGGCGTGAGCAAGGACGAAGCTGAAGAGCTGAAGAAGCAACTGGAAGAAGCTGGCGCTTCCGTAGAAGTTAAGTAATTCTACGTAAAGTTGCATAATCCGGGGTCTATTGCATAATAGTCTCAGGTGGGCTGGTGCCTGAATGGCACCGGCCTTTTTCCCGTTGTATGAGCTGTATCGTTTTGCTACTTAAAGCAATGATGAGCTCAGGCAGTCATAAATGAAAATATTTCGTCACCGTTTTTGTGCAGGTTTTGTATAAATATTGCGCAGGCGCAGGTGGGGAAATTTTTTTTTATGGCAATAGCTACATCTCATCGCAAAATAAAGTGACTGAAATGTAGGTATAAACCCTGAAAATGATATAGAAGCCATGTACACTGGTAGGTTCCGGAGTCGTTCTGGGCGGACAGGTGTACGGTTTGGATCACTTCAGGGGGATGTCAGTCATGGCGACTGGCATTGGTTGCACGAGTGGCGGAAGGTTCAGTTAGCCAGACGCTAAAGCTCATGCAACGGTTTAACGGTTGTTAATCACCGTATTCATTGGGTGTCAAAAGGGGGCCACCCGCCCTCATCAAAACCTAGATGGCCAGACCAGACGGTCTGAAGCCAGGACCAGGTGACCAAGCTGGGGAACGCTGATGGCATACTCGTATACAGAGAAAAAACGCATCCGCAAAGACTTCGGCAAACTGCCGCATGTCATGAATGTGCCGTATCTTCTGGCGATTCAGCTTGATTCTTATCACAAGCTGCTGCAAACCGGAAAAGAGCCGGCCGCGCGTGAAGACATTGGTCTGCACGCTGCCTTCAAGTCCGTATTTCCAATTGTTAGTTACTCTGGCAATGCGGCGCTGGAATATGTGAGCTACAGGCTCGGTACTCCGGCTTTTGATGTCAAGGAATGTCAACTTCGTGGTGTCACTTACGCAGTACCTCTGCGTGTGAAAGTGCGCCTGATTATCTATGACAAAGACTCCGCCAACAAGGCGATCAAGGACATCAAGGAACAGGAAGTCTACATGGGCGAAATTCCGCTCATGACTGAAAATGGTACCTTTGTTATCAATGGTACTGAACGTGTAATCGTATCCCAGCTGCACCGTTCTCCGGGTGTGTTCTTCGACCACGACCGTGGTAAGACTCACTCTTCCGGTAAGCTGCTGTACTCTGCTCGTGTTATTCCTTACCGTGGCTCCTGGTTGGATTTCGAATTCGATCCAAAGGACCAGCTGTTCGTACGAATTGACCGTCGTCGTAAGCTGCCTGCCACTATTCTGCTGCGTGCCCTGGGCATGGGCAACGAAGAAATTCTGGATTACTTCTTCGATACAGTACCTTTCCAGATTGGTTCAGAGAATGTAAGTACCGATCTGGTTGCCGATCGTCTGCGTGGTGAAGCCGCAAGCTTTGACATCAAAGACAACGAAGGTAATGTAATCGTTGAGATGGGTCGTCGTGTGACTGCTCGTCACATCCGTCAGCTGCAGAAAGCAAACATCCAGCGCATCGAAGCTCCGGTAGAATACGTTTACGGAAAAGTCCTGGCTAAGACCGTTGTGCACCAGGCTACCGGTGAGATCGTTGTTGACTGCAACACCGAAATCACTACGGAAGTTTACGAAAAACTGCTGGCTGCTGGCGTTAAGAATATTGAAACCCTGTACACCAATGAGTTGGACTGCGGTTCCTATATCTCTGACACCCTGCGTGCTGACACCACGACTAACCGTCTGGAAGCACTGGTAGAAATCTACCGTATGATGCGCCCGGGCGAGCCGCCTACACAAGAAGCTGCTGAAGCCCTGTTCGGTAACCTGTTCTTCTCTGCTGAACGTTATGATCTGTCTGGCGTTGGTCGTATGAAGTTCAACCGTCGACTGGGTCGTGAATCTGATACGGGTCCGGGTGTACTGGATAATCAGGATATCGTTGATACCCTGAAAACTCTGGTAGACATTCGTAACGGTAAAGGCGTCTGTGACGATATCGACCACCTCGGTAACCGTCGTGTCCGTTCCGTTGGTGAAATGGCTGAAAACCAGTTCCGTGTTGGTCTGGTACGTGTTGAACGCGCCGTTAAGGAGCGTCTGAGCCTGGCAGAATCTGAAGGCCTGATGCCTCAGGATCTGATCAATGCCAAGCCTGTGGCTGCTGCCATCAAAGAATTCTTTGGTTCCTCCCAGCTGTCTCAGTTTATGGACCAGAACAACCCGCTGTCTGAGGTAACTCACAAGCGTCGTGTATCTGCGTTGGGTCCGGGTGGTCTGACCCGTGAACGTGCTGGTTTCGAGGTTCGGGACGTACACGCGACCCACTATGGTCGGGTTTGTCCGATCGAGACCCCTGAAGGTCCAAACATCGGTCTGATCAACTCTCTGGCAACTTACGCTCGTGCCAACGATTACGGCTTCCTGGAATCCCCGTACCGTAAAGTGGTTGAAGGTCAGGTGACCGATCAGGTGGATTACCTGTCTGCGATTGAAGAAGGCGAATTCGTCATCGCACAGGCTTCTGCTGGTCTGGACGACGAAAACCGTCTGACCGAAGAACTGGTCAACGTACGTCACCGTGGTGAAACACACCTGATGGGTCCGGAAAAAGTTCAGTACATGGACGTTTCCACTAAGCAGGTTGTGTCTGTAGCGGCATCCCTGATTCCATTCCTTGAGCACGACGATGCTAACCGGGCCCTGATGGGATCGAACATGCAACGTCAGGCGGTTCCAACTCTGCGTGCTGACAAGCCGCTGGTTGGTACTGGTATGGAACGCAACGTAGCGTCCGACTCCGGTGTTTGTGTGGTGGCCCGCCGTGGTGGTTATGTCGATACTGTTGACGCGGCTAGAATCGTTATTCGTGTAAACGATGATGAAGTTCAGCCGGGTGAAGCGGGTGTAGATATCTACAACCTGACTAAGTACACACGTTCTAACCAGAACACCTGCATCAACCAGCGTGCGCTGGTGAAGAACGGCGAGCGTATCGCTGCAGGCGACATCCTGGCTGACGGTCCTTCCGTCGACATGGGTGAACTGGCTCTGGGTCAGAACATGCGCGTGGCCTTCATGCCTTGGAACGGTTACAACTTCGAGGACTCCATTCTCATCTCTGAGCGTGTGGTTCAGGAAGACCGTTTCACGACTATCCACATTCAGGAACTGACCTGTGTGGCGCGTGATACCAAACTGGGACCAGAAGAAATCACTTCTGATATTCCAAACGTGGGTGAGTCCGCTCTGAACAAGCTGGACGAAGCCGGTATCGTGTACGTAGGTGCTGAAGTAGGCGCAGGCGACATTCTGGTCGGTAAGGTAACGCCTAAGGGTGAAACCCAGCTGACTCCGGAAGAAAAACTGCTGCGTGCGATCTTCGGTGAGAAAGCCTCTGACGTTAAAGATACGTCTTTGCGTGTACCAACTTCTGTTAAAGGTACCGTGATTGACGTACAGGTATTCACCCGCGACGGCGTTGAAAAAGACAGCCGCGCCCAGGCCATCGAAAAGGCGGCACTGGACGAATACCGTAAAGACCTGAACGAAGAGTTCCGGGTGGTTGAGGAAGATACCTTTGACCGTCTGCGTGAAGCTCTGCGTGGTCAGTCTGTAGATCGTGGTCCGGCTCTGGCGAAGGGCGACACTATCTCTGACGAATATCTGGACGGACTGGAACACGAACAGTGGTTCAAGCTGTCCATGTCTGACGAAGCTCTGAACGAACAGCTGGACCTGGCCAGAGAACAGCTGAAAGAACGTCGTGCTCAGCTCGACGAGCGTTTCGAAGACAAGAAGAAAAAGCTGCAAACCGGCGACGATATGGCACCAGGCGTGCTGAAGATCGTTAAGGTTTACCTGGCTATCAAGCGTCGTATCCAGCCTGGTGACAAGATGGCGGGTCGTCACGGTAACAAGGGTGTTATCTCTATCATCATGCCTGTGGAAGACATGCCACACGATGCGGAAGGTAACCCGGTTGATATCGTATTGAATCCACTTGGTGTACCTTCCCGTATGAACGTTGGACAGGTACTGGAAACTCACCTGGGTGCAGCTGCGCGCGGTCTGGGTCACAAGATCAATCGTATGATCGAGTCCCAGAAGAAAGTGGCTGAAATTCGTGACTTCCTGGATCAGGTATACAATGGCGTAGGCGGCAGCCGTCGTCAGGAAGATCTGGATTCCTTCTCTGATGAAGAAATCATGGATCTGGCGAAGAACCTGCGTGGCGGTGTTCCAATGGCGACTTCCGTATTCGACGGTGCCAAGGAATCCGAAGTTAAGGAACTGCTGCGTCTGGCTGACATGAGCGACACCGGTCAGGTGACTCTGTTTGACGGTCGTACAGGTGATTCCTTTGACCGTCCGGTAACCGTTGGTTACATGTACATGCTGAAGCTCAACCACCTGGTTGATGACAAGATGCACGCACGTTCCACCGGTTCTTACTCTCTGGTTACCCAGCAGCCGCTGGGTGGTAAGGCCCAATTCGGTGGTCAGCGATTCGGTGAGATGGAGGTATGGGCGCTCGAAGCATACGGTGCCGCCTACACCCTGCAGGAAATGCTGACAGTTAAGTCCGATGACGTGGCTGGTCGTACCAAGATGTATAAGAACATCGTCGATGGGGACCACCGTATGGAGCCCGGAATGCCTGAATCCTTCAACGTACTGTTGAAAGAGATTCGCTCTCTGGGTATCGACATCGAGCTGGACACCGAATAACAAAACGTGAGGTAAGGCAGCTGTAAAAGGCTGCCTTGCATCGCGAGGAGATGCGATCTTGAAAGACTTGCTGAATCTACTCAAGACCCAGGGCCAAACTGACGAGTTTGACTCTATTCGTATCGGTCTGGCTTCCCCAGAGATGGTACGTTCCTGGTCTTACGGCGAAGTAAAAAAGCCGGAAACCATTAATTACCGTACGTTCAAGCCTGAGCGTGACGGTCTGTTCTGTGCCAAAATTTTTGGCCCGGTAAAAGATTATGAGTGCCTGTGCGGTAAGTACAAGCGCCTGAAGCACCGCGGTGTTATCTGTGAGAAGTGTGGCGTAGAAGTTGCACTGGCAAAAGTACGTCGTGACCGCATGGGTCACATCGAACTGGCCAGCCCGGTTGCCCACATCTGGTTCCTGAAGTCCCTGCCATCCCGTATCGGTTTGCTGCTGGACATGACCCTGCGCGACATCGAACGTGTACTCTATTTTGAGTCTTACGTGGTTGTTGATCCGGGTATGACAACGCTGGAAAAGAACCAGCTGCTGTCTGACGAACAATACTATGAAGCTCTGGAAGAGTTCGGCGACGACTTTGACGCACGCATGGGTGCGGAAGCGATCAAAGCCCTGCTGAACGATATCGACCTGGGTGAAGAAGTGGAAATGTTGCGTGAAGAGATTCCGCAGACTAACTCTGAAACCAAACTGAAGAAACTGTCCAAGCGTCTGAAGCTGGTTGAAGCGTTCCACAAATCCGGTAACAACCCGGAGTGGATGATTCTGACCGTTCTGCCGGTTCTGCCGCCAGATCTGCGTCCTCTGGTACCTCTGGATGGCGGTCGTTTCGCGACGTCTGACCTGAACGATCTGTACCGTCGCGTAATCAACCGTAACAATCGTCTGAAGCGTCTGCTCGACCTGAACGCGCCTGACATCATTGTCCGCAACGAAAAGCGTATGCTGCAGGAATCTGTAGACGCGCTGCTGGATAACGGTCGTCGTGGTCGTGCGATCACCGGTTCTAACAAGCGTCCTCTGAAATCCCTGGCTGACATGATCAAGGGTAAGCAGGGTCGTTTCCGTCAGAACCTGCTGGGTAAACGTGTAGACTACTCCGGTCGTTCTGTAATCACCGTAGGTCCTACCCTGCGTCTGCACCAGTGTGGTCTTCCTAAGAAGATGGCTCTGGAACTGTTCAAGCCGTTCATCTTCGGTAAGCTGGAAGCCAAAGGTCTGGCGACCACTATCAAGGCTGCCAAGAAGATGGTTGAGCGTGAAACACCTGAGGTGTGGGACGTTCTGGCTGACGTGATCCGTGAACACCCAGTTATGCTGAACCGTGCGCCAACTCTGCACCGTCTCGGTATCCAGGCGTTCGAACCGGTTCTGATCGAAGGTAAAGCGATTCAACTGCACCCACTGGTGTGTGCGGCGTACAACGCTGACTTCGACGGTGACCAGATGGCGGTACACGTACCACTAACTCTGGAAGCCCAGCTGGAAGCCCGTGCTCTGATGATGTCTACCAACAACATCCTGGCACCTGCGAACGGCGAACCTATTATCGTACCTTCCCAGGACGTTGTACTGGGTCTGTACTACATCACCCGAGAGCGTATCAACGCCAAGGGTGAAGGCATGGCATTCGTGGACATCCGCGAAGTGATGCGCGCTTACCGTACCGGCGCTGTTGAGCTGCACGCTCGCGTTAAAGTACGTGTCAGCGAAAAATACAAAGACGACGATGGTGTAGAACACGCACGCACCTTCCTGGCTGACACCACTGTGGGTCGTATGATTCTCTGGGAAATCGTTCCTGAGGGTCTGCCGTTCTCACTGGTTAACCAGACCATGAAGAAGAAGGCGATTTCCGGCCTGCTGAATGCGAGCTACCGTCGTGTTGGTCTGAAAGAAACCGTTATCTTTGCTGACCAGATGCTGTACCTCGGCTTCAACTACGCGACCCTGTCTGGTGCGTCCATCGGTGTGAACGACTTCGTTATCCCTGATAACAAGAAGGACATCATCCGTGACGCCAACGAAGAAGTTCGCGAGATCGAAAACCAGTTTGCTTCCGGTCTGGTAACAGCGGGCGAGAAGTACAACAAGGTAATCGACATCTGGTCCCGTGCCAACGAAATGCTGGCCAAGTCCATGATGGACAACCTGAAGTCCGACACCGTTCTGAACAAACAGGGCGAAGAGGAAGAGCAGGAATCCTTCAACAGCGTTTATATGATGGCGGACTCCGGTGCTCGTGGTAGTGCCGCACAGATTCGTCAGCTGGCTGGGATGCGTGGTCTGATGGCCAAGCCAGACGGCTCCATCATCGAAACGCCTATTACCGCGAACTTCCGTGAAGGTCTGAACGTACTGCAGTACTTCATCTCTACCCACGGTGCTCGTAAGGGTCTGGCGGATACCGCTCTGAAGACTGCGAACTCCGGTTACCTGACCCGTCGTCTGGTCGACGTGGCGCAGGATCTGGTCGTGACTGAAGACGATTGTGGTACCACCAACGGTCTGATGATGACTCCGCACATCGAAGGCGGTGACGTTGTTGAACCTCTGGGTGAGCGTATCCTGGGTCGTGTGGTGGCTCTGGACGTATTCAAGCCAGGCACCGAAGACGAGATCGCTATTCCAGCCGGTACCCTGATCGACGAAGCATGGGTTAAGCGTCTGGAAGGTATGAACGTCGATGAAATGAAAGTACGTTCTCCAATCAGCTGTGACACCCGTCACGGTATCTGTGCCAAGTGCTATGGCCGTGACCTGGGTCGCGGACACCTGGTTAACAAGGGTGAGGCTGTTGGTGTTATCGCTGCTCAGTCTATCGGTGAGCCTGGTACACAGCTGACTATGCGTACCTTCCACATCGGTGGTGCTGCGTCTCGTAACGCTGCTCAGGACAACATTACTGTTAAGAACAAGGGTGTTGCCCGTCTGCTGAACATGAAGTCTGTTGAGCGTAAAGACGGAACTCTGGTTTCTGTCAGCCGTTCCGGTCAGCTGGCGATTGCCGACGAGTTTGGTCGTGAGCGTGAGCGTTACAAGCTGCCTTATGGTGCTGTTGTATCCGTTAAGGAAGACGCTGAAGTATCTTCCGGTCAGGTGGTAGCGAAGTGGGACCCACACACGCACCCAATCGTGACTGAACTGTCCGGTACCGTTAAGTTCCTGGGCTTTGAAGAAGGCATTACCGTTAAGACCCAGACTGATGAGCTGACCGGTCTGTCCAACATCGAAGTGATGGATCCGAAGGATCGTCCTTCTGCTGGTAAGGATATCCGTCCTGCAATCCAGCTGCTGGATGCCAACGGTAAAGAGCTGAAGCTGCCTAACACTGACGTACCTGCGCAGTACTTCCTGCCAGCAAACGCTCTGGTGAACCTGGCTGACGGCGCGACTGTAGAAGTGGGTGATATCGTTGCCCGTATTCCACAGCAGTCCGGCGGTAACAAGGACATCACCGGTGGTCTGCCACGAGTGGCCGACCTGTTTGAAGCACGTAAGCCGAAAGAACACTCTATCCTGGCTGAAATTACCGGTACCATCGGTTTCGGTAAGGAGACCAAGGGTAAGAAGCGTCTGGTGATCACTCCTAACGACGGTAGCGATCCGTACGAGGAACTGATTCCTAAATGGCGTAACCTGAACGTGTTCGAGGGTGAGCAGGTCACCAAAGGTGAGGTAATCTCCGACGGTCCTACCAACCCGCACGACGTTTTGCGCCTGCTGGGTGTGGGTGAGCTGGCTCGCTACATCGTTAACGAAATCCAGGACGTATACCGTCTGCAGGGTGTAAAGATTAACGATAAGCACATCGAGACCATTCTGCGCCAGATGCTGCGCAAGGTTGAGATTGCTGACACGGGTGACTCCACGCTGATCCGTGGTGACCAGACTGAGTATACGACTGTACTGGAAGAGAACGATCGTCTGATTGCTGAAGACAAGTTCCCTGCCAAGTTCGAGCGTGTACTGCTGGGTATTACCAAAGCGTCTCTGGCAACAGAGTCCTTCATCTCTGCGGCTTCCTTCCAGGAGACCACACGAGTTCTGACTGAAGCTGCGGTAACCGGTAAGCGTGATTACCTGCGCGGTCTGAAGGAAAACGTTGTTGTTGGTCGTCTGATTCCGGCTGGTACCGGTCTTGCTTACCACGCTGAGCGTAAGAAAGGTCGCGAAGAGCCAGAATTTGAAGCACCAGTTAAAGTGTCTGCTTCTGAAGTGGAAGCTGCACTGTCTGAAGCGCTTAACTTCGGCGAAGTGTGATAAAAAGTGTAATCAACTGCGTGCGCCTTTGGGCGCACCGTTGAACGCATGCAAAAGGCTGCTCATGTTGAGTGGCCTTTTTTGTGCGCAGTCCTATACTCTACACTTCTCTCAATATAAAAATTCCCTCTTAAATACTCAGTCGTCTATGGGCTGCTGTCGTTAATCCCTTCTTAATGCTTGTCAGGCAACGTTATGTCGGTACCTAACTGGGAAGGTCAGGTTTGGAAAAGCAAGGCAACCTTTATTCTGGCCGCCTCTGGTGCTGCAATTGGTCTGGCTAATCTATGGCGTTTTCCCTACATTGCTAGTGAATATGGCGGTAGTGCTTTTATTATTGTTTACCTGCTGTGTGTATTATTTCTGAGTGTACCGCTACTGATTGCTGAAGTTAGCCTGGGGCGCTACTCCCGCAGTAACCCTATAACTGCAATGAGTTATCTGGCTCGTCATGCCGGTGTTTCGCGTGCGTGGGTGAGTATTGGCGTTATAGGCGTTGTCATCAGCCTTATTATCCTGTCTTTTTACAGCGTTATTGGCGGCTGGGCGATGTATTACACATTTGAGTCGTTTGCTGGCACCTTTGCAGGGATGAGTGCTACAAGTGTTTGTGACCATTTTGATAATATGATTAGCAGTCCGGTCACGATGATTATCTGGCATTCATTGTTTATCCTGGCTTCCTGTGTGATTGTTGGTCTCGGTATTTATAAAGGGCTTGAAAATGGCCTCAGGCTAATAATGCCTGCACTGTTTCTCCTTATGCTGCTGATGCTTGTGTACGCTATCACTCAAACCAGCCAGTTTGGCCGGGCTGTGGAATTTATGTTCAAGCCCGACTTCAGCAAACTGACGACTGATGGAGTGGTTGCAGCGACAGGTCAGGCGTTTTTTACGCTGGGGCCTGGGCTTTGCATGATGATGACTTACGGTTCTTACATTTCAAAAGAAAACAACGTGCTGACCTCTTGCATGAGTATTGCCGCTTTGGACACTCTTGCCGCTATTTTGGCAGGCCTTTTTATTTTTCCGATTGTGTTTGAATTTGGTATGGAAGCCAGGTCCGGTCCGGGCCTGCTGTTTGTTTCCATGACAACTGCGATTTCAAGAGCTGCTTTTGGTGATGTGCTGGGTGGTGCGATTTTTATACTGGTTGCCCTTGCAGCGTTGAGTTCTGCTATTTCCATGCTGGAGCCTGCTGTAGCCTGGCTGCATGAGCGCTTTGGTATAAGCCGGCCTGTAGTAACCGGTGCAACGGGTTGTCTGGTCTGGTTGGTGGGACTTGGCAGTGTGTTCTCATTCAACATCTGGTCAGGTGAAGATTATCGATGGTTTGGGAAAACATTCTTTAATCTGCTTGTTTACCTGACCACCAATCTGATGATGCCATTAAACGGCATTCTTATTGCTATTTTTGCAGGTTGGAAGATGGGGCGTACCCGTATGATCCGGTCACTTGAGCTGCCTAATGCCCAGTTCACCCTCTGGAGGTTTTTAACCAGCGTTCTGGCTCCCGCAGTGATTATGGTCATACTTCTCGTAGCCCTTGCTCCTCTCCTGAAGTATTAGCCATTTTTCAGGGACCCAGTTTCCAGAGCTGTATGGGAAGCTGATAATAACGGACGACTTTTTGCAGTCGTTCCCAGTGCTGTTGGTCGAATTCTGAGTTCAGAATCAACACAATCCCCGCTTTTTTGCCTGTCAACATGGCGTAGTCCAGCGACTGGCCAATCGCCTCCTGCCATTTGCTGGCGAAATCCATTTCAATAGCATATTGCTCTGTCAGGCAGTCGACCCTGCGGCCATCCGGCATGCGCTGCTCAATCTTGCCACCTCTGCCTTCACACCAGACTTTCTGATACCAGATTTCCCCTGGGCGGGAGGCGCTGCTAAGGCTTGATGTATATAAAAGAATGCAGAAGAACAGAGAGGCTTTTGGCATAGGGTTCATCCTGTGAACTGTCATTAACAGTGTAGGATGAAGTGTGCGGTAAACAGGAAGCAGAGGGACCTGCTTCCTGAAGAGAAACCCTGTAACCGTTACAGGATTACATTTTTGATGTCATCGTCTTTACGATCCAGGTAATGAGTTGACTGGATACGACGGATAGTGCGTGAACGACCACGAACCACCAGGGTTTCAGTCTGGGCAATATTGCCTTTGCGGGAAATGCCTTCCAGCAGGTCACCTTTGGTGATACCGGTGGCAGAGAAAACAACATTGTCTGAGCTTGCCATATCTTCCAGCTTCAGAAGAATGCCGGTTTCTATGCCCATTTCCGCACAACGCTTGCGTTCCAGTTCGCCTGCTTTCACGTTCTCTTCAGACGCGCCTTTGGCTTCGTCGCGGGTAACCAGACGACCCTGCATATCACCACCCAGGGCGCGGATAACGGCCGCTGATACAACGCCTTCCGGAGCACCACCCACGCAGTACATCATGTCGACTTCGCTGTCCGGCATGCAGGTCAGGATGGAGGCAGCAACGTCTCCGTCAGGGATGGCGAAAACCTTAACGCCCATCTTCTGCATCATGGCAATAGCGCTGTCATGGCGAGGCTTGGCCAGGGTGATGACGGTCAGGCTTTCAATAGATTTGTGCAGGGCGGCAGCAACATTGCGGATGTTTTCTGCTAGTCCAAGGTTCAGGTCAATGGCACCTTTGGCACCCGGTCCAGTGACCAGCTTCTCCATATACATATCAGGGGCTTTCAGGAAAGAACCTTTTTCACCAGCTGCCAGCACGGCTACGGCGTTGTTCTGGCCCATGGCGGTCATGCGGGTGCCTTCAATAGGATCTACGGCGATATCAACGCTCTCGCCGTGGCCTTTGCCGACTTTTTCGCCGATGAAGAGCATAGGGGCTTCATCGATCTCGCCTTCACCGATGACGATCTCCCCGTCCATCTCAACCTTGTTCAGCATGGCGCGCATAGCTTCTACGGCGGCACCGTCCGCAGCGTTTTTATCGCCTCGTCCCAGCCACTTGTAGCCAGCCAGGGCTGCAGCTTCAGTTACACGGGAAAACTCAATAGCCAGTTCGCGTTTCATGGGCTTTTCGCAAGTCAAAAGTGGATAACGGCGGGACTTTACCACAAGTGTTGCCGTTTTGGGGGTTAATTAGGCAGAAAGCGTGATAACCGCTGATATGAACTAAATAATGATACGCCTGTCATAGGTATAAGTTATTGGATTGACGGGTTTTGATCCATTGGTCAAGGATAAGTGGAAATCGTTGATTTCACAGGGTTCTTTATCAGCACTGGATTAATAAGGGTTATTGACTTGGGAAAGGAGTTCCTGAATATGCGTACACCGATAGATTTTCTGCTAACAGAGATTGCTGTAAAGAATTACAGTAAAAATTGGCAAGAACTCAATGATAAACAAAAAGCGGAGCTTGAGGGACATGTAGTGACTCAGGCGAAAAAAGGTTCTGAGTACAACTTCGTTAAGCCGAAAGCGGGAACATTCTATGGCAGGCACGTTGTAGCTGGTGAAGACGTGGCTGCAGACAGTATAACCTCCTATATCAAGAAGTTTGTCAATGACTACTCCCAGTTTGCCCTTGATGTCGGTGTAACAATCCAACTTCCTGATCGTACTGTAAAAGCAGAATGTCCAGTTTCCGAGTTATCTCAGTGGAAGCAGGAGGTTCAGCAGTGGGCCTCTGCACACAACGGTGATGCCCTTGAAATTGCAAGGGACGCATGCCGAGACTTGAATAATAATGCTGAAAAAATAAGTATCACCGAAGATGAGGCGACTCCGAAAAAACTCTCTGGTCATCAGAAGAGCATCGAAAGAAAGGTGTTCAGAGCCCTGGCTGCAGGTCGTGAAGCGTTTGGGCAATTAGATGACATTGCTCAATACCTGAATCGCAGCGCTTCCAAACTTAAAGACAATGTTAAGCCAGGTGATTCGAAATATCATATTCGTGATATGTATCTTAAAGCGACAGAAAAAGGTCAAAAACTGGCTGAGAGTGTTGAGAAATTAAACATTGACCTTGAGATGAACAAATATGCTTCATTATTAGAGCAACTGTCTGATCTTGAGCTGTCTGTGCCGAAGGATGAAGAAATAGAAGGCGCGGCTGACCTGCGAGCTGAGCGAAATGCGTTTGCCAGGTTTAATGAGCATGCAAAAGAATTAATTTCTCAGTTTCCGGCAGGTGAGAAAGGTGTTGGCAAAGCCAAACAGCTAATGTTGAGCGTCCTGGAGCCCGCTCATAATAACGTAATACTCAGGCTTAATGCCGTTTGTGAGCAGTTGTTAAATGCTCAGATTGAAGCGGCCCACAGGGAAAAGCGCACAATCAAAACCCCCATTCCGCATATTCTCAATCAGCTGGCTATGAGGTTTGAGGTTGAGCAAGAAAACGGCCAAAAGGCTAACTCTAAAAGTCCTGACTACCAGGGACAATCAAGGATCACAGGCTTTGATGATCTTTCAAAGACAATGCAGGAAAGCCTTATGGGGAAAGTTGCTGCATTACACAGAACGAATGAATACGGTGCTGTGTATTCTTTTGATGATGCTGGTTTTGGTATCAGGGCTGTAGAGGGGGCTGATACACTGGTTCATTCTGTTCAGACAAATGTAACTAATGCAATTAACGACATAAACGCTCTGGCTAAAGCAGCAGGGTTTAAGGAAAGAGTTCCCCCTTTACCAGACACCAAACGTTATCTGGTGTCAGAGCTGGTTGATCTTAATGAGAGTCTGGCTGACTGGGCTACCGAGAATCCGCATTTGATGGATCTGAATGAGCTTCAGGGCGGATTAAAACAGCTGGCTTCGTGCAAGTCATCAGACCCTGATACTGCCAAAGGTGTCTATAAAAACATTGATGAACATCTAAACAAGGTCATCATCGCCTGTGTTGATGCTGGGGGTAGTGCAATCGACATGCTTGATGATCTAAGTAATAAGGCAGTAGCCTGGGCAAAAGATGGGAGCAAACAGGCTAAACCAACCTGTGACTACGTAGCTCAGAAAGCGAGAGAGCAGGCTGAATCAATGAGACGCTTGCAGCGCATGCAGGTGGGTGAAAGAGCTTTGTTGCCTGATCAGCTCACTGGTAAGCAGTTTGTTGCAGCTATTGCTGCTCTGGAGCCTCTGTTTGAATGTGCTGCTGACGATAGCGTTGCAATTGATCAGCTGGATAAATTGTACTTCGAAGCAGCTCAGACTCTCAGTGACTCAGGCGTTAAATGTGCTGATATACCTTCAGTTATTGAGGGTTACAGCTCCGGTGCCCGAGCCACTGCAAAAGCAAGAATGAAAGAGCTGACTGATTTTATGACCCAGAGTGAAGCTGCTCATGGTAGTGAGAGTGATAAACTCAGGGCTGCCCGGGGTTTTGCTTCTATTATTCCGTCTGTTTCATCTTGCCCGGTTCCTAAAGCGCCTGTTGATGAGAAGAAAGACGTTCCGCCACCTCCTCCGGTTGCTGTTGGTGCTCCACCGCCTCCGCCTCCACCACCTCCCGTGGGCATGGTAGCTGTTGACAATAAACCACCAGGGGTATCTGGGCAAAAGCCTAAGCCGAAATCCATTGTCACAACATCATCGACTTCTCCCCGGGGACTGGCAGGGTTCGATCCTGCAAAAGTGAAGCTTAGGAAAACCGGCAGTGACACAGCGGGTGAGATTCGAGCCACTCAAAAAAATGTTAACTCTGAAGGCGATTTATTCGCTGAGATCAGGAAAGGGATAAAGTTAAAGAGAGTAAATGATTCCGGTACCTCTCCTGAACAGTCAGCTCAGCCCGAAGGAGAAGATCAGAAAAATAAAAAAAGACAGGCTGAAAAGAAAATGCTCGATAATCAGCTGAGCAGACTTGAAGCTGAAGTCGAACATCTGAAAGATCTTTTAAAGGTAGAGCATGATGATTCGCGTGTGGTCAAAGGCTACAAGCAGAAGCTGACTAATGCGCAAGAGAAAATAAAGCATTTTTATCTACAGAATCCGGGGTTTGAAAAAGGTCCTTTGACAGCTAAGCAGCTTGCAATACCTGAGAAGAGTGATGATACGGCTCTTGTCACAGCACTAAAGAATAGGGTTGGTGGTATTCATGGCAATAGTGGTTCAGAGGGGTCTGACAATGAAGATAATGATGGAAGTTGGACTGACGATGAATATTAAATAAAACCCCGCCAATAAAAAAATGCCGGCATTGCCCGGCATTTTTTTATTGTAAATCAAATTGTTAAAAAATAGCGCAAAAAGCAACCTCAATGGTTAGTCTCCGAGCTGTAAACTTTGAATACCGATACTTGACGCCATTTCCCCCTTTCCGTACAATTTCGCAGCTTTATTTTACCCTTGGTCTATGATCGATCAGGGGTGGCTCTGGCCGGTTTTATGCCGGCTTTTGCTGTTTGAAGACCGAATTAAACCTGTGCAATCCTCTGGTGCAGCAAAAATTCGACCTCAAAATAGCTCGAATAGAAACAATTGGAGTCTGCTGAATGGCAACTATTAACCAGCTGGTGCGTAAGCCACGCAAGCGCAAGGTCAAGAAGACCGACGTTCCTGCGCTGCAAGCTTGCCCACAGCGTCGCGGTGTTTGTACTCGCGTATACACTACTACTCCTAAGAAGCCTAACTCTGCGCTGCGTAAAGTATGTCGTGTGCGTCTGACTAACGGTTTCGAAGTGACTTCCTACATCGGTGGTGAAGGTCACAACCTGCAGGAACACTCCGTTGTTCTGATCCGTGGCGGTCGAGTAAAAGACTTGCCAGGTGTTCGTTACCACACTGTTCGCGGTAGCCTGGACACCCAGGGTGTTAACGATCGTAAGCAGGGTCGTTCCAAGTACGGTACTAAGAAGCCTAAGTCTTAAGTTTCTGCTTAAGACTGTCGGTTTAGCCGTCTAAAAGGGCTGAGTGCTCTTTTATTGAGAGATTTGTGCGCTGCTTTTTTGCAGAAGGCACACAGAGTTTAACAGTAGGTTGATAAGAGTAAGGCCGGAACTATTCCGGACTGCCTGAAGACCGAAATGAGGGCTTATCAATGCCAAGAAGACGCGTAGTCGCTAAGCGCGACGTGCTGCCAGATCCTAAGTTTGGTAACAAAACCCTGACCAAGTTCATCAACCACGTGATGATCTCCGGTAAGAAATCTGTTGCTGAAAAGATCGTATACGGTGCTCTGGACAAAGTTCAGGAGCGCACTAACAAGGATCCACTGGAGCAATTCGAGAAAGCTCTGGAATCCATCGCGCCAATGGTAGAAGTAAAATCCCGCCGTGTGGGTGGTGCTACTTACCAGGTGCCTGTAGAGGTTCGTCCAGCTCGTCGTACTGCCCTGGCAATGCGCTGGCTGGTAGACGCGGCACGTAAGCGTGGCGAGAAGTCTATGGAACTGCGCCTTGCTGGCGAACTGCTGGACGCAGCCGAGAATAAAGGTGCTGCTGTCAAGAAGCGTGAAGACGTACACCGCATGGCTGAAGCGAACAAGGCGTTCTCTCACTACCGTTTCTAAGTATCAGAGGATTGAGTCGTGGCCCGTAAAACCCCGATCAACCGCTATCGCAACATTGGTATCTGTGCCCATGTTGACGCGGGTAAGACAACGACCACAGAACGCGTACTGTTCTACACTGGTCTGAGCCACAAAATTGGTGAAGTTCATGATGGTGCTGCCACCATGGACTGGATGGAGCAGGAGCAGGAGCGTGGTATTACCATTACTTCTGCGGCTACCACCTGTTTCTGGCGTGGTATGGATGCCCAGTTTGATGAGCACCGTATCAACATTATCGACACACCCGGACACGTTGACTTCACTATCGAAGTAGAGCGTTCCCTGCGTGTACTGGACGGCGCGGTTGTTGTACTGTGTGGTTCCTCCGGCGTACAGCCTCAGACTGAAACCGTATGGCGTCAGGCTGACAAGTACGAAGTACCTCGCATGGTATTCGTCAACAAGATGGACCGTACCGGTGCTGACTTCGGTATGGTTGTTGAGCAGCTGCGCGACCGCCTGGGCGCTGTCGCTGTGCCAATGCAGATGACCATCGGTGCTGAAGACGAGTTCAAGGGTGTTGTTGACCTGGTTAAGATGAAGTCCATTATCTGGAATGAATCTGATCAGGGTATGTCTTTCGAATATCAGGACATTCCTGCTGACCTTCAGGATACTTGCGAAGAAATGCGTGAGTACATGATGGAAGCGGCTGCAGAAGCAACTGAAGAGCTGATGGAAAAGTACCTGGAAGAAGGTACTTTGACTGAGGAAGAGATCAAGGCTGGTATCCGTGCGCGTACACTGGCTAACGAAATCATCCCTGTCTTCGGTGGTTCTGCGTTCAAGAACAAGGGTGTACAAGCTGTACTGGATGCCGTTATCGAGCTGATGCCTTCTCCAAAAGAAGTTAAAGCGATCGAAGGTATTCTGGACGACGGTAAAGATACCGTTGAGACCCGTGAAGCTGACGATAATGCGCCTTTTGCAGCGTTGGCCTTCAAAATTGCTACCGACCCATTCGTTGGTACTCTGACGTTCGTACGTAACTACTCCGGCACCCTGAGTTCCGGTGATACCGTATACAACCCTGTTAAGCACAAGCGTGAGCGTGTTGGTCGAATGGTGCAGATGCACGCCAATACCCGTGAAGAGCTGAAAGAGTGTGTTGCGGGTGATATCGTTGCGTTGATCGGTCTGAAAGACGTAACCACTGGTGATACTCTGTGTGCCATGGATAGTGTTATTACCCTGGAGCGCATGGAATTCCCTGATCCTGTAATCTCTGTTGCGGTTGAGCCTAAGTCCAAGGCTGACCAGGAGAAAATGGGTATTGCTCTGGGTAAACTGGCTCAGGAAGACCCTTCCTTCCAGGTTAAGACCGACGAAGAGACTGGTCAGACCATTATCTCCGGTATGGGTGAGCTGCACCTGGATATCCTCGTTGACCGTATGCGTCGCGAGTTCAAGGTGGAAGCTAACATTGGTAAGCCTCAGGTAGCTTACCGTGAAAAGATCAAGTCCTCCGTGGACGCGAACCACAAGTTTGCCAAGCAGTCTGGTGGTCGTGGTCAGTACGGTCACGTTGTTATTGAATTCTCTCCTGCCGAAGGTGGCGAAGAAGGTCTGGAATTCATTAACGAAATCGTGGGTGGTGCTATTCCTCGTGAATACATCCCGGCTGTACAGAAAGGTATCGAAGAACAGATGCAGAACGGCGTTATCGCCGGCTACCCGCTGCTGGGTCTGAAAGCGCGTCTGTACGACGGTTCTTTCCACGATGTTGACTCCAACGAAATGGCGTTTAAAATCGCTGCTTCACAAGCGCTGAAGAAGTACGCGCCACAGGCTCAGCCTGTGCTGATGGAACCTATGATGAAGGTTGAGGTGGTGACACCGGAAGACTACATGGGTGACGTTATGGGCGACTTGAACCGTCGTCGCGGTATCGTTCAGGGCATGGATGATACGCCGTCCGGCAAGACTATCAATGCTCAGGTGCCGCTGGGTGAAATGTTCGGCTACGCCACAGATCTGCGTTCAGCAACTCAGGGGCGTGCAACATACTCAATGGAATTCTCTGAGTATGCTGAGGCGCCAAACAGCATTGCTGAAGCGGTCATCAAGAACCAGGGTTGATTGGATTCCGCATTTTGACAGTCGTTATGATTTGTTAAGATGCGGGCTTTGATTGTTACCCCGAACCATTGAATCAAAGGTTAAGAGAAATGGCTAAGGAAAAATTTGAACGTACGAAGCCGCACGTAAACGTCGGCACCATCGGTCACGTTGACCACGGTAAAACTACCCTGACTGCTGCACTGACTCGCGTATGTGCTGAAGTTTTCGGTGGCGAAATGAAGGCGTTCGACCAGATCGATAACGCTCCTGAAGAGCGTGAGCGTGGTATCACCATCTCTACTGCTCACGTAGAGTACGATTCTAACGAACGTCACTACGCGCACGTAGACTGCCCGGGACACGCTGACTACGTTAAGAACATGATCACCGGTGCTGCTCAGATGGACGGCGCTATCCTGGTATGTGGTGCGACTGACGGCCCTATGCCTCAGACTCGTGAGCACATCCTGCTGTCCCGTCAGGTTGGTGTACCTAACATCGTTGTGTTCCTGAACAAAGCTGACCTGCTGGCTGAAGACTGTGGCGGCGTTGATTCTGAAGAATACGCTGAGATGCTGGAACTGGTTGAAATGGAAATCCGTGAGCTGCTGGACACTTACGAATTCCCGGGCGACGACACTCCAATCATCGCTGGTTCCGCTCTGATGGCCCTGAACGGCGAAGACGAAAACGAACTGGGTACTACCGCTGTTAAGAAGCTGGTTGAAACTCTGGATTCCTACATCCCAGAGCCAGAGCGTGCTATCGATCAGCCATTCCTGCTGCCAATCGAGGACGTATTCTCCATCGCTGGTCGTGGTACTGTAGTAACTGGCCGTGTTGAGCGTGGTATCATCACTGTTGGTGAAGAAGTAGAAGTTATCGGTATCAAGGAAACTTCCAAGACTACCGTAACTGGCGTTGAAATGTTCCGTAAGCTGCTGGACGAAGGTCGTGCAGGTGAGAACGTTGGCTGTCTGCTGCGTGGTACCAAGCGTGAAGAAATCGAACGTGGTCAGTGTCTGGTTAAGCCAGGTTCTGTAACTCCACACGCTAAGTTCGAAGCTGAAGTGTACATCCTGTCCAAAGATGAAGGTGGTCGTCACACTCCATTCTTCAAGGGCTACCGTCCACAGTTCTACTTCCGTACTACTGACGTGACCGGTAACATCGAACTGCCAGAAGGCGTTGAGATGGTAATGCCAGGCGACAACATCAACTTCATTGCTGAGCTGATCACTCCAGTTGCAATGGAAAACAACCTGCGTTTCGCTATCCGTGAAGGTGGCCGTACTGTAGGTGCTGGTGTTGTAGCTAAGATCCTGGACTAATTAGCAAACGCTAATAGTTCGTGATCTGAACTCACCCTATAAAAACCCCGGGCCTTGTTTTTGACAAAGCTCGGGGTTTTTTTATTTCAGGGTTCGATGGTTGTCAGTTTGTCTTTTTTGATGAAGGGGTGAGTTGGTTATTTACGTTCAGGCGTAAATAACAAAAAAAGAAGGAGGTAAAACTCCATCTAATTCAGGCACTTGTCCGTATCTTGTTTATTCTTTTCTGCCGTTATCATAATTCTGGAATTTGAATACGCAGATGATCAGGTCATTCTTCTAATGATGGGTTGGCCCTTGTGTTGACTCATAGTTATGTGCTTAGTACAATGCTGCGTCCTTTTTGTCCGGGCGACAATGATCGCCGGGCCTAGTTCTTTATTGATATGGTTAGAACAAGATGAGTCAAGCTCAGCAAATTCGCATTCGCCTGAAGGCTTTTGACCATCGTCTGATCGACCAGTCTACGCAGGAAATCGTTGATACTGCGAAGCGTACTGGTGCTCAGGTGCGTGGTCCAATTCCTCTGCCAACACGAAAAGAACGTTTTACCGTACTGATTTCTCCTCACGTAAACAAAGATGCGCGTGATCAATATGAAATCCGTACTCATAAGCGTCTTCTCGATATTATCGAGCCCACCGAAAAGACCGTTGACGCACTGATGAAGCTGGACCTTGCGGCCGGCGTTGAAGTGCAAATTAGTCTCGGTTAAATGCGGCTTAGGGCGCCATTCAGTGTGCACAAGCTTTTGTGTAACGCTCTGCAATGGGCGGCCATAGTGGGTGAAAGCCCCGTACACGAGAGAGGTTGAAATGACTATTGGATTAGTCGGCAAGAAGTGCGGCATGACCCGTATCTTCACAGAAGACGGTGCTTCAGTACCAGTCACTGTAGTTGAAGTTGATCCTAACCGTGTTACCCAGGTTAAAACTCTGGATGTAGACGGTTACAACGCAATTCAGGTGACAACCGGTGCTAAGAAAAGCAGCCGTATTATCAAGCCAGAAGCTGGTCACTTTGCCAAGGCAAAAGTTGAAGCTGGTCGTGGCTTGTGGGAATTTCGCACCGAAGAAGGCGCCAGCTTTGAGCTGGGTCAGCTGATCGGTGTAGACCTGTTTGAACAGGGTCAGAAAGTAGACGTTACTGGTCAGTCCAAAGGTAAGGGCTTCCAGGGCGGCGTTAAGCGTTGGAACTTCCACATGCAGGACGCTACTCACGGTAACTCTCTGTCTCACCGTGCTCCTGGTTCCATCGGTCAGTGTCAGACCCCTGGTCGCGTCTTCAAAGGTAAGAAGATGGCTGGTCACATGGGTGCTGAACAAGTGACTGTACAGTCTCTGGAAATCGTTCGTGTTGACGCTGAACGTAACCTGCTGCTCATTAAAGGTGCAGTTCCAGGTGCGACCGGCGCTGACGTTATCGTTAAGCCGGCTGTTAAAGCGAGCGCCTGAGAGGGATTGATGATGGAACTGAATGTAACAGGTGCTGGTACGGTAGAAGTATCTGACGTGACTTTCGGCACTGAATTCAACGAAGCTCTGGTTCACCAGGCGGTTGTTGCTTTCATGGCTGGCGCTCGTCAGGGTACCCGTGCTCAGAAAACCCGCAGCGAAGTAAGCGGCGGTGGGCGCAAGCCTTGGCGTCAAAAAGGTACTGGTCGTGCACGCGCCGGTACTATCCGTAGCCCAATCTGGCGCGGGGGCGGCAAGGCATTTGCTGCCAAACCACAGGATCACGCTCAAAAGCTGAACAAGAAAATGTACCGCGGTGCTCTGCGTGCAATCTTGTCTGAGCTGGTTCGTCAGGAGCGTCTGGTTGTTGTTGAATCCTTCAACGCCGAAACTCCTAAGACCAAACAGATGGTCGCAAAGCTGAAAGAACTCAATGTTGAAAAAGGTCTGATCGTTTCTGAAGAAATCGACCAGAACCTGTACCTGGCTACTCGCAACATCCCTCACGTGGATACCCGCGACGTGCAAGGCATTGATCCAGTAAGCCTGATTGCCCACGAAAAAGTTGTAATGACTGTGGCAGCCATCAAGAAGTTCGAGGAGATGCTGGGATGAACCAGGAACGTATCTACAAAGTTCTGCTTGGTCCGCACATTTCCGAGAAGGCGACCGTAGTTGCTGAAGAACACGGCCAGTACGTCTTCAAGGTAGCTAAGGACGCCACCAAGCTTGAAATCAAAAAAGCTGTTGAACAGCTGTTTGAAGTAAGCGTCAATTCTGTTCGCACTGCCGTTGTTAAAGGCAAAACTAAGCGTACACGTTTCGGTATGGGCCAGCGCTCAGACTGGAAAAAAGCTTACGTTAGCCTGGAGC
This sequence comes from Endozoicomonas sp. NE40, assembly GCF_040549045.1. Taxonomy (NCBI): domain Bacteria; kingdom Pseudomonadati; phylum Pseudomonadota; class Gammaproteobacteria; order Oceanospirillales; family Endozoicomonadaceae; genus Endozoicomonas; species Endozoicomonas lisbonensis. The sequence continues at coordinate 1,995,614 of NZ_JBEWTB010000002.1, read as the reverse complement.
AAGGTCAGGAAATCGACTTTGCGGACGCGGAATAAGGAGTTAAAGGATGGCCGTAGTTAAATGCAAGCCGACTTCTCCGGGTCGCCGCTTCGTCGTCAAGGTCGTAAACCCTGACCTGCACAAAGGTCGCCCACACGCGCCTTTGGTAGAGAAGAAGAGCAAGTCCGGTGGTCGTAACAATGCTGGTCGTATCACAACCCGTCATCGTGGTGGTGGTCACAAGCAGCATTACCGTATCGTAGACTTCAAGCGCAACAAGGACGGCATCCCAGCTGTTGTTGAGCGTCTGGAATACGATCCAAACCGTACCGCACACATCGCCCTGTTGAAATACATGGACGGTGAGCGTCGTTACGTGATCGCACCTAAGGGTGTGAAAGCTGGTGACGAGCTGTACTCCGGTGTAGATGCGCCTATTAAAGCGGGTAACACATTGCCACTGCGCAATATCCCTCAGGGTTCCATCGTACACTGTGTAGAGCTGAAGCCAGGTAAAGGCGCGCAGATGATTCGCAGTGCTGGTGCTTCTGCCCAGCTGGTAGCCCGTGATGGTGCCTACGTAACCCTGCGTCTGCGCTCCGGTGAAATGCGTAAAGTTCTGGCTGACTGTCGCGCCACTCTGGGCGAAGTCTCCAACAGTGAGCACAACCTGCGCTCTCTGGGTAAAGCTGGTGCCAAGCGCTGGCGCGGTGTTCGTCCGACCGTTCGTGGTGTTGCCATGAACCCGGTAGATCACCCGCATGGTGGTGGTGAAGGTCGTACTTCCGGTGGTCGTCACCCAGTGACTCCATGGGGTGTTCCGACCAAGGGTCGTAAGACTCGTTCCAACAAGCGTACGGACAAAATGATCGTACGTCGTCGCAGCGCTAAGTAAGCCTAGAGAGAGGATTCGACAGTGCCACGTTCATTGAAAAAAGGCCCATTTATCGACCTTCACCTGTTGAAGAAAGTCGAAGATGCGGCTGAAAGCGGCAACAAGCGTCCGATCAAGACCTGGTCTCGCCGCTCTATGATTATCCCTACTATGGTAGGTCTGACCATCGCTGTTCACAACGGTCGTCAGCACGTTCCAGTTTTCGTTACCGAAGACATGGTCGGCCATAAGCTGGGTGAGTTCTCTGCTACCCGCACCTATCGCGGTCACGCAGCGGACAAAAAAGCCAAGAAGCGCTAAGAGGTAAGAAATGAAAGAAGTAGCTGCTATCCATAAAGGCGCTCGCATTTCTGCCCAGAAAGCGCGTCTGGTTGCTGACCAGGTTCGCGGTAAAGCAGTAAGCGAAGCCCTGGACCTGCTGGCTTTCAGCCCGAAAAAGGCTGCTGAGCTGGTTAAGAAGGTTCTGGAGTCTGCTATTGCAAACGCCGAACACAACGAAGGCATGGACATTGATGAGCTGAAAGTCTCCACCATCTATGTAGATGAAGCGATGACTATGAAGCGTATTCGTCCGCGTGCCAAAGGCCGCGCTGATCGCATTCTCAAGCGGTCTTGCCATATCACGGTTAAGGTTGCAGAGGTCTAAGGAGCGATCAGATGGGTCAAAAAGTACATCCTAACGGGATTCGACTGGGCATCGTAAAGCCACACAGATCAGTGTGGTTTGCTGAAGGTCAAGAGTATGCTGACAAGCTGATCTCTGACCTGGAAGTTCGTGAATTCCTGCAGAAGAAGCTGAAGAACGCTTCCGTAAGCCGTATCGACATTCAGCGTCCAGCGCAGAGTGCTCGGGTTACCATTCACACTGCCCGTCCAGGCATCGTGATCGGTAAGAAAGGTGAAGATGTTGAGAAGCTGCGTCAGGCAGTGACTAAGATGATGGGCGTGCCTGTTCATATCAACATCGAAGAAGTTCGTAAGCCAGAACTCGATGCTATGCTGGTTGCTCAGTCTATCGCTGGTCAGCTGGAGCGTCGTGTAATGTTCCGTCGCGCTATGAAGCGCTCCGTTCAGAACGCTATGCGTCTGGGCGCGAAAGGTATCAAGGTTCAGATCGGTGGTCGTCTGGGCGGTGCAGAAATTGCCCGTTCCGAATGGTACCGTGAAGGTCGCGTACCTCTGCACACCCTGCGTGCAGACATCGACTACGCTACCTACGAAGCCAAGACTACCTACGGTATTCTGGGTGTTAAAGTTTGGATCTTCAAAGGCGAAGTGATTGGCGGAATGGCGGCTGTTGAACAGCAGGCTAAGGAGCCAGCGAAGCGTCCTAAGAAGAGACAACCTAAGAAGTAAGGAGCGCGGTAATGTTACAGCCAAAGCGTACGAAGTTTCGTAAGCAGCAAAAGGGGCGCAATCGCGGCCTGGCACACCGCGGCTCCAAAGTTAGCTTCGGTGAATACGCATTGAAGGCCACTGGTCGTGGACGTATAACTGCTCGCCAGATTGAAGCAGCTCGTCGTGCCATGACTCGTCACATCAAGCGTGGTGGTAAGATCTGGATTCGCGTCTTCCCTGACAAGCCTATCTCCAAGAAGCCTCTTGAGGTTCGTATGGGTAAAGGTAAGGGTAGTGTCGAGTACTGGGTAGCACAGATCCAGCCGGGTCGTGTCCTGTACGAGATGGAAGGTGTATCCGAAGAACTGGCTCGTGAGGCATTTGCTCTGGCTGCTGCCAAGCTGCCTGTTGAGACCACCTTCGTTAAGCGGAGCGTGATGTGATGAAAGCAGCTGAATTGCGTGAAAAATCTGTTGAGCAGCTCAACGAAGAGCTGATCAGCCTGCTGCGGGATCAATTTAACTTCCGCATGCAGAAAGCGACTGGCCAGCTGAATCAGACTCACCTGATGAAGCAAAACCAGCGCGCTATTGCCCGTATTAAGACGGTGCTGAATGAGAAGGCAGGTATCTAAAGATGGCTGAAGTCAAGAAAGTCCGTACTCTGACCGGCAAGGTTGTGAGCGACAAGATGGACAAGACCGTCACTGTCCTCATTGAACGCCGTGTTAAACATCCGCTGTACGGTAAAATCGTAAAGCGGTCCACCAAGTTGCACGCGCACGATGAAAACAACGAATGTCGTATGGGCGACATCGTGACCATCAAGGAAACACGTCCAATGTCTAAGTCCAAGACATTTGAACTCGTTTCCATTGATGAGCGTGCTACTCAAATATAAGGCCAGGGTTCTCAGACTCTGAGTAAAGTTAGCCTCTAGCTGTCACGCCAGATGGCTTCAGGATGGCCGGTTGCACTAACCAACCAGTGTTGTGTGGCCGGTCAGTCATTACGCAGATTAGCGAGTACCAGTCTGCAGTTTGGGCTTGGAGAATAAGCATGATCCAGACAGAATCTCAACTCGAAGTAGCCGATAACTCCGGCGCTCGTCGAGTACAGTGTATTAAGGTGTTGGGTGGTTCCCATCGCCGTTACGCCCACATTGGCGACATCATCAAAGTATCCGTTAAGGAAGCAATTCCTCGCGGTAAGGTCAAAAAAGGCCAGGTGATGAACGCTGTTGTGGTACGTACCAAAAAAGGTGTTCGTCGTCCAGACGGTTCCCTGATTCGCTTCGATGGCAACGCTGCCGTTCTGCTGAACGCAAGCAACCAGCCAATCGGTACCCGTATCTTTGGCCCGGTGACTCGTGAATTGCGCGGTGAGCAGTTCATGAAGATCATTTCTCTGGCGCCAGAAGTACTGTAAGGGAGCAGGAAATGAAAAAGATCCGTCGTGATGACGAAGTCATCGTAATCGCTGGCAAGGACAAAGGTAAGCGCGGTAAAGTGCTGACCGTTCGTGCTGACGGTAAACTGATTGTTTCTGGCATCAACATGATGAAGAAACATCAGAAGCCTAACCCAATGCTGGGTACCCCGGGTGGAATCGTAGAGAAGGAAGCTGCTATTCAGGCTTCTAACGTTGCGATCCTGAACACAGAAACCGACAAGGCTGATCGTGTTGGCTTCGCTATCTCTGAAGATGGCAAAAAGCAGCGCGTGTTCAAGTCCACTGGCAAGCCGGTTGACGCGTAAGGGGTGGTATAATGGCAAATTTTAAGACTCAGTACCGTGAAGAAATCCGCGCCAAGCTCAAAGAAGAGCTGGGCCTGGCCAACATTCACGAAGTACCACGCATCACCAAAATCACCCTGAACATGGGTGTTGGTGAAGCGATCGGTGACAAGAAAGTCATCGAGCACGCTGTTTCCGATATGGAAAAGATTGCTGGTCAAAAAGCAGTAGTAACCAAAGCTCGCAAATCTGTTGCTGGCTTCAAGGTTCGCGAAGGCTGGCCAATCGGTGTCAAAGTGACACTGCGTGACGAACGTATGTACGAATTCCTGGAACGTCTGGTAGACATCGCTCTGCCACGTGTTCGTGACTTCCGTGGTGTAAGCCCGAAGTCCTTTGACGGCCGCGGCAACTACAGCATGGGCGTTAAAGAACAGATCATCTTCCCGGAAGTTGACTACGATAAAATCGACACTCTGCGCGGTCTGGACATCACCATGACCACTACTGCCAAGAGTGATGACGAAGGCCGTGCTCTGCTGCGTGCTTTCAACTTCCCATTCCGTAACTGATACAGGTACGAGCTTATGGCTAAAGTATCCATGAAGCAGCGGGAGTTGAAGCGTCAGCGCACCGTTGCCAAGTATGCTGAGAAGCGCGCCGCTCTGAAGGCGATCATCAATCACCCAAACAGCTCTGACGACGAGCGTTGGGACGCACTGGTTGCAATGCAAAAGCAGCCACGTGACGCCAGCTCCTCCCGTCTGCGTAACCGTTGTCGTGTGACAGGTCGTCCACACGGCTACCTGCGCAAGTTCGGTCTGAGCCGCATCAAGCTGCGTGAAGCAGCGATGCGTGGTGATGTTCCAGGTCTGGTTAAGGCCAGCTGGTAAGCGCGTTTCATCTTCTGGAGAGATAGATAATGAGTATGCAGGACCCGTTAGCAGATATGCTAACTCGTATCCGTAATGCCCAGATGGCAGAACATGCTTCTGTTGAAATTCCTTCTTCCAAGGTTAAGGCTGCAGTAGCCAAAGTCTTGAAAGAGGAAGGCTACATTACTGACTTTCGTGTAGAAGGCGAGATCCAGAAATCTCTGGTTATCGACCTGAAATACTACGAAGGCAAGCCGGTTATCGAAAACCTGAAGCGCGTAAGTCGCCCGGGTCTGCGTTCCTACACCGGTAAAGAAGAACTGCCTAAGGTCAATGGCGGCCTGGGTATTGCCATCGTTTCTACCAACAAAGGTGTAATGACCGATCGCGCTGCCCGTGCAGCCGGTGTTGGTGGCGAAATCCTTTGCACCGTATTCTAAGGGAGGGTTGATATGTCTCGAGTAGCTAAAAGCCCAGTAGAAATCCCTGCCGGTGTTGAAGTTAAGCTGAATGGCCAGAACATCTCTATCAAGGGATCCAAAGGCCAGCTGGATCTGAACATCCACGCGAATGTTGTCGTAAGCCAGGAAGACAAAGTCCTGACTTTCGCTCCACGTGATGGTGCCAAGCACTCCCGTGCTCTGGCAGGTACCACTCGTGCGCTGGTTAACAACATGGTAACCGGCGTTACTGCTGGCTTCGAGAAGAAGCTGCAGCTGGTTGGTGTTGGTTACCGTGCACAGACTAAGGGTAAGACCCTGAACCTGTCTCTTGGTTTCTCTCACCCAGTGGACTACACCATGCCTGAGGGTGTGACTGCGGAAACTCCATCCCAGACTGAAGTCGTTATCAAAGGTATCGACAAGCAGCTGGTTGGACAGGTTGCAGCGGAAATCCGCGAATTCCGTCGTCCTGAGCCATACAAAGGCAAGGGTGTCCGCTACGCCGACGAACACGTTCGTCGTAAAGAAGCCAAGAAAAAGTAAGGTAGGGTGACATCATGATGGATAAGAACTCTGCTCGCCTGCGTCGTGCTCGTCGTGCTCGTATGAAAATGCGTGAACTGGGTGTTAACCGCCTGACCGTTCACCGTTCTTCTCAGCACATGTATGCACAGGTGATTGCCCCTGAGGGTGACAAAGTGTTGGCTGCGGCCTCCACTGTCGAGAAGGAGCTGCGTGCTGAAGCTACCAGCAATGTTGAAGCTGCTAAGAAAGTAGGCGCTCTGGTTGCAGAACGTGCTAAAGCTGCTGGCATTACCAAGGTTGCTTTTGACCGCTCCGGTTACAAATATCACGGTCGTGTGAAGGCGCTTGCTGACGCTGCCCGTGAAGCCGGTCTGGAATTCTGAGGGTAGGCATCATGGCAAAAGATGAGCGTAAACCGCAAAACAACGACGAAGGTCTGATTGAGAAGCTGGTACAGGTTAACCGAGTAGCCAAAGTGGTGAAAGGTGGTCGTATCTTCGGCTTCACAGCTCTGACCGTAGTAGGCGACGGTAAAGGTAAAGTAGGTTTTGGTCGTGGCAAGGCGCGTGAAGTGCCAGTAGCGATCCAGAAAGCTATGGAATCTGCTCGCCGCAACATGATTCAGGTTGACCTGAACGGTGACACTCTGCAGTACCCTGTGAAAGCCCGTCACGGTGCTTCCAAGGTTTACATGCAGCCTGCTTCCCAGGGTACTGGTGTAATTGCCGGTGGTGCTATGCGTGCCGTTCTGGAAGTAGCTGGTGTACACAACGTACTGGCTAAGTGCTACGGTTCCACCAACCCGGTTAACGTTGTATACGCGACCTTCAAAGGCCTGCGTGACATGCGTTCTCCTGAAGGTGTGGCAGCTAAGCGTGGCCTGTCCGTAGAAGAAATTCTGGGGAACTAAGTCATGGCTAAGAAGATGATCACTGTAAAGCTCGTTAAGAGCACCAACGGTCGCCTCGAAAGCCATAAGGCTTGCGTCCGTGGCCTGGGTCTGCGTCGCATCAACCACACAGTTGAAGTGGAAGACACTCCTTCCGTACGCGGCATGATCAACAAGGTATCTTACCTCGTTAAGGTCGAAGGAGAATAACATGCGTCTGAATACTCTGAGTCCAGCTGAAGGTTCTCGTAAAGAGCGCCAGCGCGTTGGTCGTGGTATCGGTTCCGGTCTGGGTAAGACCGGTGGCCGTGGTCACAAAGGTCAGAAGTCTCGCTCCGGCGGTTCTGTGAAGCCTGGTTTCGAAGGCGGTCAGCAGCCACTGCAGCGTCGTCTGCCTAAGTACGGCTTTACCTCTCGTACAGCTCGCTTCTCCGCAGAGATTCGTTTGCACGAACTGGCCAAGGTTGAATCCGAAGTGATCGACCTGGCTGCTCTGAAAGCTGCGAACCTGATCGGCGGTAGCATCCTGCGCGCTAAAGTGGTACTGTCCGGCGAACTGAATAAAGCCGTAACCCTGAAGGGGTTGGCAGCTACTAAAGGCGCTCGCGCCGCGATCGAAGCTGCTGGTGGTAAGATCGAGGACTAAATGGCTAAGACACTACCTGTTGGGAATCAGAGCGGGTTAAACGAGCTCTGGTCTCGTTTAAAGTTCGTATTTTTGGCGATCCTGGTTTATCGGATCGGTGCGCACATTCCAGTTCCGGGCATCAATCCAGATGCCCTGGCCAGAATGTTTCAGCAAAATGAAGGCACTATTTTAGGCCTGTTCAACATGTTCTCCGGCGGTGCGCTGGAACGCATGTCTGTACTGGCACTGGGTATCATGCCTTACATTTCGGCGTCCATCATCATTCAGTTGATGACTGTGGTCAGTCCGCAGCTCGAACAACTGAAAAAGGAAGGCGAAGCCGGACGACGCAAGATCAGCCAATATACACGCTACCTGACGGTGTGTCTGGCGTTCGTCCAGGGTATGGGTATGACCGTAGGTCTGGCCAACCAGGGCGTCGCCTTCAATCCCGATTTCGGTTTCTACCTGGTGGCTGTCGTCACCTTCGTAACCGGAGCCGTATTTATGATGTGGCTCGGTGAGCAGGTTACCGAAAGAGGGATTGGCAATGGCATATCGATACTGATTTTTGCTGGTATTGTCGCCGGTCTGCCGACTGCAATCGGGCGTTCCTTTGAGTCCGCCCGTCAGGGTGATATCAACATTCTGGCATTGCTCACAGTTGCGTTTCTTGCAATCGCAGTAATCGCCTTTGTCGTGTTCATGGAACGCGGTCAGCGCCGTATTACTGTCAATTACGCCAAGCGTCAGCAAGGTCGTAAAGTATTTGCAGCACAGAGCAGCCACTTGCCCCTGAAAGTGAATATGGCGGGTGTTATCCCGGCTATCTTCGCTTCCAGCCTGCTGCTGTTCCCTGCGTCAATCGCGCAGTGGTTCGGTCAGGGCGAAGGCATGGGCTGGCTTCAGGACATCGCTATGGCGTTGGGTCCGGGTCAGCCACTGAATATCATTCTGTTCTCGGCAGGCATTGTCTTCTTCTGCTTCTTCTATACTGCCCTGGTCTTCAATCCGAAGGACGTGGCAGACAACTTGAAGAAGTCTGGTGCATTCATTCCGGGCATCCGCCCGGGTGAGCAGTCTGCACGATATATTGATGGCGTTCTGACTCGTCTGACGATGTTCGGTGCCATCTACATGACAGCAGTGTGCCTGTTACCTCAGTTCCTGGTAGTTTGGGCTAACGTACCTTTCTATCTTGGTGGTACCAGCTTGCTGATCGTCGTTGTGGTTGTCATGGATACCATGGCTCAGGTGCAATCTCACCTGATGTCGCACCAGTACGAATCACTGCTGAAAAAATCCAATCTTAAGGGCTACGGTGGTGGTGGCCTGACCCGATAAGTCGGGTTTTGCAACGCCCCGGTTCTGCAACGATGGTGGAGTGAATAATGAAAGTACGTGCGTCGGTAAAGAAAATCTGCCGTAACTGCAAGATCATCAAGCGCAAAGGCGCTGTACGTGTGATCTGCGTTGAACCACGTCACAAGCAGCGTCAAGGTTAATTATCGTGCAAAGCTCTGCGGAGTTTTGCATAATAAGAAGTCTTTGCCCTCGCAGCTTGAAAGAGTGGCTCTGGAAATTGCAGTCAACAATGCGATTTCAGGCAAAACACAACCGCTCATGTTGGCATGAGCGGTTGTGTTTTATCGAAAGGAGGATTAGAATCTCCGCCTTTCGACCTGTCGGTCACCCTGTGACTGACTCATCAGTAAATTCAAACTCTGGATTTACTGAACCACGTTATCTGCCTTTGGATAGCGAGTAGATATTCGCACTGACTTTTGAGTCAGCTTATCTACAAGGCGAAAACAGCCGTGAACTCAAAAGATAGTTTGCAAATCGCAAACTATGCACTCACGGAAAAAACAAACGGAGACGATTGAATGGCCCGTATTGCTGGCGTCAACATCCCGGATAACAAACACGCTGTTATCTCGTTGACCTACATATTCGGCATTGGTAAGCCAACAGCTGCACAGCTGTGTGAAGCTACTGGCGTTAAGCCAGATGCCAAGATCGCTGACCTGAGCGAAGAGCAACTGGAAGCCCTGCGTGGTGAAGTTGCCAAGCTGGACACCGAAGGTGACCTGCGTCGCGAAATCAGCATGAACATTAAGCGCCTGATGGATCTGGGTTGCTACCGTGGTATCCGCCACCGTCGCAGTCTGCCAGTTCGTGGTCAGCGCTCCAAGACGAATGCTCGCACCCGTAAGGGCCCGCGCAAGCCAATTCGTAAGTAAGTATTTTTAGAACTGGTTAAGTCCGTTCTTATGACACAGGATTTATTCTGATATGGCAAAGCCAGGTACTCGCTCACGTAAAAAGGTTAAAAAGACGGTTGTAGATGGGATTGCCCATATTCACGCTTCTTTTAACAACACTATCGTGACAATTACCGACCGCCAGGGTAATGCGTTGGCATGGGCAACTTCCGGTGGCTCCGGCTTCCGTGGTTCCCGTAAGAGCACTCCGTTCGCTGCACAGGTTGCTGCTGAACGTGCTGGTCGCGCGGCCGCTGAATACGGTCTGAAGAATCTGGATGTATGCGTGAAAGGACCTGGTCCTGGCCGCGAATCCGCTGTACGCGCTCTGAACGCTTGTGGCTACAAGATCACTAACATCACCGATGTTACCCCGATCCCACATAACGGTTGCCGCCCGCCTAAGAAGCGTCGAGTATAAGCAGGAGACGATATAAATGGCTAGATATATTGGTCCAAAGTGCAAACTGTCTCGTCGTGAAGGCACCGATCTCTTTCTGAAGAGTGGTGTTCGCGCACTCGAGTCAAAGTGCAAAGCAGAAATTCCTCCTGGCCAGCATGGCCAGCGTCGTGGTCGTCTGTCTGACTACGGTGTACAGCTGCGTGAAAAGCAGAAAGTTCGTCGTATCTACGGTGTTCTGGAAAAGCAGTTCCGTAACTACTACAAAGATGCAGACCGTCTGAAGGGTGCTACCGGTTCAAACCTGTTGCAACTTCTTGAGTCTCGCCTTGATAATGTAGTATACCGCATGGGATTTGGTTCCACCCGTGCTGAAGCACGTCAGCTGGTAAGCCACAAGGCTATCCTGGTTAACGGTAAGACTGTGAACATTCCTTCCTACAAGGTTGTTCCGGGCGACGTTATCGCTATCCGTGAGAAGTCTCAAAACCAGCTGCGTATTAATGCAGCACTCGAATTGGCAGCTCAGCGCGGGTTCTCTACCTGGGTTGAAGTAGACGCCAAGAAGAAGGAAGGTACCTTCAAGGTGCTGCCCGAGCGGAGTGATCTTGCAGCAGACATCAACGAGAACTTGATCGTCGAGCTGTACTCCAAGTAAGGGATAGACAGTTAGGTGGGGTGTAACATCCATGCAGAATTCGGTTACTGAATTTCTAACTCCTCGACACATTGACGTTGAGGAAATCAGCCTGACACGCGCCAAGGTTACCCTTGAGCCGCTGGAGCGGGGCTTCGGTCATACTCTGGGTAACGCGCTGCGTCGCATTCTTCTCTCTTCCATGCCAGGCTGTGCCGTAACGGAAGTAGAGATCGACGGTGTTCAGCACGAATACAGCGCGATTGAAGGTGTGCAGGAGGACGTAATTGAAATCCTGCTAAACCTGAAAGGTCTGGCTATTCGTATGAATGGCCGTGATGAAGCAACTCTGACCCTGAACAAAAAGGGATCAGGTGTTGTGACCGCCGCCGATATTCAGCTGGATCACGATGTTGAAATCGTGAATCCTGATCACGTTATCGCTCATATGAACGATAAAGGTGACCTGAATATGAAACTGAAGGTAGCTCGTGGTCGTGGTTACGAGTCCGGCGAAAGCCGTCGTCACGACGAAGAAGAAACCCGTGCTATTGGCCGCCTTCAGCTGGATGCCACCTACAGCCCTGTATACCGCGTATCCTATGTCGTTGAAAGCGCCCGTGTAGAACAGCGTACTGACCTCGACAAGCTGGTGATCGACCTGGAAACAGACGGCACACTGGATCCGGATGAAGCGATTCGTCGCGCTGCTACTATCTTGCAGCAGCAGCTGGCGGTATTCGTAGACCTGGAAGGTGAAGCTGAGCCTGAGCCAGTGAAGGAAGAGGACGACGTTGATCCTATCCTGCTGCGCCCGGTTGATGATCTGGAACTGACTGTACGTAGTGCAAACTGCCTGAAAGCAGAAAACATCTACTACATTGGTGACCTGATCCAGCGTACTGAAGTCGAACTGCTGAAGACCCCGAACCTGGGTAAGAAGTCCCTGACTGAGATCAAGGACGTTCTGGCCTCCCGAGGTCTGAGCCTGGGTATGCGTCTGGATAACTGGCCACCTGCCAGTTTGAAGAACGACGACAAGATTTCTGCTTAAAACAGCCATGCAGTCCTGACGCCTTTATCCGCTGCAAACCGACACTTTATGTGAACGAGTGAGCGGTGAAAGATAAAGGCGGGGCTGATGGCAGAACGAGGAAGTTTGTGCCATGCGTCATCGTAAGAGTGGCCGCAAGCTCAACCGGAATAGCTCTCATCGTAAGGCTATGTTCCGTAACATGACCAGTTCCCTGGTTGAGCACGAAGTAATCAAGACAACACTGCCAAAAGCTAAAGAGCTGCGTCGTGTTGCTGAGCCCCTGATCACCCTGTCTAAAGAAGACAGCGTGGCTAACCGTCGCCTGGCGTTTGATCGTCTCCGCAATAAGGCAACTGTTGGCAAGCTGTTCTCTGATCTGGGTCCACGCTTCAAAGAGCGTCCAGGTGGTTACATCCGCATTCTGAAGTGCGGTTTCCGTAAGGGCGACAACGCTCCTATGGCTATCGTTGAGCTGCTGGATCGTCCAGTTGAAGCTGAAGCGGTAGAAGCTGAAGATTAATAATTAGTCTTTTGCATCAGTTAAGCCGGGTTATTGCCCGGCTTAATTGTATCTGGAGAAAATAATTGATTATTTTTTGTCACTCTGCTCGTGCTGATCGCTCATGTTGCATTTGACTGCCAGATAATCGGCTACTGCAAAACCTGAAATAAGGATAAGCGTTAAAGCAAGGGTGATAATGTTGCAGGAACGACCGATTCGGCACTGCTTTTCGTCGCTACGGCACTGGTCGTAAGGTGATAAGTCCATTTCTCTAAAGCCTCATAAAATCGTGTACTGGAGCTTTGGCTTCACAACTACATCAACTCTTTCATGAAGCTACATATCTAAGCGTAGATCAATAAAGAATCCGGCCATTAAAACGTTTGACCATGGAAATTCCTGAGAGTTCCTGTCCTGAAAATCTTTACAAAAGGGGGGAGAGGAAATGTCAGGCAGTACCACAGAATCATCGCTATCTGCTCGTTCCTTAATCAAAATCACTAATAAAAGAACAAGCTGTGTCGAAAGAAACCCGGTTTGTGGAAGCAAGGCTCGAACAGCACAAGGCGCAGCATACTGAAGTGCATAACCTGACGGAAGTGTATACAGACATCCAGAATATAACACTGACCAGTCAGCATGATGCGAGGATAAAGGTTGATACCGTCAGGGTGAAGTTTGATCAGCATGACCAACGCTTTGATTAACTTGAAATACAGATGCGGAAAAATTCTGAATGAAAAATAATACGACAAATATCAAGTACATAGTCAGTCTTGTCTGAGGCTTGGCAAGTGTGGTTTTTCTGGGACGTGGAAAAAAAATAAAAATAGAAGGTATTTAGTAGATTTAGATCAAAGAAAGCTGCACAATGAACCGTAAGAAGGAAATGACGTTAGTCGTATAACAATAAAAGCAACCTGATGGTCAACGGATATGATTTACAGGTATCTGGTATTCATCATATTTGCATTGCAGTCGGCTTATTCGGCGGCTGTATGCATACCCAATGGCGGTGACGGTGTTCTTGCAGCTGAATCCTGTGCAGAAGCCGACATCACGCTCTCTGTCCCTGCGCTTGCAAGAGTCAATCAGCTTCAGGAATTTTCCCTGGGTGAGTTTGACTATGTCACAGTACCTCAGTCTCTGAATAACTTTTGCATCTGGTACAACACCGAAGAATTCGCTTTAACGATTAACAGTGCCAACAGCATAGGCGACAGTTCATTTGCTTTGCTGGGAACCAGTTCGGCCGCCAGAATTCCTTACGAAGTTGTCTGGTACGACCAGACTGGCGGCTCCGGTACCGAGTTGAACCTGACTTCTCTGGAAGACGTACCACAGCAGCAGTTAAGGCTGCCGACCCAGCCGGTGAACTCGGACTGTGAAGATAATAATACTTCGATAAACGTCAGGGTTCCGTTACAAAATCTTGAGAATCAACCGGAAGACAGTTATTCGGATACGTTGACGGTGACGGTTTCTGTGCAGTGAGTGGGCATTGCTGGATACCAAGATAGTGAGAAATAGTGGATCAAAAAGGAGAACAAATTATGATCGCTAGAAAAACAGCAGTAGCAGTACTTATCGCTGGAGCTACAATTTCAGGAGGCTTATATGCTACGGATGTTCCTCCAGTCAGAGATTCAACAAGGATCGAACTAGCTGTTAAAGATGGTAGTGATTTAGGCGGTGGAGGGGGCTTTTTAATGCTTCGTCAATTAGAAGAATTAATTGACCTTCAAACCTTTACTAATGAAAATGCAACCCCGAGAGAAGGAGCGAATTTCTGTATTTATGCTTCAGGGGTCGGAACAAATAAATTTTCAGTAGATCTAGCTGTAAGCGGTGGTGATGAAGGCTTTCTTTTGAAAGATGGTAATAACTCTATTCCTTATTCAGTTGACCTGTTTAATGATGTAAATGAAGGTGGACAAAAACAAGGTGATACTCTAACTGCCAATGGAACTCAAACAATTTCTGGACTAAGTAATGCAACTATAAATGATAGTTTTGAATGTGATCTAGGTACACTTAATGCTTCTGTTTATGTATTTGTTGATCCATCTGACCTTTCATCTGCACCTGCTGGAGATTACACAGGAAACCTTACGTTGACTGTTTCTGCAAATTGAAGCAAGTAGGTTGGGACGAGCAAAGCGATTCCCAACAAGGTGAACAACGCCGAGTACCCATGTTGGGAATCGCTTTGCTCGTCCCAACCTACAACATAAAAACAAGCATCTAAGCCACTCCAGGTTTCTGGCATGAAGTTAAACAACCAGTGCAATAAAACCCAAAACACTCTCAAGCGAGTGACCATCTTTGCATGGTTCTATAATTTGAGGTTTTGTTATTTTATTCTGTTGCTGCTTCCTTCTTTGTCATTTTCAGGAGGCGGAGAGCCGGGTTTTTGTTGGGCTGTGGCTGGTGAAAATACTTGTAATTTTCCTAACAAAGATCTTGATCGTTATGATGACAGTGTCGAGGCAGATGTTTCTTATCCTATAAATGGTGATCAGTCTTTTCGGTCATCTCCACGATTTCAGTTTCGTTCTGGCTGCCATAGCAATAGCAATAACAATTGCGATGTAGGTTGGAAGCTTGACTTCGTCGAGTTTCAAAAAGATGGTATCCCTGTAGAAAAAGGCGACTTTAATGATGGTAACCATTATGTTCTCAATACTGAGTTCAGCATTCCAGAATTTGGTCATGATAATAATAACTTTCAATGGCCCATTGATAATGAAATAAATGGTGATGCTGAAGATTTAAACCCAAATGGTATGTCAGGTGATATGTTTCTTAATTTGACTATTAAGGAAAGGGTTCTGAAGAGTCTTTCGGCAGGAGAACATGTCTTTACTGTTGTGCTTAAGGGTTACGACTCTGACGAGAAGTCCGTAAAGTATTTGTATTACAACTTTAATATTACTGCCTCTGGTAATAAGCAAGTTCGTATATCTGGCTTAGATGATTATTCACTTGGTTTGTTTCCGGGTCATTTGCCTTATGACTCAAAGAACTTTTGTATCCATGCCTCTGGGGATGGTCTGTTTACGATTCGAGCAGAAGGTGGTGATAAGCGTACTAGTAATTTTGAATTGAGCAGCACTGCAAATAATCAAAAAAGCACTATTCCGTACCTTCCCATGTTTGGTGTAGGTAATGATGTTCCAGAACGCTCCCTATTGGAAATGAACAGCCAAACGGAAGATGAAACCTTTGTCGGTCATGAGGAGGATTATTGTGGCGGTCTTGGTAACACCAATATGACACTGGCGATAAGACTGAATGCTACTTTTCAGCAGTTGAGTCAGAAACCGGCAGGTAATTACACCGACACTCTGACATTGGTTGTCGAAGCCAAATAAGAGAAAAAATCACATCCTGCAGAATGGATAGACAGTAAAGCAGGCGAAAATGATAAAAAAAACAGTAAAAATAGCATGCCTGACGTTTGCACCCATTTTCGCAAGTTTTGTGTATGCTCAAAAACCTCTGATTATCTCTCAAGTGAGCGTCCCCGCAGGTTTCGAAGACCTCCTCGCCCCCCAGCAAAGCATGGTCGACGTCTATTTCGGTGGTCGTTTTGTCACCACCATGTCAGCGGTATTCACTACCAACTCTATTGAATTCGAAGACCCGGAAAAACTGGTTCGGCAAATTCCCGCCGTTCTGGACGCGTTTCCAGTAATTCAGGCTCTGGAAGGAGAGCTGGACAGCCACGCCGAAGCTATCTGTTACAGCAACAGGAGTCAGGGGTGCGGTATTATCGATCCGGACGTGGCAGGGGTTATTTTTAATGCGGATAATTTTAAAGCCGACCTGTTTATTCACCCCAGCCTGCTGACCGTTCAGGCTTTGGACAAAAGCCGCTTTCTGCCAGGTTCTGAAGCGGGCGTTGCTGTTATCCAAAACCTGTCGGCTAATATCTCCGGTAACTTCAATGACGGTAATTCACAGGAAAACTACACCGTGTTTGGCAGTAGTTTTATGTCGTTTGAAGAGAGCAGTCTTCAGGCGAACTGGGATTTCTCAAGGGATCAGGACGTCAGCGTTAACACCCTGTTGTTTGAACGGGATTACGAAGGTCGCCTGTGGCAGGCAGGGCTGGTCAATACCACAGGGTTTGGTTTGAACTTTAGCGCCAGTCGTCGTTTATGGGGCGCCAGAATAGCCAGTTCATTTAACACCCGAACCGACCGTTCATTTACCCAGGGTACGCCACTGGAAATCTTTATGCCGGTTCAGGGACGTTATGAAATTATTTATGAAGAGCGTCTGATCAGCAGTGGTTTGGTAGAAGCGGGTAATCAGGAGCTGGATACCACCAACTTTCCCAGTGGTGCTTACGATCTGACCATACGCCTGCTCGATGAGGCAGGCAATCTGATTCGTACCGAAACCCGGTTCTTTGCAAGACAAACCCGTTTAGCGCCCATTGGCGAAAAAGAATATTTTCTCGAAGGCGGGCGGGCTTCCCAGTCTTCGGCAGAGAAAATACTGCCTGAGGTGCTGGACGATGTTCTGGTTCGCGGTGGTGTCAATCTGCGCCTGGCAGATACCTTATCCGGCTCTTTTGCGCTGGCAGCCACCGAAGGGCAGAGCCTGGGGGAAGCGTCGTTTTTCAAAATCGGTCGTAATTACGAGCTGGCACCTTCCTTTATGCTGTCCGATGAGGGCGATTACGGCGGCAAACTGGATGCACGTTATCGCTACGGCAACTTTAATATAAGCGGCAGTTATCTTCAGCTATGGCGGAATAACATTCGACCCGCAACGGAGTTTGACCTGCTGGGCAATGAATTTCGACAAAGCAGTGTTTCCATGAACTATCCGATTCTGGGCGGTAACGGCAGCTACCGTTACAGTGAAAGTGAGAGCAACTCTCTGGATGGTAGTCAGACTGACCGGCAAACACGACAAAGTGTCGGTTACAGCAGAACGCTTTACCGTGACGGGCTTTACTCAGTGTCTATGCGTTTTGATACATCATGGACGGATGAGGGGCAGATCAGCGGTCTGATTTCACTAGACCTGAGTCGTTCAAAAGATAAATGGACTTTCCGTGCAAACCCTCAGGCCCGTTATGACAAAACCGCTGCTGGTGAGAGTGACCGAACAGAGCAGTTGCAGGTGTCCGCCACTTACAATGACAAAGATACCTTTGCCGGCAGTGTCCGCAGTACCCTCAGGGCAGAAAAAGCACCGGGCCGAACCTCCGCAGGGCTTACCAGTCGGTTTGCATCGACCTGGGGGACAGCGAATCTGAATGTTAACCATGCAGAAACCGACACCAACACCACGACCGGCTACTCAGCCAGCCTGAGTAGCAGCTTTATGGCAAACAATAACGTGTTTGCCTTTGGTGGCGAGTCCCAGTCCCGTTCAGCGGTGGTCGTAACGGTTGATGGTGCATCCCTGGGTGACCAGTTTGATGTCTATGTGGATAACCAGCGACGGGGCTATGCACTGGGAGGAAAAGCGTCGATCATTCATCTGAGTCCGTTCAGAACCTATAAGGTCAGTATCCGACCAGCAGGGAGCAGTATTTTCGCATTTGATGAAAAAGAATACGAAGTCACCCTGTACCCCGGTAATGTGATGGACCTGGATTACAACGTTAACAGTGTCCGGGTGTTATACGGCAGAGTGCGGGCTGCTGGTGGTGACTGGCTGGTTAATGCCAGTGTTCAGGGCGGTGTGGGTCTGGCGGTCAGTGATGAATTTGGTATGTTTCAGGCCGAGGTTACTGACGACAGTGAACAGTTAATTTTTATGAAAGGCGGCAAACAGTGTCTGGTCGAGCTGGATATTGACGATAAGAAAGATGACTTTATTAACCTTGGGCAGGTTGTCTGTAATTACTCAGACGTTCATAATCAGGCCGAGGCATCCAATATTTAAAATACAATAACTAACCGTCAGGATGATGTCGTGGAAGTAAGAAAAAAAACAAGGCTGGTGGTTGCCTTTTTTACCACTTTTTTCACCGCTATGCTGGCTGCTCCTTTTGCCAGCGGCAACATGTTGCTGGATCGGATGATCGTTTATTTTGAGCCGGGCAATCAGCCAAGGCAGGATATTCGGGTGACTAACGTTAGCGACGATAATCTGTTTCTGCAAACAGAGATCTATAAGGTGGTTAACCCCGGCGCTGAGAATGAAGAACGTATCAGAATTACTAACCCGGATGACATGAAACTGCTGGCAACGCCGCAGAAGTCTATCGTTGCCCCGAGAGGGCGCAGAACTGTCCGGCTGGTGAACCTGGAAACACCTAAAGACACAGAAGATGTTTACCGGATTACTTTTCGCCCCGTAACGGGGGATGTAGAAGCCAACCAGAACGCTATTCAATTACTGATTGCTTATCAGGCTTTGATTTTTGTACGCCCTGAAAACCCGGTCTATGAAGTAACCGCTAAGCGGGATGGCAACAAGGTGACGTTTACCAATAAAGGCAACAGTAATGTCATTCTTCGTAACGGTGAACAGTGCTCAGGAGCAGAACAGGAAGGTGATTGTGTTGAGATAACCTCTGGTGGTCGTATTTATGCCGGACAGAGTTTAACTCTGGACCTGCCGGGCAAGGGAGAGCTGGTTCGTTTCGGGATGTTTGACGGAACCCGTGAGCAGCGTCAGGAGTTTAGCCTCTAAGGAAACAATAAGGGTCAGGGAAGAATCGGGTTCAGGCTTTAACGTTTAAAGTCAAAACAAAGCTGTAAAGATGAAGTACTTCCGCACTATCCAGTTACCTGTCAAGCTCACCAAACTACGGCAGTGGCCTGCTTTTTTGTGCATGTTGGTGTGTTCTCTGACCGTTTTTCCTCCATTTGCTTACTCTGATGACGAAGTGTTTTGCTTCACTGATTTAGGTGGCGGGGTATGCGAAGGCAATGAAAAACATAAAAGCGACTTTCTGGGGAAATTTGAGATAGAGAAAGGCAGTGACCCTATCTTAATCAATTTCAAGTTTCGTGCCTATGATGGTGATGACAGTGAAGAGTGGAAATTGAAACGGGAGTCGCTGTATTACTATTCTCCCAGTTCCGGTTATAGCAAGGTTGATGAAACTTTTTACAATATTGAAATGTCTTCCCCCAGAACACGGCCGCAGTGGGCTACTGGAGACAGTATTTCTGGTGGCGATGATGATGGAAAGCCAGATACTTACTATACCACCAACTTACATTTGACCTTTCATGACAATTATATAAATAAACTGGAAGCTGGTGAACACGCCTTCTGGCTGTGGATAAAAGGCCGTGCAGATGATGAGGAATACAATAACTTTTACATTGAAATAGGGGTCATCATACGTCCTAAAGTCAAGATAAGTGGTTTGGAAAATGCCTCTTTCGGGACATTTCTGGCTGATGGGTTTAACAGGAGCCACTATCAGACGTTTTGCGCCCATGTGCAGGGGGGAGGCGACTTCAAGATAACGCCTACCACGCAGAATGAAGTGTTTGAACTGAAAGGAAAGAACACGGGCGACTTTATTGATTACAGTGTTTACCTTGCCAATGTCGGAAGCTCTATCCGTCAGATCCGTTACGGTGATACCCGGCATGGCCTGAGTGGTGACGTGACTGAAAATTGTACGACGGGGACTGGTGAGAACATGCAGTTAAAAATAGAGTTGCCAGAGATCAGTATTCTGAGTGTCAAACCGGCTGATATTTATATGGATACACTGACGCTTACTATTGAGGCGGATTAATGGCATGTTAGCTTAAAGAAACCCCTGAACTGCATCAGGGGTTTCTTTTTATGTTATTTCTGGGTGTTTTTATCAGAAGGCTTTTCAGAAGCTGTCTGCTTGGTACTGGATTGTTTGGCTTTATCCGGTCTGGGCGGAATGACCAGTGTGATTCTGGCAGAAGCACTGGAGCTTTTGCCAATCGGCCCGGCCAGTATCATGGCTTTTTTCTCTTGAGTGTCTGCCTGTACAGGCGTTGCGAATGCAAACAGGATGGAAAGCGCCGCGCCAGACATCCATTTCGCTTGGCGTTTAACGTTCATAGGGTACTCCTTAATCAACTACTTATCTGATTTATCCCTGAAAATTGAATTATAGAAACTTTCTGGCAGCAGGTTTTTGGTTGTCGTGAAGGATTTCTTTAAAAAACAATGAGATACATGATCAGCTGTTTTTAGATCATGAGGACTGCGGATAAATGGATGGATACAAGGACGTATGGAAAGAGCCAGAGTCAGATGTCTGACTCTTTTTATAAATCAGGGCCGTTGTAAAAAATGTTAATGGAAAAATGCCAGAAATTCAGATTTATGCGCTATGAGTATTCACTTGCGTAACCTGCCAGCCAGGGAAACACAGAACGGCTGGATGACAGCTCAGGGCAATCGCCAGCTGCTTTGCCTGAGGTATGTTCATGCCGGCGGTATCTTTCTCAATGGCTGCTATCGTGGAATGGGGTATGCCAGTACGGTCAGCTAGCTGTTGTTGGCTAAGTCCCTGTAGTTCTCGCATAATCCGAAGCGATTCACCTGCCGTCAGTTCAATGTTTGTTGTGGCTGGTTGCCATTCGTTATCGTCTTTTGTAGTCATGAGGCGTTACCTTGATTACCTTGACCCGCACCTGTTGAGATTCAATGGTGTAGATTACCTTCAGAACCTCAACGGGCAACTTTTTGAGCTGTTTGGGAACTGAGCGGTGTTCCAATATTTGCCACATGCCAAAAAGATATCTTCTTTTTGAGAATATTCAATATCAAAGTGCTTTGTCAGCAATACCAAGCTCTTTGATCTTCCGGGTCAGGGTATTTCGCCCCCAACCCAGCAATTCAGACGCATCCCGTTTGCGCCCTCCTGTGTGCTGTAATGCGGATTCAATAAGAATGCGCTCAAACGCAGGTACAGCTTTCTCCAGAATATTGGCGTTACCTATTGCCAGCTCTTTCTCTGCCCACTGTTTCAACGGTTTTTCCCAGCTACCGGCTTGTGCTGCCTGAGGAAGCTGATTCTGATCCAGCAGCTCTTTATTGAGTAGCTCTTTATTAAGTAACTCTGTATTAAGTAGCTCTGGAGGCAGGTCTGAAATCAATACTTCCCTGCCTGAAGCCATTACGGTCAACCAGCGGCAGGCATTTTCAAGCTGGCGGACATTGCCGGGCCAGGGCAGTAATGAGATATAGCTTTCCGTTTCAGGCGTAAGAATCTTGGTTTCAACATTCAGCTCTTTCGCAGCCCGGTCGAGGAAGTGACGTGCCAGAACAGGAATATCTTCAGACCGTTCACACAGTCTGGGCAGATGCACACGAATAACATTTAAACGGTGGAATAAATCTTCCCGGAACTTGCCTTCGTTAACCAGCTTTTCCAGATCCTGATGAGTGGCGGCGATAATGCGTACATCAGCCTTTACAGGTGTGTGACCACCCACTCTGTAGAACTCGCCATCAGCCAGAACCCTGAGCAGACGGGTCTGGGTGTCGGCAGGCATATCGCCGATTTCATCCAGAAACAGCGTGCCATGACCTGCCTGTTCAAAGCGTCCTTTGCGCATGGCACCGGCACCGGTGAAGGCACCTTTTTCATGGCCAAAGAGTTCCGATTCAATCAGGTCTCGCGGAATCGCAGCCATGTTCAGGGCAATGAATGGATTGGCGGCTCTGGGGCTGTGTCTGTGTAATGCGCGGGCAACCAGCTCTTTGCCGGTGCCGGATTCGCCATTAATCAATACTGTAATATTGGAGTGAGACAGTCGCCCGATAGCACGAAATACTTCCTGCATGGCGGGCGCTTCACCAATGATTTCTGTGGAGTTATCCACAGGCTCAACCGTACTGACTTCCTGTGCCTGCTGGCGGCTGTGTTCCAGCGCCCGCCGGGTCAGGGAGATGGCATCATCAATATCAAAGGGCTTGGGCATATAGTCAAAGGCACCGCTCTGATAGGAAGCCACTGCACTGTCGAGATCGGAATGGGCGGTCATGATGATCACGGGTAACTCAGGATAGGTGTCCTGTACCTGTTTCAGGAAATCCAGACCATTGGTACCCGGCATCCGGACATCGCTGATAATGGCTTCCGGTTTGCCATTGTCCAGAGCTTCTATCGCTTTATCTGCACAATCAAAGGATTCAACCTTTAATCCTTCACCCTGAAGGGATTTTTCCAGAACCCAGCGAATAGATCGGTCGTCATCAATAATCCAGACTTGCGAATCGGTCGTCATGTATTCTCCTCTCAGAGAGCAATCGGTATATAAACATTGAAACAGGTTCGGCCAGGCTTGCTTTCACACTCAATCAGTCCTTTATGCTGACTGATAATTGACTGTGACATAGGCAGGCCCAGCCCGGTGCCTTCGGCACGGCCACTGATCATGGGATAGAAGATGGTTTCGATCATATCTTCGGGAATGCCGGGGCCGTTGTCGATAATGCTGATGTTGCACACCAGACGGCAGCATTCGTTGGCGATGGTGAACTGCCGGATAATCCGGGTCTGGATCGTGATCTGCCCATCGCTTAAAGGCATGTGCTGTTCAATGGCCTGCATGGCATTGCGAACCAGGTTCAGAATGGCCTGAATCAGCCGCTCCCGGTCTGCCGGTATTTCAGGAATACTGGGGTCGTAGTCCCGGACGAACTGAATGGCACCGTCCGTTTCCGCCTCAGTCAGTTGTACCACCCTTTCAATCACTTCATGCACATTCAGTGCTTTCAGACTGGGCGGTTTGACAGGCCCGAGCATCTGGTCAACCAGGTCACGAAGCCGGTCGACTTCTTCGATAATGATGGTCGTAAACTCCTTCTGGTCATTATCGGCTAACTGGCGTTCCAGCAGTTGTGCTGCGCCCCGAATCCCGCCAAGAGGATTCTTCACTTCGTGAGCCATGCCCCGGGCAAGGCTTTTGGCGGTTTCCTGTTTGGCGACCAGAGAGGCTTCCCGGGTAATGCGCTGTAACCGGTCCCTTGGGTGTATTTCCAGCAGAACACTGATCTTCGGATAGTCGACAGGTGTTACCGTGTAATCAACGGTGACAGGTTCGTTGTTAATACTGATGCAGGCTTTACGGCGAGTGAACTGTTGTTGCTGGGACTGCGCCCGCTTCAGGTCATCTTCCAGACTGGGTTGAGTTAACAGTGTTTCTACAGGCTGGCTATAACTGCGCCGCTCACTGATATCCAGCAGGTTTTCAGCGGCATGGTTGAGATAGCTGACTCGCAAATCCTGATCAAGTGCAATGACGGCGGTATTAAGATTGCCCAGTACAAATTGTTCGATCACCTGAACGTCCCTGATAAATTTTTTATTGTTTGACTTGTCACGTTTTACGACTGCCTATAGCGAAAGTTATACATGGCTTTTCTTTCTGAGTTGAATACAGCAAGAATTGAACCAACACGTTCATTGAGCAGGCTCTTGGGTAAGAGTTGCTTAATCGTGTAACACAGCGGGAAGATTATAAGGATCAACCGCCCAAAATGCACCAAATTGGTGCATTTTGGGCGGTTATTAAAGAAGAAGGGGAGTTCCTTTGGCTTTTACTGGTCGACTTGTAAATTTCCGTCATTAAGCAAGCTATTAATAATGTCTAAATCGGATGCGCCCATACTTGATAAATCAACCCCTTCTAAAGTCACTTTCTGAGTAACGTCGCCATTGGGCTGGGGGCTGATTTCCAGAGTGGTATCGCCACTGTCAAAGTTAAAATGCAGGTATTCGTCCAGTGAATTACTTTCTTCACCAATCAGTATATCCCTCAGGTCCAGTACATCACCTCCCTGGCCTACAGTGAAGTCGGTGATCGTGTCGACTGCTGGCGCTTCAGCGGTACCGGTGTGGTCAATGTACCAGATGTAATGGTCGCTGCCATTCCCTCCGGTCAGGATGTCATCGCCGCCACCGCCAATGATCGTGTTATCTGTCCCGTCGCCCTGAAGCGTATCACTCAGCTGTGTACCTGAAATGATGGACTTGAACTCATTGCTGAGAGTCTGAAGTTCTTCATTGGATAAAGCCCGGTTGTATATTCGGGCTTCGTCGATTGAGCCCTTGAACCCGTAGCCGGAGTTGCCGGTATGGTCTCCATCGTGGAACTTTGTATCGACATTAAGCCCACCAAATGCGATGTCCCCGGTATGCGGAGAAACAGAGTTGGCTGTGCCATTGTCGACAGACTTATTGTCGAGAAACAGTTCCATTTTAGAGGTGTCTGCGTTGATCACCAGGGCGATATGGTGCCAGTCGCTGCTCAGGGAGCTGATATCTGTGTTCAGCCAGTGACCATTCCAGCCTGAGTCTTCCGACCAGGCTCCGGCATAAAGTTCTCCATCGTCAATGTACAGGTTCATACCATTGGTTGCGTCGCCCTGTTCATACAATATCTTGCGGCCAGACAGGTCATTCGTGGTATCTACTTTGAAGTTCAGGCTGATGGTGTACTGGCTTTTCGTACCTGTATAAGTGTTTAGCTCGGACGAGTTGGCGATGTTGACTCGTGCCAGGTTGCCATCAAAAGAAACCGCGCTACCGTCCAGACCGCCTGCAATGAAAGCAGCACTATTGACCAGTGTGCCGTTATCGGAAATCGTGTCTTCCGTTGAACTGTCGGCAGCGGTTGTTCCCGAGCCTTCATTAAACGTCCAGTGACCCACAAGGTCTGATTGTGTATCGGTTACATAAATCGTGTAATCACGGGTACTTGATGAATTGCCATCACTTACCTGCACAGTGACGGTATGGCTGCCACTGTTTTCATGGTTCAGAAGAGACGTATTGGCAACCGTGATTTCACCGGTTGCGGAGTTAATGGCAAAACGACCGCCTGCATTATTGGTCAGAGAATACGTCGGGGTGTCGTTTTCAACATCCTGTGAAGAAACTGACCCGACCACACTGTTATTGACACTGCTTTCGTCAATATAAAAAGCATCATTCAACAGATTGTGAACACTACTGGCTTCGTAAATGGCTTTAACTTCTGAGGCTGTAAGGGTGTCGCTGAAAACAGCAAATTCATCAATGGCACCGTCCATATAGCCGTCACTTGACCAGTTACTTTTACCAATATAATTGTGGTTTCGAACCGTTTCAGTTGGAAGCGAGTGTGATTCTGAACGAACCAGTTCACCATTTTTATAGATACTCACCGTACCATCGCTGGCAAATGTGGTGGTGACATGAACCCATTCACCGGCTGTAAAAAAGTCGGCAATTTCAAACCTGAAGGTTCCAATGTTGGGGTCATTTATAATATGCAGGCCAAGATCGTTAGTGTTTTTGACATGGCCCATCAAAATATTATTGCTGCCAGCACCATCACCAAAATCAAATACACGCGACCAGTTTTGGGCAAAACTGTCAAAACGTACCCAGGTAGACACCGACATAGTGCCGCCAGTCTCCAGCCCGCTTATTTCACCGGCACCAGAAGAGCCATTCATTTCAAAGGCGGAACCCGAACCACTGCCGTTCAGGTTTGCACTTCCGCTCAGGGTTAAATCAAGGTTATTACCAGAGGCGTCACTCGTATCACTGAAGCTATAAGCCACTGCAACATTATCAAGGAGGGGAGCATTTTCTAGTGTGGGGGTATCGTTAACGGCTGTTACATCCATGGTCAGGGTTTGTGTGCCACTGTTCAGGCTGCCATCGCTGACGGTAAAACCAATATTGGCATAGCCAGCACCGTTGGCATTAGCTGCCGGGGCAAAGGTCAGATTGGGTATATCGGCAGCAGCAATCACCTGATTGGCAGTAACCGCAGAACCGCTCAGCGTTAATGAACCAGCGGCTGGCAGTGTTGTAATAGTAACGCTGGAAAGGCTGTCACCACTATCCTTGTCACTGAAACCGAACTCGGAGGCACTGAAGGCGTGGCTGCCATCTTCGGCCACCGTAAGCGTGTTGTCTGAAGCCGTTGGTGCATCGTTTACAGGGCTGAACGATAACGTCACCTGGGTAGATGTGGTCGCGTTGCCATCAAACAGGTCGTAGTCCAGCTGTAAATTGCCATTGAAATCGCTGTTGGGGGTAAACTCGTAGCGATGATCGGCGGTAACACTGCCTGCCACCGTCAGATTACTGTTATTGGCGGCGTCGACGACCTGATCATTACTTTCCCTGAGGTCCAGTGCCAGATTGGAACTGGCATCCGCAATGCTGGTACCCGCTACAATGTCGGACTGACTGACAGCATCGTAAGCGAGTGTGACATGTCCAAATTTTGCATTCGTTAGTGATTGGGCTGCATCCAGACCTCCACCATAACTGTCCTGTTCCTGACCGAGCATGAACCAGCCGCCGGCTGCAATGGTGGCTCCCTGTGCGACATTCTGGGTGGTTACTAATTGCTGGTTATCATACAGTTTTAAATCACCAGAACTGCTTTCCCAGACCAGGGCCACATTGTGTGTTGCACCATCATTCAGATTAATGCCAGTGAAGGTCACTAATGAACCGTTAACCAGCACATTGAGTGAGCCATTGCTGTTGTGGTTGTAAACCAGAATCGCGTTGTCATTACTGGAGGTTGACATGCTTATCAGAGCGTCAAGGGAGCCCGAATGGCTGCCCGTAGAAGTGTATTCAAACCCAAGGGAAAAATTGCTGAAGCTTTGTAAAGTGTCAGTGACCTCAACCTTGTTGCTCGTATTGCTGCCAAAAACCAGCTCACTGAACTCTTCAAGTGTTCCGTCCGAGCCACTGTAACTTGCGTTACTGACCGAGAGAGTATCACCTTCTACATCGCTGGCACCTGCCAGTAGCTGGTTTCTGGTTATGGTCAGAACCGTGTCTTCAGTACCTTGCAGAGTAACCTGTGGAGTAGCAGCGATCGGTGCATCATTTACAGCAGTCACATCCATGGTCAGGGTTTGTGTGCCACTGCTCAGGCTGCCATCGCTGACGGTAAAGCCAATATTGGCATAGCCAGCACCGTTGGCATTAGCTGCCGGGGCAAAGACCAGGTTGGGAATGTCTGCAACGGCAATCACCTGGTTAGCAGTCACCGCAGAACCGTTCAGTGTTAATGAACCGGCAGCAGGCAACGTTGTAATGGTGACGCTGGAAAGGGTGTCACCACTGTCAATGTCACTGAATCCGAATTCTGAGGCGCTGAAAGTATGGTTGCCATCTTCAGCCATCGTGAGCGTGTTGTCTGAAGCCGTTGGAGCATCATTAACGGCTGTTACATCCATGGTCAGGGTCTGGGTGTTACTGCTCAGGCTGCCATCACTGACGGTAAAGCCAATATTGGCATAATTCGCCCCGTTGGCATTAGCCGCCGGGGTAAAGACCAGGTTGGGAATATCTGCAGCGGCAATCACCTGATTAGCAGTCACCGAAGAACCATTCAGTGTTAACGAACCGGCGGCTGGTAGCGTTTTAATGGTGACGCTGGAAAGGGTGTCACCACTGTCATTGTCACTGAACCCAAACTCGGAAGCACTGAAGGTGTGGCTGCCATCTTCGGCTATCGTGAGCGTGTTGTCTGAAGCCGTTGGGGCATCGTTAACGGCTGTCACGTCCATGGTCAGGGTCTGAGTGTTACTGCTCAGGCTGCCATCGCTGACGGTAAAGCCAATATTGGCATAATTCGCCCCGTTGGCATTAGCCGCCGGGGTAAAGATCAGGTTGGGAATATCTGCAGTGGCAATCACCTGATTAGCAGTCACCGAAGAACCATTGAGTGTTAACGAACCGGCGGCTGGTAGCGTTTTAATGGTAACGCTGGAAAGGGTGTCACCGCTGTCGATGTCACTGAACCCGAACTCTGAGGCGTTGAAAGTATGGCTGCTATCCTCTGCAACAGTGAGCGTGTTGTCAGAAGCCGTTGGGGCATCGTTAACGGCTGTTACATCCATGATCAGGGTTTGTGTGCCACTGTTCAGGCTGCCATCGCTGACGGTAAAACCAATATTGGCATAGCCAGCACCGTTGGCATTAGCTGCCGGGGCAAAGACCAGGTTGGGAATGTCTGCAACGGCAATCACTTGATTAGCAGTCACCGCAGAACTGTTCAGTGTTAATGAACCGGCAGCTGGCAATGTTGTAATGGTAACGCTGGAAAGGGTGTCACCACTGTCGATGTCACTGAATCCAAACTCAGAGGTGCTGAAGGTATGGCTGCCATCTTCAGCCACTGTGAGTGTGTTGTCTGAAGCCGTTGGAGCATCATTAACGGCTGTTACATCCATGGTCAGGGTCTGGGTGTTACTGCTCAGGCTGCCATCACTGACGGTAAAGCCAATATTGGCATAATTCGCCCCGTTGGCATTAGCCGCCGGGGTAAAGACCAGGTTGGGAATATCTGCAGCGGCAATCACCTGATTAGCAGTCACCGAAGAACCGCTCAGCGTTAATGAACCGGCAGACGGCGGAGTTGTAATGGTAATACTGGAAAGACTGTTGCCGCTGTCAATATCACTGAACCCGAACTCGGAAGCACTGAAGGTGTAGCTGCCATCTTCAGCCACTGTAAGTGTGTTGTCTGAAGCCGTTGGTGCATCGTTTACAGGGCTGAACGATAACGTCGCCTGGGTAGATGTGGTCGCGTTGCCATCAAACAGGTCGTAGTCCAGCTGTAAATTGCCATTGAAATCGCTGTTGGGGGTAAACTCGTAGCGATGATCGGCGGTAACGCTGCCTGCCACCGTCAGATTACTGTTATTGGCGGCGTCGACGACCTGATCATTGCTTTCCCTGAGGTCCAGTGCCAGATTGGAACTGGCATCCGCAATGCTGGTACCCGCTACAATGTCGGACTGACTGACAGCATCGTAAGCGAGTGTGACATGTCCAAATTTTGCATTCGTTAGTGATTGGGCTGCATCCAGACCTCCACCATAACTGTCCTGTTCCTGACCGAGCATGAACCAGCCGCCGGCTGCAATGGTGGCTCCCTGTGCGACATTCTGGGTGGTTACTAATTGCTGGTTATCATACAGTTTTAAATCACCAGAACTGCTTTCCCAGACCAGGACCACATTGTGTGTTGCACCATCATTCAGATTAATGCCAGTGAAGGTCACTAATGAACCGTTAACCAGCACATTGAGTGAGCCATTGCTGTTGTTGTTGTAAACCAGGATCGCGTTGTCATTACTGGAGGTTGACATGCTTATCAGAGCGTCAAGGGAGCCCGAATGGCTGCCCGTAGAAGTGTATTCAAACCCAAGGGAAAAATTGCTGAAGCTTTGTAAAGTGTCAGTGACCTCAACCTTGTTGCTCGTATTGCTGCCAAAAACCAGCTCACTGAACTCTTCAAGTGTTCCGTCCGAGCCGCTGTAACTTGCGTTACTGACCGAGAGAGTATCACCCTCTACATCGCTGGCACCTGCCAGTAGCTGGTTTCTGGTTATGGTCAGAACCGTGTCTTCAGTACCTTGCAGAGTAACCTGTGGAGTAGCAGCGATCGGTGCATCATTTACCGCAGTCACATCCATAGTCAGGGTCTGGGTGCCACTGCTCAGGCTGCCATCGCTGACGGTAAAGCCAATATTGGCATAGCCAGCACCGTTGGCATTAACTGCCGGGGCAAAGACCAGGTTGGGAATGTCTGCAGCGGCAATCACCTGATTAGCAGTCACCGAAGAACCATTCAGTGTTAACGAACCGGCGGCTGGTAGTGTTTTGATGGTAACGCTGGAAAGAGTGTCACCACTGTCAATGTCACTGAACCCGAACTCGGAAGCACTGAAGGTGTGGCTACCATCCTCAGCCACCGTGAGCGTGTTGTCAGAAGCCGTTGGTGCATCGTTTCCTGTCGTCACATCTATGATCAGTGTTTGTGTGCCACTGTTCAGGCTGCCATCGCTGACGGTAAAGCCAATATTGGCGTAATTCGTACCGTTTGTATTAGCCGCCGGGGCAAAGACCAGATCAGGAATATCTGCAGCGGCAATCACCTGATTAGCAGTAACAGCAGAACCATTGAGTGTTAATGAACCGGCAGCTGGTAATGTTGTAATGGTGACGCTGGAAAGGGTGTCACCACTGTCGATGTCACTGAACCCGAACTCGGAAGCACTGAAGGTGTGGCTGCTATCTTCAGCCATCCTGAGTGTGTTGTCTGCGGCTGTTGGAGCGTCATTAACAGCTGTTACATCCATGGTCAGGGTTTGTGTGCCACTGTTCAGGCTGCCATCGCTGACGGTAAAGCCAATATTGGCATAATTCGCCCCGTTGGCATTAGCCGCCGGGGCAAAGACCAGGTTGGGAATATCTGCGGCGGCAATCACCTGATTAGCAGTCACTGAAGAACCATTCAGTGTTAACGAACCGGCGGCTGGTAGCGTTTTAATGGTAACGCTGGAAAGGGTGTCACCACTGTCAATGTCACTGAACCCGAACTCAGAGGCGCTAAAGGTGTGGCTGCCATCCTCTGTAACAGTGAGCGTGTTGTCAGAAGCCGTTGGGGCATCGTTAACGGCTGTTACATCCATGGTCAGGGTTTGTGTGCCACTGCTCAGGCTGCCATCGCTGACGGTAAAGCCAATATTGGCATAATTCGCCCCGTTGGCATTAGCCGCCGGGGCAAAGACCAGGTTGGGAATATCTGCGGCGGCAATCACCTGATTAGCAGTCACCGAAGAACCATTCAGTGTTAACGAACCGGCGGCTGGTAGCGTTTTAATGGTAACGCTGGAAAGGGTGTCACCACTGTCGATGTCACTGAATCCGAACTCGGAAGCACTGAAGGTATGGCTGCCATCTTCGGCCACCGTGAGCGTGTTGTCTGCGGCTGTTGGAGCGTCATTAACAGCTGTTACATCCATGGTCAGGGTTTGTGTGCCACTGTTCAGGCTGCCATCGCTGACGGTAAAGCCAATATTGGCATAATTCGCCCCGTTGGCATTAGCCGCCGGAGTAAAGACCAGGTTGGGAGTATCTCCAGCGGTAATCACCTGGTTAGCGGTAACCGCAGAACCGTTGAGTGTTAGTGAACCGGCAGCTGGCAGCGTTTTAATGGTAATACTGGAGAGGTTGTCGCCGTCAATATCACTGAAGCTGAAATCTGCAGCAGTAAAGGTGTAGCTGGTATCTTCGTCAAGGGTAAGCGTCTTGTCTGATGCAGTTGGTGCATCGTTTACGGCTGTAATGGTGATGGTAGCAGTGGCGACACTACTGTCATGATAGCCATCATTGACTTTAAAGCTGATAATCCTGTCTGTGGTATCAGGCGCATCAGAACCGTTGCTATAGGTGACAGCTCTTAACGCTTCCTGATACTGGGCAGTGGTAGCCTGACCCGTTAAATCCAGCGTTCCAGACACTGCATTCCAGTGTCCAGTGATACCGTTCTGATCCAGAAAACCCAGCTGGTCCTCAGCCGGGTTGTAACTTCCGCTGATCTTGATGGTTGCCGAATGAATGGTTGATGAGTCTACATCTGTCAGGGTCAGACTTCGGTCTATTGGAATGTGAGCGTCGTTTTCTATATAAGAAAGATTGTCATTAACCGATATATTTGACGGATCATTAATCCCCTGAATGATCACGGATGCGCTCTGGCTGATAAAATCGCCGTTCTTGTTCTGGATATCGTATCTGAATTTGAGTTCTTCGGTTTCGCCTTCTGCCAGATGTTCGTAACTTGAGGGGGAGATTGTCAGGCTTTTGCCATCAGCAGCCGTAGTAACACCAACTGAGTTGCCTTCCTGAGTTTGGAAGTTAACGACATCTATTGTGTCGTTAACATCAATGTCTGAAACCCCTTCCAGTAAATCAACATTCAACAGGGAAGCGTTTTCGTCGGTTGTTACAGCGATGTCAGCTTCGATTTCGGGAAGATCATTAGTTCCAGTGATTGATACAGTTGCGGTTTGATAGGTAAAAGCTCCCTGAGAATCAGTGACCTGGTATTCATAAGTGATGGTTTCGGACTCTTGCTCTCCCAGGTATCTGTAGGCATTCGTATCTATAGTCAGGATGTTATTTTCGAAGCTGACTCCTGAGTTTGTGCCAGATACCAGCTTTAAGTCTGTTATGGATAACTGGTCGTTAATATCTTTATCCGTAGCGTGTTTCAGCAGGTTAAGAGTAACGATGCCGTCATTCTGGCTGGTGGAAAGGGTGACTGGGTCAGAAAATTCTGGTGCGTCATTAGAGCCTTGAATGACTAAATCTATAGAGGCCTGACTTTTATTATTTTGCGTATCATAAACCTCGAATACAAAGGTGGCCGTACGACTTTCTCCTTCACCAAGGTCTTTGAAATCGAATCGGGGGTCAAACTCAAATGAGCCATCTTCTTTCAGGTTTAAATAGCCGGAAACTGGAGAAGAGATCAAAGAATATGTCAGCAATTCGCCAACATTCTGATCGGTAACGGAAAGCTGGCCTTTAAGGATAGAGTTGTCATCATTGCTTGAAAATTCAGAGCTTAAGATAACAGGCTTGTAAGAAATCGGTATTAACTCACTTTTTTCCTGCTCGCTTTCTTCTTCCGGATTAATTGATTTTTCTTCGCTCAGTGTACTCGATTCATCCCGATCAATATGGCTTGGATCAACACTGGCTTTATTTTTATGATGCCCCAGGTTCTCAATGATCGGCATATCAAGCGCAACCCGCTTGATGACACCTACCCTTGAACTCCCTTCATCAGATGCTTCTTTTTCACCGGCAGAACTGGCTGTTGTGATTGAGGCTGGGTCTTTTCCGTCGGCAATTTCAGACTGAATGTCTTCGTCCGACCGAAGATCTTCTTCAGGATTACTATCAACGTGAGATAATATGCCATCCACAAGAACCAGTTGCTGATTATTGCTAAGAACCAGCGCCTGATTGGTCATCGTTTTTATTTCAGCAGAACCTCCACCATCTGTCAGAATGCGATCATGGAGGTAAACCTTTGAGCCTTCTTCAAGTATTTTTCTGGAACCATCTGGTTTTAAAACAACAACTTTGCCTGTCACGGCGACGACTTCACCAACCAAAGGTGTAGAGTTTTCTGAACTTGAATTCATGATCCTTATGCTCATTCATAGCTTTAAAGTCTAAGAGAGTTGTATTTAATTCTCTTATGAAATATTGATAACAACTCTCTTTTATGCCATTGCATCAAACGTTTATTAACATCTAGCATAGCTATGTCTGAGTTAGTGGCGGTTTAAGGTGGAAAACTTTCGTGGGCAGAATATTCTGTGTGATTTTTAATTAATCAGGACATTAATATGGCGATCATTGTCAGAAGGCAAAATGCTTAATCTGGTTGCTGAATGAGTGATTTATCAGATTGGTATCTTGTTTTCCGGCCAATATAACCCGTTACTCAGGGGGCAGGAGGCCTGAAAATAGCACGCTGGACGTGTACGGTGTTTTCGGCTGTCCGAATCACTTTTCCTGAATGACTAACCACCTCTACCCTGATCTGGTGTGTTCCCCGGTTTATATTTTCGACCTTATGGCTAAGCGCTCTTTGTGGACCTGCCACTGCCTGACCGTTAATAAAAAAACGTACTCGGTGTCCTCTGGCCAGATTGGGCTGGACACTGACTGTTATCGTGAAGTTGCCATTATCCCGAACGGTTGAATCATTAGCCGGACTGCTGATTGAAAAAACGCTGTAACCAGGTTTGTCCTGTTGTTCTGCTGGCTCAGGAGCAGAGAAGCCGGGGGAAGGAGTATTGGCTGGAGCTGGCAGGCTGGTGATGGGTTCAAGCGTAACGGGTTCACTGGGACGGGTAGTGGAAGGCTTGTCGGTGAACACAGCATTGCCATGTTTATCAATGGATTTGTAAATCTGCGTACTGGCATTGAATGACGCAGTCATCAATATCAGGAGCAGTGACAGAGTTTTTATTCTCATTGAAGTCTACCAGTGGATAGCGGTATAGGAATAGATTACTGCTCTGAAGGGCCGTTGAATAGTCGGAATTAAGTAGTCAGAAAAGAAAATAGCTAACCGGGTAAATACCACGATCAGCCATTTCAGGGTTTGGAAAGCACACTGAAAATCAGTGTTTTGATAAGGCAGAACTCTCTGCCTTATCTGTACGGGCAATCAAACAGAGTAGTACAGGTCAAACTCTGCAGGGTGAGTTGTCTGGCTGATAGCCAGGCACTCTTCCTTCTTCAGCTCAATATAAGCGTCGATCATGTCGTCGGTGAATACGCCGCCTGCGGTCAGGAATTCACGGTCAGCGTCCAGGGCTGCCAGGGCTTCTTCGAAGCTTTCAGCAACGACTGGAATTTCCTTAGCTTCTTCAGCTGGCAGGTCGTACAGGTCCTTATCCGCAGCATCGCCAGGGTGGATCTTGTTCTTTACGCCGTCCAGGCCAGCCATCAGCAGTGCTGCGAAGCACAGGTATGGGTTAGCGGTCGGATCAGGGAAGCGAACTTCTACACGACGGGCTTTAGGGCTGTTCACGTAAGGGATACGGATGGAAGCAGAACGGTTACGGGCAGAGTAAGCCAGCATAACCGGTGCTTCGAAGCCTGGAATCAGACGCTTGTAAGAGTTGGTGGAGGCGTTGGCAAAAGCGTTGATCGCTTTAGCGTGTTTGATGACACCACCGATGTAGTACAGGGCGGTTTCGCTCAGTCCCGCATAGCCGTCACCAGCAAACTGGTTGTCACCGTCCTTGCTCAGGGACATGTGAACGTGCATGCCGCTACCGTTGTCACCGACCAGAGGCTTAGGCATGAAGGTAGCGGTTTTGCCGTAAGCGTGAGCAACGTTGTGTACTGCGTACTTCAGGATCTGAACTTCGTCAGCCTTTTTCACCAGAGTGTTGAACTTAACGCCGATTTCACACTGACCGGCAGTACCCACTTCGTGGTGGTGTACTTCAACTTCCAGGCCCTGGTCTTCCATTGCCTGACACATCTTGGCACGCAGGTCGTGCAGAGAGTCTACCGGAGGAACCGGGAAGTAGCCGCCTTTAACCTTTGGGCGGTGGCCAGTGTTGCCGTCAGCAAAGGTAGCGTTGCTGGACCAGTGGGCTTCTTCAGAGTTGATTTCGTAGGATGCGCCGGAAATATCAACTTTCCACTTAACGTCATCAAATACGAAGAACTCTGGTTCCGGGCCGAAGAATGCAGTGTCTGCGATACCGGTGGACTTCAGGTACTCTTCCGCGCGCTTGGCAACGGAGCGAGGGTCACGCTCATAGCCCTGCATGGTGGCAGGCTCAATGATGTCGCAACGGATGTTCAGGGTAGTTTCGTCGGTGAACGGGTCGATTACAGAGCTGCTGTCATCTGGCATCAGGATCATGTCGGATTCGTTGATGCCTTTCCAACCTGCGATAGAGGAGCCGTCGAACATTTTACCCAGTTCGAAGAAATCGCCATCTACTTCACTGATTGGCATGGAAACGTGCTGTTCCTTACCCTTGGTATCGGTGAAACGCAGGTCAATCCATTTAACGTCATGATCCTTGATCAGGTTCAGGGTCTTGGACATTTATTATTTCCTCCAGAGGACTTAGCTCAAAACTGAGAGCATCGCTTTTGGCTCTGATCTTCAACGCCAATAGGGTTGAGTCGATTGAATGATCTTCCGCCTGGCTCAATGGTTGGCCACAGGTGTGACTGATCTGCATTTGGAAAAGCAAACAGCGTGCCAGCTTTTCAAAACACTGTTTCATGCCCTCTTGTGCGGCAGTGTTGAAGGATTTTCTACTGAAATCCTGAAATGTTGCACTAAAAGTAAACATGACAGACATTTTTATGCACTAATTTGATGCACTACTTTGATGTATAAGAGGATTGCCTGAATCCTATTGGTGCAAAACAGCCACATAGTGGCGAAAAGCATTTTATCTCCAGAACCAGCACCTCAAATTGTATGAAGATACTTCTACGCCATCATCAGACAGTGATGAGTGCAGTGAGCGAAATTAACGGAGTCTCCCGGGGGCATTTTAGTCCCGCCCCAATACAGAAAAGGAGATTTCCTCATTGCCCATGTTGGTCAGCCCCAGATAGTTGAGAATATCGGAGGACCTAGTATATGTCTCCGGAGCCAGCACCTCAACGTGTATTGAAGTCCTTCTGGTCTGGCCTTCATCAGATAACGACGAGTCCAGTGAGCGAATAAAAGGCCACTGGTCTCTGCGATGAAAAGCTGACAGGCTGTTTCGTAACAGCTCAATGGTTTCAGGTGACAAGTTGCTTTCAAGCGAGTCATCCTCAGAAGAAAGCCGTTCGGTCAGACTGATTGTGACAGTACGGGAAGCCAGTGTTCCGTCCAGGAGATTCATTGTGTACCAGCACCCGCAACAAGACAGACCAAATGGAGAAAGACCAGCTATCAGTTTTGTCAGAATCTTGACTTTGGAAAGCTGACACAGCCATGCATCAAAAGCACATGCTCCCAGTAGGATACATCCGTTGATTCCGACAAATGTCACCCCCTCGCTACCATAGCGATCGCAGTGCTGACAGGTCTCCGCCAGATTCTGAAGATAATCTCTTTGGTCAGTAAGCCTGAACGCTGTTGACCCGATACCCCTTAGCAAACGTAGTAAACTGCTTATGTCTTCTATGTGCCTGAGTTCGATGGCTGGCACATCGGAATAATTATAAAACGTTGGTACTAACTCAGAAATTCCCAGTTGCAGGTTGTTCAGGCGATATTGCTCAACCGCATCGTCTAGTGTTGTGCCTGTTCCTGTGCAGCCCGACGAAGTACTTGCGCCCATCCAGGAAGTGCCTTCGCCCATGTTGTCGAATGAACCTGCCATTCCAAATGGGGTCATAGCGGTCAGCTGAGCAGGCTGGGGCTGCCTGTTGAATACCGGCGGCTGAAGGTTTCCCGGGAGCGCAATGATGACGGTGCGGGGTATTTCCCGGGTATCCCTCAAATCGTCTGAGGCACGAATAGTAAAGGTCAGTCTGTAGCGTCGCGGATTCTCTATTCTGCGAAATGCGTTGTAAGAAGCCGGAGCCTCCTCAACAGTCATCTCCTGGCGAAGCAGGGGCATCTTTTCACTGTCTTTTGTGTTTTTCCCTTTTCCCTGGCTGTGTGCTTCTGCCATACAAAATAAAATAGCGACAAGAAGTGCAATAACCTGTACGGTTTGCTTTTTTATCGAAAGCATTATCCCCTCGAATGCCATAGCTAAATTGACTGAGCATTGTTTTAAAATCCGTTTCCCCCGTCATGTGCCTGATTCAGAACAGCCATTGTGTTGTTGTATTCAAAAATGGGTACACCGACGGTGAAACAGAGAATAATGTAGGGTATCAATGGCGTTTTAGCCTGATTTTTTTATGGTATCTGTAGCCCTTTCAAAAATAACCGATACAAAAATGCTGAAAGCCATTACAGCTTTCGGCATTTCTTAAACACCTGTCGTAGGACTTAGCCGGTTTAATTAACCACCAAAGTCATCCAGCAGAAAAAAGCCTGTGCTGCCTGATTCTGCAGTTGCGAAAAACAGGCGGCACTCAGTGTATCGTGAAGTTGCGTGGACTACTAACGTCAGTCGGTATTTGTATGCCTTTGTGTTGGTGGCAGAGGGCAGCACTCCGTCAGATTTGAGGGATATGTCACAACCGTGTGTTTCTGTATAATTCCGCCACTTTTCTCTCAATATTTTGCTGTCAGGCTTTACTAC
The DNA here is from genome assembly GCF_040549045.1 of Endozoicomonas sp. NE40. Taxonomy (NCBI): domain Bacteria; kingdom Pseudomonadati; phylum Pseudomonadota; class Gammaproteobacteria; order Oceanospirillales; family Endozoicomonadaceae; genus Endozoicomonas; species Endozoicomonas lisbonensis. The sequence goes on along the minus strand of NZ_JBEWTB010000002.1, from coordinate 1,957,917 downwards.
TCATCGTTTTTAGCGTGCCTGCGGCATGATCACGGTAGCCCGAACCATGAAGTTCATCATTAAGCTGTTTCCGGAAATTACGATTAAAAGTACTCCGGTCCGAAAGCGCTTTATTAAAGTGTTGCGGAAGAATATTCGTACCATCCTCAAGCGTTCCGATGAGGGTGTAGATGTTCGTGGTACCTGGGATTTTATCGAAGTGACGACCTCTTCTGATGACCCCATCGTACTGGCGGAAGCCCGGGATCAGCTGAGTCATATTCCCGGTGTTGCCTACTGGATGCAGGTGACAGAATACCCCCTGACAACCATTGACGACATTCTTGAAAAAGCACTGCCTGCTTTTCGTGAGCGCCTGGCAGGCAAAACCTTCCGTGTTACCTGCGCCAGACAGGGAACCCATGATTTTCAGTCTATTGATGTAGAAAAGCAGGTGGGTGGTGGCTTGAATGTCCACACTGAAGCGGTAGGCGTTAAGCTCAAGAACCCTGATGTGACGGTAAAGATTGAAATCAAGCGTGACCGTTATTTTCTGGAGACGGCGCGTGGAGAAGGTCTTGGTGGCTACCCACTGGGTTCCATGGAGCCGGTTCTGTCCCTGATTTCCGGCGGTTTTGACTCAACGGTTTCCAGCTTTCTGACTATGAAGCGGGGTATTCGTACACACTTCTGTTTCTTTAACCTGGGAGGTCATGCCCATGAGCTGGCGGTTAAAGAAGTAGCTTATTATCTGTGGAGCCGTTTTGGTTCATCCCATAATGTTCGGTTTGTCACTGTCCCTTTTGAAGGGGTGGTTGAGGAAATCCTGAAGAATGTGGATAACTCCCAGATGGGCGTGATTCTCAAGCGTATGATGCTGAGGGCGGCAACCTCAGTGGCTAAAGAAATGCACGTGGAAGCTCTGGTGACCGGTGAAGCGGTGGCTCAGGTATCCAGCCAGACGTTGACCAATCTGGCGGTGATTGATGCTGCGACGGATCATCTGGTGTTGCGTCCGCTGGTGGCGATGGATAAACAGGATATTATTGATATCTCTGCTCGCATTGGCACTGAGGAGTTTGTTAAAAATATTCCTGAGTACTGTGCCGTTATCTCTAAAAATCCAACGACGAAAGCCAAGCCTGAAAAAATTGCAGCGGAAGAAGAACGCTTTGATTTTGCCCTGCTTGATAAAGCAGTCGCAGAGCGTCGTACTGTGTCCGTCAGTGACATTATCGCTGATGACTTAACCCGTGAAGAAGTGGACGTGGTGGATCATGTGGATCAGGGCGAGATTATTATTGATATTCGTCATCCGGATGAAGAAGAGATCAAGCCGTTCTCCATGTCGGATCGCGAAGTGATGCACGTACCTTTCTACCAGTTACGTACAAAATTTGCTGAACTGGATCGGGAAAAACACTACCTGTTGTACTGTGAAAAAGGCGTTATGAGCCAGTTGCACGCCATGCACCTTCGTGAAGAGGGTCATGATAATGTGGGTGTGTTTAATCCGGATAAAAAGTAGCCTTAAAAAACTTAAACAGCTGGCGGGCATTGTTTACCTGTCAGCTCCCCTTGAATCTGCCCGGTTTCACCAACACAATGACACTCAACCAAACTCACTCACCTGTTATCTGACAAATGAAAATAGCCATGATTGCTGCCGTTGCGGAAAACAACGCGATTGGCATTAACAACAAAATGCCCTGGTATCTGCCTGGTGACCTGCGTTATTTCAAAGCAGTGACCATGGGTAAGCCAATTATCATGGGGCGTAAGACCTTCGATTCCCTGAGCAAACCCCTGCCCGGACGCACCAATATCGTCATCACCCGGGATGCTGACTGGCACCATGAGGGTGTAAAAGTGGTTCACAGTCTCGACGAGGCGCTGGCACTGGCAGAAGATATTGCCCTGATCAATGGCAATGACGAGGTGATGGTCATTGGTGGTGCGCAGATCTATAAACAGGCTCTGGATAAGGCTGACCGGCTTTATCTGACAAAGGTTTACCAGAGCTTTGAAGGCGATGCTTTCTTTCCGGACATTAACGAAAGCGACTGGCTTGAAACAGCCAGACAGGATATGCAGTCTGAAGACGAAGAACCTTTGACGTTCAGTTATCTGGTGCTTGATCGTAAAGCTCAATAACAAGCCAGTTTTCTCAGTTCATACTGTTTTTGTCACTTTTCCTGTGGAAGAAACAGTATGCTCTTATGCCTACCACTAATCTGACCTGAGCTGCTCCCATCTATAGTTTAAAAGTTGTTACAAAAAGATTTTTTTATTCCTTTATATAATTTAAAGACATTTTTTTTGTACAAATAAGAATAAAAAAATCTTCGTCATACCGAATGAAAATATCTCAGGGATTTAGAGGTATGCATAGATTCAGGGCTGGCAGCCATTCGGATGCCAGACCATCTCCGGCATTGCCGCCCCTATCAAATCCGAACAGCCGCGAGCTGGAAGTTTCGGAATATCAGACCTGGAAGGGGCATCTTGTCTCAGCCCTGGCTTCCCTGTCCCGTGGTGTTAAGCGCTTACTGTTTGGCAAACCCTCTGCTGATCGCGCTCTGGGCCTGTATGATTCATTTTGCAAAGAAGCCTGGAGCCGGATTCCCGATGAGTTTCACCGCAATATCAAGGATTACGAAATTGCCTGTGTGATGCACCTGCATGGTATTGGCGAGGTTCAGCGCAAGACCATCAATGATCAAAAGCACGAAGTGCTTGCGGGAGGCTCCCGATCCGTTCGGCCAAATATACTGGAGGCTATCAAGGCGGACATTGATCTCTCAAGCACGGAGTTGGCTTATCGTTTTCTTTCTCAAGACCGGAGTCTGCCAACCGGCTTTCTGGAGAGAGCGCTGATTCCTCACTTTGTTGATACTGTGGTTCGTCATTACAGGGTGGACCGGGAAACCGCTGAGGATGTTGTTGCTGAAATTGCTGACTCTCAGGAGTTGCGAAAAGACCGGGACATTACTTTTGAGCGCATTCTTGAAGTCAAAAACCGGATTCGCTGGCACTTCAGTGAACCGTCCGCCCCTGAACGGGCGCAGATGGATTATCCAGACAAACCTGCCGGTTTTATGGAATTTGACCGGCGCAGTCCCGCTTCAACGCCTCCGGGGCTGGAGCGGCCGGGGAATACCCGCTACGAGTTGGATCGTGAAGATAAACAGTACATCAGAACGGTAGTCGACAATGGCAAAGGAATAAAAATTCCCCGTCATGACCTGCTTAACCGGTTAAAGCGTAAAGCGCTCAGAAACAAGAAAGAAGCCCTTATTGGTACGTTAGGCACTCTATTCAGTACCTTTTTTCTCGGTGTGGGCAGTGGTGGTATGGCGGCGGTGCTGAACCTTGTTTACTACTTTGGCTACTACGCTCTCTGGAGCGGCATTACCCATGCCGTGAGAATGGTGCGGGCGCTTAAGGCGATTCAGAAAATGCAGATGTCTGGAGATTTTAAGCTGGATGGTTCCGAATTTGATTTTATCAGCGAGCTGGATGAGAAGAAGTTCAGAGTGTTTATGCGTAGCCTGCGTTATATATGCAGCCATGAAACACTTGCGCGCATTTATAACGCTTATGCTGAACTGGAAAAAGATGCACAGGCCCGCCTGGCAATGAATCCCGATGCTCACACTCTGGATGACTTAATAAAGCTGGAAGAAGGTAGAGCCCGTTATTTGCACCGGCGTGAGAATGTCAGGAAGGCTTTCAGGTTATACGATATTCTTTATACCACTGTTACAGCAGACCTTGGCCGAATGGACAGGGAGTGGGAAAACAGCGTCAGTGACTTGTGGGACGCCAGGTTTGCCAGAATGAACCCTGCCCGGCGAGAGGCGCTGTTTAACCGGGCTGCCAATGATCCCAGAGTTACTGAAAGGGCATTTCACCTGGTCACAAACAAGTCGGACTGGCTGAAAAGTATTTTCCCACAGCTTTCAAAAAAAAGTGGCGTACCAGCCGTACAGCGACAGCAGACGCTGGAAGAATATCAGCAGATCATCGATCAGGAAATGCCGGAGCTGGCCAGCAATGGCAATGACAGAGAAATGCTGAATCGTCACGCTGAAACCGCTGCCCATGTTGCCAAGGACGGGGTTGGCCTTTACATGCTGAAGCTGATAAAAGATACGGTTAATTCAACGCTTACTCATGGATTGAAACTGGGGTGGTCCAGTATTCAGGGTGCCCCAAGGCTGGAAGTCATGCCACTGATGCCAAAACCCTCTTTTGAAGGACTGGCAACGTTTGGCTTTTTCTTTACCGTGGATTTTGTACTGGAACAGGTGAATACGAGAATCAATAAACACCGTTTTGAAGCGATTAAAAAAGGAAAAAAGGCAAAAACAGGGTTTGGTCCCTGGCAGAGGTTCCGAACGGGGCGTGAAGAGGTTAATACCACTCGGCGTCTTGCGAAAGACAAGTTACCAGACTTTGTTGAAAAGGTGCTTAAACTGCACAAATATCACAAAGAACTTATGGATGAGATGAAATTGCAAAAGGAGCTGAGTGACAAAAATCCATACGCCAGGCCCTATGAATATATGGATGAATATGAAGCCGCTATCATGATCCTGAAACGGAAAAAGTATGAGTTCTGGGTCAGGGAGATGATGGCTGGTGCTGTTGGTGAGCTGCATCGTAGTATTCAAACCAAAACACAGTATCTTGATTCAAGAATGGCAGATATTATCGCTGGCGAATAATTTTAGTTTTAAACTAACCAACGGAAGGCTTTTGGTAATAAGCTTCAAACTGAGTCAACACCTTTTCCGAAATATTCGCTTTTATAATTTCAACGGAGCCCTTCCACATGCCAAAGTATTTGGCTGAGTTAAGCCTTTCATTAAGAAACAGGCGAGTAAAATCACCGAATCCCTGTGCAGACTTCCTGGTGGCATTTGCACGATCTTTAGGCTGTTGCAAAGCTGCTTCATCAGGGTCCGGATAAAAACCTATACCTATATAAAAGCCTAATGCTGACAGATAGGGAGCGCTAACATATAAATATTCACCACCATTAACGCGCACTTCCATTATTAACAAATAGATCGAAAGATTGCCTAGCCCAATACCTTGATAGTTGTTTTTGAAAAAAATGTCCTCCAAATAAAATTTTCCGAACTCCTCTTTTATTCTGGGATTATCTCCAAAACCTGCTGTCAAAGAACCTGTTTCAGTTTCACCCTCATAGAACCGCAATATCAGGTTATTATTGCTGCAATCTGTAATAATTCGCTCAAGCTGGAAAACCCTTTTACTTTTTTTATGTTTAAAATAACAACGGTCAGAGCATGCATTATACAGAAAGCTCATTAGAGAACTCCTTCAATTGCCGTGGCACTCTATCAGAATTAATTACCCCAAACGGGAGAAATGCCAATTACAGTACCGATACTATTTATAGCCATGAGCAAGTGTAAATTCAAAGTCATTGAGCGAGATATCGACTCCGACTTAACTCCGAAGCAGAAAACGAGCAGACTGTATTTCTGGTAGAAGAGTATGGTTTTTATACTTGTCGCAATCTAAAGCCCTCTGTGCAGGCTCATCCCGAGAAGCATTTTTATTTGTCCCTGGTCGTCAAAGTGACTGATGTTTCCGGGGCAGTCGATGTCATCGCTGGCGAATAATTCTTTCTGGACTATCTTTTAGGCTTCTGAATTTAAAAGATAGAAAGAACAAGAGTTAATTATGCTTTTATTTCCTTTGCGGCTTCATTGGGTACTATACGCGTTGAAAAGTGCAATGACGTACCGGCAGTTTTTTTCGCTTGCTCCCCGTAGTTTGCAACATCTTATGATTTTGTTGTTGCCTCTGTCTTTTATGGCTTCTGCTGAAGACGCTTCTTTTGAAGAGGGTATGCAATATCAGGAAGCCCGTAAAATCGTTGTGCTGGATGATGGCAGCACAGGGTCAAGGGTTGTGTCTTTTTTGTTTGGCAGAAATTATAATCATGAAGAATTTCGATTAATAAAACAGTCGCCTATGCACGAAGCCAGTTCCCTGAGCTTGAAACATGGTGGAATTACCGATAAATCTGCACAACTGATAGCAAACCTGCTGAAAGAAGAGAATTGTGGTGTTAATTGCAAGTCATCTTTTTTTCTTGGAGCAACCGCAGGTAAAAGAACGGATAAAGAGAACGCAAAGAAAGTGTTTGGAGAGATCAGGAAAAAGCTTGAGCATTTTGGCGTAGATGGAAGTAAATATGATATTGAAATGAAAGTGCTTGATGGTTCAATGGAAGGTGCCTACAACTGGCTGGGAGTAAATTACATTTATGGGAAACTTGATAATCCTGAGGAGTCTTACGGTATTGTTGAACTAGGTGGAAGTTCTACTCAAGTGGCTGTGAGCTTGAAATCAGAAATAGATACAGACAACATAAAGTTATTCAACAAAAGTTTTTCCCTTGAGAAAATAGATGATAAGGCTTTATTGTTTTTTGAACATGGCCTTATCCAGAAGAACGTCAACAAAGTGATGGCTGAATCTAAGTTGGGGTTTGGACTAAAGAAGGCTTATAAAAACTATAAGGAAAAATTTAAAAATGATTCCCCTTGTGAAGGATGGAGTAAAGGTAGGTTTGAAACTGCTAATTATTTTGAATGCCAACAAGCGATGGATAGCCTGTTTCCAAAAGAAGACGATGATAAGTATGGGAAGCGGGTTTTCTGGCGGTCTGGCGATAGGGTATATAGCTGGGAAATGCCTGATACTTATTATTTGAGTGGTTACTTTTACGACTATACCGTTCATATGGGGCTTCGTTCCCACCTGACCTTGTGGCAATTTGAAATGGCTGCTTATTATTCCTGTGAGCACCACTCTCTAAGTTATCTGGACTTAATGCTGAATAGAAATGAAATGGATGATGGTGTTAATCTGTTTTCTTTTTTTGAAAAATCACTTTCACAGCCTGTTGTGCCGAGAGTTGTCACTAAAGCATCTGATTTTAAATACAGTGGTTCAATTCAGAACATTGAAAGGGACAAAAATTGTGGCACTTTGACGTATATGGTTTCTCTGCTTAAACATTTTGGCATACAGCGATATCATAATCTGGTTATTGTTAAGTCATTTGTTCAGAATGGAAAACCCCATCCCGCCACCTGGACACCGGGCTATGCCTATGCCAAGGCTAATGATTACGAAATAAAAAATAAGATCACTATAAACACCCTTCATCAGGATAAAAAAGTTGCAGATCAGGACGTACCGGAAGCTGCAACTTTGAATCCATCAGGTATCATTATTAATAAGCCCATTGAAGAAGATATATCCTATTACATGCAGCCGTAAGGGCAATAAACACAGTGCAGGTCATGTAATGTCACATGGCAAGAACCAGTATTTTTGACTGCCGCTTAACGTTGTACTGCTGCCTTTTCTCAGGTGGCAGTGCATTGGCATCAACTTCTTTAAAAACCACGCTCCATAAACCAGTGAACGGTTTGCGTGGTTAAAACAAAAACCTGTTCAAGTTTTTGCTGTTTTGCCTGTTCTACAATGGCTTCCAGCAGGCTGTCGCCCCGCTTGTCTCTACGATATTCAGGATGCACCACCAGGCAGGCCAGCTCGGCTGCTTTCTTTCCGGGGAAAGGGTGAATAGCTGCGCAACCAATAATGGTGCCATCAAGATCAATAACCCGGAACAGGCTGATTTCACGCTCCAGCTCTTTTCTGGACCGGCGCCTGAGAACACCCGCTTCTTCCAGAGGTCTGATCAGTTCAAGAATGCCGGTAACATCCTCAATGGTGGCCGTACGGATTTCCTCATAACGATCGCGGGACACCATCGTGCCTCTGCCATCCCGGGTAAACAGCTCCAGCAACAGGGAACCGTCTTCCTGAAAGTTCACCATCTGGGCTCGCTCTACGCCATCAAGGCAGGCATTGATGGCAGAAGACAGTAGACGTGTAAGATGAATCTGACCACCCTGCTTTTCCAGCTTTTCCAGATACTGGTTTGCAGTGGCTGGAGATAGCTGACTGATTAACTGGCCGTCTTCGTTGGTAATCCCCCCCTGCTTTCCAAACAGAATCAGCTTTTCAGCTTTCAAATGAATGGCGGTATGGGTTGCCAGTTCTTCGACTTCAATATTGAACACTTCGCCTGTTGGTGAGAGACCAAGGCAGGGTAGTAATACAATGTATTCATTGTCCAACAGCTGGTGGATGGCCTTATCATCAATGCGGCGTACTCCGCCCGTATGCTGAAAATCATTTCCGTCAAGCACGCCCAGTGGTTTAGCGATCACAAAGTTACCACTGGCAACACGGATGCTGGCACCCTGCATGGGGGAATTGACCAGGCTGGAAGACAGACGCGACTCAATCAGCGCCCTCAGGTTGCCAACGGCATCCATGACGCACTCAAGGCTTTGTTTGTCGGTAATACGACGATTCTGGTAATAGTTTGACTTAAGCCCTTTTTCTTTCAGTCGGCTTTCGATCTGGGGGCGAGCGCCATACACCAGCACCATGCGTACCCCAAGACTGCTCAGCAGGGCAATGTCGTTGATTATGTTCGTCAGATTTTCATGGGCCAGAGCCTCTCCCCCCAGTGTGATGACAAATGTTTTGCCATGGTGGGCATGGATATAGGGAGAAGACTGACGAAAAAATTTTACATACTCGGTGCTGAAATCATTCACAGGTTGGCCAGATATTTATCATTCTTCGTTAATTGACTGGCTACTTCATGTAGCCAGACTGTATTTCCAGGAGCCTGTCGGACTTAAGCGTCCGTAGCAAGGATTGCAAGAAATTGAGGATGAAAATTTCTGATTTTGAGGCGAATAGCGAGCTATTCAACGAGAAAGCAGGAATTTTTAGACCAATTTATTGCAACCGCAGTAGGACAGTCTTAAGTCCGACAGGCTCCTAGAGACAATACTGCCTGATCAGGGCTTTTAGCAAACTTATTGTGGGTTCAATTCGGTCAAGGGCAAGGAATTCGTCCGGCTGATGAGCCTGATCAATATCACCGGGACCCAGAACAACCGTGTCCATTCCCATCTGACTGAAAAAAGGCGCTTCTGTTGTGAACACAGCAGACTGGGCTTTATGTCCGGTCAGGGCTTCACAGGTTTTGACCAGTTCGGAGTCGGCAAGACCTGAAAAGGGGTCAACACAGGCCTGAATCGGTTCCAGATTCAGTTCTACGCCATCGGCACGGGCAATGGGTTGCAGTCTGTTATTGAGTTTTAAACGAACTTCATTGCTTTCCATACCGGGTAATAGCCGGACATCAAAATCCAGTTCGCACTGCCCGCAGATACGGTTGGGGTTGTCACCACCATGGATACAGCCAAGGTTCATGGTGGGTGATGGAATGGTAAATCCGGGGTTATTATATTGCTCAGCCAGTTCTGCCCGAAAAGCCATCACTTCGGAAATCACTTTGTGTGTGGTTTCCAACGCGTTTTTTCCCAGCGCCGGGTTGCTGGAATGTCCTGACTGACCAACCACCCGGATGCGTTCCATCATAATGCCTTTGTGCATATAAATTGGTGTTAAGCCGGTGGGTTCACCGATTACGGCATAACGAGCCTTTGGACGTCCTGCTGTCACCAGAGCCCTAGCTCCCGACATGGAAGACTCTTCGTCTGCTGTAGCAAGGACAATCAGAGGGGCTTTCAGATCGCCTGCGGCAAACTCTCTGGCGGCTTCCATAATCAGTGGAAAAAAGCCCTTCATGTCACAACTGCCAAGCCCATAGAAACGATTATTTTTTTCTACCAGCCTGAATGGATCGGTTTGCCAGAGCTGCTCGTTGTAGGGAACCGTGTCTGTGTGCCCTGCCAGAACCAGCCCCCCGGGACCCTGTCCCAGAGTAGCAATAAGGTTGGCTTTCCCGAAGAGTTCCGGAACCGGCATGATTTCACACTGAAACCCCATGCTTTCAAACCAGCTGGCCAGTTCATGGATAACAGGCAGATTACCCATATCCAGTGCCGGCTGGGTAGAGCTGACAGAAGGCAGCTGAATGAGACGTGAAAGGGCTGATCGCAGATCAGGCTGAATGTTATCTGACATATGCTGGTACCGGTTCCGGGTCGCCTTGATGCTGGAGTTAACGACTTTGGCAACTCGTTCATCATATCAGGCTGTCGGAGTATTTTATAAGCCATGGTCAGGCAGGGCTGAGATATTCTGGACTAAACTTGGTCATGGTTTGTTCAGGGCGGTTCTGTGTAAAGGTAAACACGATGAAAAATCTGTCCCATAATCACGAAACTCTCAAAGAGTATTATGGTCGTGTTCTTTCCGGAACCGGGGATCTTAAAACCAATGCCTGCTGTTCTGAGTCCAACACAATGCCTTTGCCCGCCCGGAACATTCTGAAGCTTATAGATCAGGAAATTACTGACCGGTTTTACGGCTGCGGCTCGCCTATTCCAGCGTCTCTGGACGGGTGTACCGTGCTTGATCTTGGTTGCGGCACCGGCAGGGATACTTATATTCTTTCAGGGCTGGTGGGTAAAAATGGTCTGGTCATCGGTGTTGATATGACCGATGAACAACTGTCTGTCGCCAGGCGCTATCTGCCCTCAATGATGGAGAAACTGGGCTTTCAACAGGCGCCTAATGTTGAGTTCAAGTCAGGTTATATTGAAAAGTTGCAATGGCTGGGGATTGAGAGCGAGTCGGTTGATGTGGTTGTTTCAAACTGTGTCATCAATCTTTCGCCCTATAAAAGAGAGGTTTTTAAAGAAATTTTTCGGGTTCTTAAGCCGGGAGGGGAATTGCTCTTTTCAGATGTTTTTTCCGGTCAGCGAATACCTGAGTCACTAAAGGGCGACCCTGTTCTTCTTGGCGAGTGCCTGAGCGGGGCTCTGTACATTGAAGACTTCAGGCGTCTTTTAAATGAACTGGGTTGCCCTGACTACCGTTTGTTATCCAAAGCGCCTGTGACCATTAATAATCCCGAGATAGAAGCGAAAATAGGCGGTATTGCATTTTACTCCATGACAATACGGGCGTTTAAACTGGATAACCTTGAAGATATTTGTGAAGACTACGGCCAGATAGCCGCCTACAAAGGAACCGTATCCGGGTATCCACACTCTTTTCAACTGGATGACCATCATCGCTTTATAACGGGCAAGCCTGTAAGAGTGTGCGGCAATACGGCCGCCATGCTGCAAAACACCCGGTTAGGGGCGCACTTCACGATCCATGGCACCCGGAAAGTTCATTATGGTCCTTTTGATTGCTCACCCGGGTGCGACGATAGAGAGCTTGCTGGTACCTGTTGTTAATTAAATGATCAGCCAAAGATAAAGTACAGGCAGTGATAGTAGACAATAGCAAGGAAGGCACCAGCAGGCAGAGTGATCAGCCAGGACATGAAGATGGTGCCAATAACTCTCAGGTTAAGGGCTCCAATCCCCCGGGCAAGGCCAACGCCCAGAACAGCACCTACCAGTGTATGAGTCGTAGAGACCGGTAAGCCTGTGCCGGAAGCCAGAACCACCGTAGACGCTGCGGCCAGTTCTGCGGCAAAGCCACGGCTGGGCGTGAGTTCGGTGATATGGGTGCCAATGGTCGCCATGACCCGGTAACCATAGGTGGCGAGTCCGACCACAATGCCGGCAGCTCCCAGCAGCAATACCCAGCTTGGCATACCTGTCTGTCCGGAGATTTCGCCACCGCTGCCAATAATGCTGGCAATGGCTGCCAGAGGTCCAACGGCATTAGCAACATCGTTGGAACCGTGGGCAAACGCCATGGAACAGGCAGTGAAAATCATCATAACACCAAACACTTTCTCTACGCTGGAGAAGTGGAATTCTTTGTCAGCCTGAATATCTTCCTTGATTCTGGTCAGTGATATTTTGCCTGCGATCATAACCAGCAGACCAATGCTCAGGGCAAGGGTAATACTCTGGCTGTAATCCAGTGGTAAGCCAATATGCTTCAGCCCTTTGACCAGAGTCACCATGGACATCATGAAACCGACCAGAAACATATAGACAGGGACATAGCGCTTGGCGTTTTTGAAAGGGTTGTCGGTATCAAGAATCAGCTTCTGCACGCTCATAAAAATCATGAAAGCCAGTGTGCCGGACATAACGGGCGATACGACCCAGCTGGCAACAATGGAGGAAACACTGCTCCAGATGACGGCTTCAGTAGAAATGCCAACGGCTGCAAACCCCACAATGGCACCGACAATGGAGTGTGTGGTTGAAACGGGCCAGCCGTAATGGGTGGCGACCAGTAGCCAGGTGCCGGCAGACAGCAGGGCAGCCATCATGCCATAAACGAGCAGATGGGGGTTGTCGATCAGTAACGGCATGTGGGGATCAATAATGCCTTTGCGAATCGTGTCGGTCACTGACCCTCCGGCCAGGTAAGCCCCTGCAAACTCCAGTATGATGGCGATGCAGATGGCCTGCTTGATAGTCAGGGCTTTTTGATCCGACCGAGGTTCCCATTGCATTGGCAACGTCGTTGGCTCCAACCCCCCAGGCCATGAAAAAACCAAACAGGCAGGCCAGTGCCAGCAGTATCGTGCCATATTCTGCGATAATGCTCATGGATATGCTTCCGGTTGGTGGTTCAGTTAACGGGCAAGAAGTAACTGGAGATAGCCGCCCACGCGAGAGGCGCGGTCTGCAAGGTCTCCAACCCAGTCAATGATTTTGTAAAGGAAGATGACGTCCACGGGAGGCAGGTCTTTTTCCAGCCTGAACAGTATTTTTCGGACTTCAACTTGATGCTCATCGGTTTCACTTTCAATTCGATCCAGTTCATCGATTAACTGTTCTACAAGATTGACTTCTCTCCCCTTGAAGCCGGTTTCAACCAGCTCATCCAGCTCGTCCATGGCACGGAGCGCCTGGGCAGAGGTAGCAATAGAGCGTTTCAGGTAATTGAGAAAGGCTGTCCGGATTTCGGGAGGAATGACCATGTGACGACCCAGCACAATACCGGCAATATCTTTGGCACGATTGGCGACTTTGTCCTGTACCGTGACAATTTCAAGCAGGTCAGTGCGGGGAACGGGCAGGAACAGGCTGTTAGGCAGGGACAGCCTGACGCTCCTTTTCATATCGTCCGCCTCGTGTTCCAGTTGCACAATTTTCTGTTGGATGGATTCAGCCTGCTTCCAGTCGCCATCGAAAGCCGCAATAAAAAACGGTTCCAGTTCCATGGCGCATTCATGCGCCTTGGTTATGTGCTTCTGTATCGGGCCGATGGGAGACCGGCCAAATACACTGGACAGTAAGTTGCTTGGCATAACTGCAAATCCGGTTAACTGAACGAAAAATTATAGGAGACTGTGTAAATTATGCACATTCCGGTTAGAACGGGCTTTTTGCTATTCCGTTGCTGTTAAGATCACGTAAACTCTGCGCCTCTGTAATTATTGAAGGTTGAGCCTTCCCATGAGTTTTGAAACTGAGTTAAAACTGTCGCTGTCTGAAAACTCTATTTCGCAGCTTAAGACCCACTCGTTCTGGAAAAAGTTCGCTGTCGAAGGTCCGGGAACCTTTCATCTGGGCAATATTTACTACGACACTGAGGATATGGCTCTGAATCAGGCCAGGGTGGCACTGCGTATTCGTGAGAAAAATGGCGAATACTTTCAGACCCTTAAAACAAAAGGAGAGAGCATTAACGGCCTGACCCGCCGTGGAGAGTGGGAATGGCGCATTCCGGGGAATCAACTGGACTTTTCCGGGCTGACTGAGGTCTGGCCTGAGTCTCTGCAGGGTGTTGCTCCGGATCAGCTGCAACCTCTGTTTGCGACCGACTTTGACCGAACCACCTGGCTGGTTGAATACGACGGGGCGAGAGTTGAAGCGGCTCTGGATCATGGACTGGTTAAGAGTGGTGATGCCCACTCCCCGATCTGTGAGCTGGAACTGGAATTAATAGAAGGTGATGAATCTGTTCTTCAGAAGATAGCCGATGAACTGGGTCAAACTATTCAGTTGACGCCTTCAGACCAGAGTAAGGCTGAACGGGGGTTTGAACTGCTTTACAGATCCGGTTAGTCAAGGGTGGATTTCACTCTGAAAACTCCCCATTCTCCACCAATGCATTTTGAATAACGCCCGTAAATGACACTTTGCAGGTGCATTGCAGAGCTAAGCGGATCACTGTACTGAAAAAGACCCTGACCGGGGTCAAACATTTCCAGTGTGTTATCTTCAAAGCGCATGCCCATTACATGGCCCATTCCAGATTCCTGATGATTAAAGGCAATCAGGCAGTGGCTGGGTTTGAGTGATCCCCAGAGAGCCATGGCAGCAGGGTTCATCCGATACTTTCCGCACATGGAATCCCAATACATCAGACTTTGAGCGTTCAGCAAAGGGGTGATCGAGTCTGCTATATCGTAGTCTTGTGGTCGAGGCATTTTTCTTTTGAACGCTCCATGTACGATTCCCATCAGGTGTAGCGAGCCCAGCTCAACCGCTGTTTTGATGCCTCTGCCTTTGGATGCCAGACTCTTTTTTATCCAGACTGCTGTGATGCCTGCGCATAAACCGACATTATCTGTTTTATCGTGATACTCCATGCGGGTATTAAGCCCGGTCGTTGTTTGACGCCAATGGACAAATGCAGAGTGTTTGTTGGTCATGTCAAAAATCTGTTCTACCACTTTCTATCACCTCATCTTGAGAGCTTTGGCACGCCTCTGGAAATCAACTCCGGACGGGAGGCAGGCATACAGTGTTGAACAGGAGAGAGTGCAGAACAGGATACAGTAGCGACAGCTACAATAAAAAGCAGTAACAACAGGGAATTGTCGTGACTGGCGTGAAAAATACAACCTTCAAGCCCTCTCAAGCCTCTAAAGCTGTCTTTAAGCATCGTCACCAGCGTCTGGACCTGACTACCACAGTCTCAGACCTTGTGCGTTCCATGCATCTGTCGCAGGCTGATGCTGACAGTGTGTTGTCCAAACACCGGTCTGCTGAGCAGCTGAAGCTTCACCCTCTGGAATACATTGCCTCACTGGAGCTGAGTAGTGCCAGTGAACCCGGAAAAAATCTGGAGCTGGAATGGCTAATACAATGGCTGGCCACCCTGTCCGGGCAGGAGTATTTCGCCATTGATCCATTGAAAATAGATGCTTCGG
Source organism: Endozoicomonas sp. NE40 (assembly GCF_040549045.1). Classification (NCBI taxonomy): domain Bacteria; kingdom Pseudomonadati; phylum Pseudomonadota; class Gammaproteobacteria; order Oceanospirillales; family Endozoicomonadaceae; genus Endozoicomonas; species Endozoicomonas lisbonensis. Next base: position 1,942,808 of record NZ_JBEWTB010000002.1, on the reverse strand, counting down.
CAGTCACTCCGGTTATGTCCCGTGCTTACGCCCTTCGACATGAAATTCTGGCGGTTGATGTCAGTAATGATGAGGTGGTTATTGCTTCTGCCCACCCCTGGTATACGGGCTGGGAAGACAACCTTCAGCATGTGAATCGCAAAACGATTCGCCGGGTTGTGGCTAACCCGGTTGATATACGACGTTTTACCACAGAGTTCTACCGCATTGCCCAATCGATTCAGGGGGCGATTGAAAACGACGGGGTGCAGTCAGCGAACCTGAACAGCTTTGAGCAGATGCTGGAGCTGGGGAATATGAAATCCCCGGATGCCAACGACCAGCATATTGTCAATATTGTGGACTGGCTTTTGCAATATGCCTTTGAGCAACGTGCCAGCGATATTCATGTTGAACCCCGAAGAGACCAGTGCCATCTACGCTTTCGCATTGATGGCGTACTGCATTCTATCTATCAGATGCCCGCAAAAGTGGCGGCAGCAGTGACCAGTCGCCTTAAAATACTGGGCCGGATGAATGTGGCAGAGAAACGTAAACCTCAGGATGGGCGGCTGAAGACCGTTAACCTTGACGGCAATGAAGTGGAGTTGCGTCTTTCTACCCTGCCCACGGCCTTTGGTGAAAAGCTGGTGATGCGGATTTTTGACCCGGAAGTACTGGTCAAAGGTTTTTCTGACCTGGGTTTCTCCAGAGAGGATGAACGCCGCTGGACAGAAATGACCAGTCAGCCCAGTGGCATAGTGCTGGTGACCGGGCCTACGGGTTCAGGCAAAACCACCACCCTGTATTCAACGCTGAAAAAACTGGCGACCGAGCAGGTGAATGTCTGCACCATTGAAGACCCGATTGAAATGGTGGAAGCCAGTTTCAACCAGATGCAGGTGCAGCATAATATTGACCTGACATTTGCCAGTGGTTTAAGGGCTCTTTTACGACAGGATCCGGATATCATCATGGTGGGCGAGATTCGCGATCTTGAAACCGCTGATATGGCGATTCAGGCTGCATTGACCGGACACCTGGTGATTTCAACCCTGCATACTAATGATGCGCCTTCTGCGGTGACCCGTCTGATGGAACTGGGCGTACCGGCATATCTGATTAAGGCGACACTGCTTGGAATTATGGCGCAGAGACTGGTACGCACTTTATGCCCTTCCTGCAAACAGCCGGTTGCGATTGATCAATCAGGATGGCAATCGTTAACCAAACCCTGGTCGGCTCCCCAGCCTGCTGAAGTGTTCAGCCCCGTTGGCTGTCAGGAGTGCAGGGAAACCGGCTACCATGGACGGGCAGGGGTGTATGAAATCATGCCCATGTCTGAAACCCTTTGCACCCTGTTGAACGATGACGCAGATATCCATCGCATCAGGCGGCAGGCGGCAAAAGAAGGCATGTACAGCCTGAGATTGTCCGGTGCTCAAAAAGTGGCTTCAGGTCTGACAACCGTTGAAGAAGTGATTCGGGTGACGCCAGACCATAACAACCATTAAGGCGCTCAATTCGCGACCGATAGTAGAAGTAATGACAGACTGCTACTGCCGGTTGCCATGAATAAACTAACGCTTCTGCTGTTTGCTTTTCTCACGGCTTTGCCTGCCTGGGGAGCCGCCGTTTTGAAACCGGAAGGCAAGCCCACTTCATTTGTTCGGTTGATGAAAGATGACTCCGGCGAGCGAGTGTCTGGTCAGGAATTGCAGGCTTATCTGAACAGTCTTTTGCGTGCCAATGCGATTTATGACAGAACGGCTTCTGATGAACAGCCATCGTTGTATTTTTCGGTGAAGGCCAATCAGGCTGGCGATCTGGTTGTTACACGCAAGTTGACGCAGGCAAACCGAATCGTAATGGAAAACAATACACTTAAAGTGTATGGCATGGGATATTCCCTGCAGTCGGACTGTTCCAGACTGGAACAACGTTGCTGGGTTCTGTTTCCCAACCGGAAGACACGCTGGATGGAAATCACCTATGCGCCCAAAGCGGTAAAGGAGCTGGCAACAGGTATCGGTTTGCTAATCAAGGAAATGCAGCGGTAAGAAGTGCAGCCTGAAGAATGCTGGTCAAAGCATTTTAATCTGAATGTGTAAGCCTCCCCAAACCGCCGCTGTCACGTAAGCCCGTTGCTGTTAAGCAACGGTGGAAGTTGCTGTAGTGAATCGGGCTTTCCACTGCATGGTGGACCTGCGCTCCAGCACCAACGAGGAACTTCCTGGTATGGTATTATCAGCCCGGGTCTTTAATGACTGGCAAACAGACCAGGGAGACTTGAGTTCGATTATATCGGTTCTCGCTCTCAAGTCTGTAGGTTTTTTTTGCTATTGATTTATTTTTTAATAGTGCCGTAGGATGTAAAAAGATGCGCTTTTCTGATGGCAAACGTTAGCTGTCGAGATTGGTCAGAGCCTGATCCAGCTTGCCCATCATATCCTGAATCTGCTGCTGGGCATCGGTGTTGTTTTCGAACTGATTTTCTTTGAGTCGCAGTAGCTCATAGCTCATATTCAGAGCCGCCATAACCGCAATTCGTTCCAGACCGATCACTTTTCCGCCAGACTTGATCTCTTTCATTTTGTCATGAAGCAGGTGCGCAGCTTTATGCAGTGCGGCTTCTTCTTCACGAGGGCAGCTGATGCGGTATTCTTTATCGAGAATTTTTACAGAAGTGGTCGAAGGGTTATCAATCATGCTTTATTGCTCCAATCCTCGTAATCGTTTGATCATGTCCTCGACCTCACCTCTCGCCTGATCTTTCGTTGACATCAAATAGGCACGCTCAAGCTGCCACTTGCGTTCCTCATTCCGCAGCAGCCTGTTTTCTTCCCTTTAATTTATTACAGAGACTCACCAGGTACTCTATTTTCTGACTGAGTGCTGTTAAATCCGGGTCGTTCATAAAATCCAGCTGACCGTTTTATTCCCTCTACTATAGCGGCTAGGGAGCGGCTATGGAATAGCAGAACACCCCCTCAACCCTGCCTGCTTTCGGATATTCGAAACTTTTATTGTCTCAGACCAATCATTTGTTTTGTACGACAGGTTTATTATTTCTCCGGGCAGGACGACGGGGGATTCGGATATGAGTTACACACAATTAACAGAACATGATCGTATCACTATCTGGTCACTGAAAAGAGAGGGTAAAAGTCAGGCAGAGATCGCCAGAAGGCTGGGATGTCACCGCAGTACAATCAGTCGGGAACTGAAGCGTAATCATACACAAAGTGGCTATGATGCCCATACGGCTCATCAACTGGCAGAAGAACGACGGCGACACCACAAATCGGCTGTAACACCGGACCCCGGAAACCTGCTGGGTATTCTGAACACTCTGGGGTGGTCGAAAGAGAAGCAGAAGGCGTTTATTTTGCGCCATCATCCCGAACTCAGGCAGGCCGTTGAGCAGATGCCCGGTTGTTGAAGTGAGTCCGGTCAGGGTTTTTCTGTGTAATCTGTTAAACTGCCTGCATTGATGTATTCAGGTTTTAGAGACATGTCTCACAATGAAATGGGTCACAAGCCCATCCTTTTTGATGAACTGGCAGACAGACTGGTAGAGCTGGGCGGTGGCAGTCACCCATCGGAGTTGCATGGTTTACTGTGTGGCCTGCTGGCGGGTGGAGAACGTCCGGGTGTAGAAGCCTGGCAACGTCAGGTCGCGGGTATGTTGAGCGATGAGCCGCTGGATGAAGTGAGCCTGCAACAATTTGCCGCTATGTATGAAGGTACCCGCTTACAGCTGGAGCAGGGGGATTTTGGCATTCAGGTACTTTTACCTGATGATGAAGAGTCGATGGAGCAGCGTACTGAAGCGCTGGGTCTCTGGTGTCATGGTTTTCTCTCGGGTTTTGGTGAAAGTGCTGCCAGCAAGAAACTGAGTGAAGATCTGAACGGCATCCTGCACGATTTCTCTGAGATCGCCCAGATTCAGGAATCGGATGAAAGCGATGAAACCGAGCGCTTTTTCCTGGAAGTCAGTGAATATGTGCGCATGGCACTGCTGAATGTGTTTGCGGAAATGAATTCAGACGAAGAAGCGGCAGCACCGGTGGCAGCCGCAGAAAATAGTCGTCTGCATTAAACAGCCATGAGCTTATGAACAGTATAAGCTGCATTTTCATTGTAAATAATAAATACAAACAGCCATGAATGGCTCTTCATGACTGATGAATTCGGGGGAGATATGACGGAGAAGCAGTTCGATATCCTGATTATCGGAGGAGGGCTGGTAGGCACCAGCCTGCTGTGTGCGCTGGAGCCTGTTATAAAAAGTCATCAGCTTAAGGTCGGGCTGATCGAAAGCCATGACCTTGATAAACCAGGGGATACTCCGCCCAGCTATGATGCCAGAGCGTCGGCACTCTCATACGGTACCCGTCTTATTTATGAGCAGCTGGGCATCTGGAAAGAACTGTCTGACGATGCGATGCCTATTCTTGATATCCATGTTTCAGACAGAGGGCATTTTGGTCAGACACACCTTAATCACAACGAAGAAAATGTTCCGGCTCTGGGTTATGTGATCGAGAACTTTCGTCTGGGCAAGGTGTTACTCAAACGTCTTAAAGCTTTTCGCGACCAGCAGCTGATTGAAGTGTTAAGCCCTGCTGAAGTCACCGGCATCAAACCTCTGCCAGAAGCCCGGATGGATGTTGAAGTCATTGCGGGGAATAACCGAAGTGGCTCTCAAAATAACTATCAGGCTGACCTGACCATTCTTGCGGATGGTGGTCGTTCGTCACTGCTGGATAAACTGCACATATCCCGTAAACAGTTTGACTATCAGCAGCATGCCCTGGTGGCAAATGTATCCCTTGATCGCCCTCACGCGGGCATTGCCTACGAACGGTTTGCCGGTGAAGGCCCTATGGCGTTATTGCCCCTGACAGGCACTGAAGCCGGAGATTACCGATGCGGTCTGGTGTGGACACTGCCAAACCGACAGATTGGTGATTATATGGCACTGGATGACGAGTCGTTTATGGCGCGACTGCAACAGCTGTTTGGCACGCGCGCGGGGCGGTTTGTCCGGCTCGGTCAGAGAAACAGCTATCCGTTGTCATTAAATGTTGCCAGAGAGCAGGTTCGTCCCGGCCTTGTGGTTCTGGGCAATGCTGCCCATGCCATGCATCCTGTTGCCGGGCAGGGATATAATCTGGCGATCAGGGATGCGATGGCACTGATGAGTAATATATCGGATTCTCTGGCTGCGGGAAAATCGCCCGGTCAGCTGAGTCAGTTGTTGCAGTATGTTGAAGGTCAGAAACGGGACCAGTCTATGACGCTGGATTTCTGTGACAACCTGGTCAAACTCTTTGCCCGAAAAGAGGCAGGAGTGATTCTGGCCCGTAACCTTGGGCTGGCCGGATTGAATGTCAGTCGTCGCCTGAAGACCCGTTTTGCCCGAAAAGCCATGGGGCTTTGATCGGATCAGGGAAGGAGTATGTTCTTATGCAAAGCTATTTTTCGCAGAACTATTTTTCACAGAACTATGATGTTGCCATCGTTGGTGGTGGAATGGTGGGCGCGGCTCTGGCGCTGAGTCTGAGTGAAACCTCTCTGCGAATAGTCGTCATTGATCAACATAGCCTGAAGCCTGATCTGGTTTCAGAGAATGCCCCTTATTCTCCACGGGTCAGTGCTCTGACAGAAGCTTCAGTGCAGCTTTTTAAGCGCCTGGGTGTCTGGGACACCATGATCTCCCAGAGGGTTTGTCCATACCGCCACATGCGGGTCTGGGATGGTGAAGGTACCGGGGAAATAGCCTTTGATGCCGGGTCAGTAGGTTATCCACAGCTGGGGTATATCGTTGAGAACCCTGTGATTCGGGAATCGTTGTTAAAAGGGCTGGAGAATTCATCTGTTGACCTGCTGGAAGCTTCGGGCGAATTGTCATTCAGGCAGCTTGAAACGGGTTATGAGGTAGTGGCTGAAAACGGGCAGGCATTTCATTGTCGGTTGCTGGTGGGTGCTGACGGTGCCGGGTCTGCGGTAAGAAAATGGGCGGGCATTCCGCAGTCACAAAAAGATTGTCTGCATCATGCCATTGTCACTACGGTTGAGACTGAAAAACACCATCAGGATACGGCCTGGCAGGTTTTTCTCGATACCGGCCCTCTGGCATTTCTGCCTGTGCCTGATCAAAACGGCAGACATTACTGTTCTATTGTCTGGTCACTACTGCCTGAGCGTGCTGATGAAGTTATGTCGCTTGACGAAGAGGCATTCTGCAAAGCGCTGGGCAACGCTTTTGAACACCGCCTTGGTAATATTATCCGGACAGATCAGCGTTACCGTTTTCCCCTCAAACATCGACACGCCAGACACTATTACCGGGAAGGCGTTGTACTGGTGGGAGACGCCTGCCATACCATTCATCCTCTGGCGGGGCAGGGGGTTAATCTGGGACTGCAGGATGTTGAAGCGTTAAGCAGGGAATTAACCCGTGCCTGTAAGCGTGGCGATGATATTGCAGGTGAGCATATTCTCGGGCGTTACCAGCGTCATCGCAAAGGTGCCAACATGACCATGTTAGCGGCGATGGACGGCTTTCAGCATTTGTTTCACGCTGACGATCTGACTGTTCGCTGGTTACGTAACACGGGGTTAAAACTGGCTAATGATTCTCATTTGATAAAAGAATGTATTATCAAACAGGCAATGGGAATCAGCGACATACAGTGAAGACTGGTTAAACAGAAAATCTTTTCTATTCTCTTCGCAAGGCTAATTCTAAAGCGAACAGAATAATGAATAAATCTTGCATCTGGATGGTGCTGCTGGCTTTTTTAGCAGGCACCTGCTTTCAACCTCATTTCGCAACTGCTGAGTCTCCGGATCTGGTTATCAGCCTGGTTCGTCATGGTGATCGTTCTCCCCAGGTTCCTTTCAATGAAAAACTCTGGCCTATGGGTAGCGGTGAGTTGACGGTAAAGGGGGTGAAGCAATGCTACGAACTGGGAAAAAAGCTTAGGAAACGCTACTTTTCTGATGATTTCCCTGAAACCTGGCACAGTGGTTACAGTCGACATATTGCCAGAAACCTGAACCGCACCATCCAGTCTGCCAGTGCCATCCTTCAGGGTTTTTACCCTGCAGGCGTGGCTGAAACCGGCCTGCCGAACCAGACGCAGATTCCTCCTTTGTTTGCCTATCCTCCTGAGTCTGACTTTCTATTCAGTGCTCATTATCTTTGTCCGGGGTTTGTGAAACGTCTGGAAGCTCTGGAAGCCAGTGCGATATGGCAACAGAAAAAAGCGAGCTATGGAGCGCGCTTTTCATACTGGGCAAAAGTGGCTAACCGGCCGGAACTGATTTTCCCCCTGGCTTCTCTGATGGATGCGGTGTTTATCCGTAAGCTATACAACATCCCGCTGCCTGATGACCTGACCCCTGCTGATCAGGAACAACTGATCGGCTTGCTGGACTGGTTTTTTAGAGAATTTGTGAAAGACCGGAAAATTCTCCAGATCCTGAGTACAAACTTTATTCAGGAATTGATTAAAACTCTGGATGGCTATCAGGCCAGGAATCAGGCTCGCAAGCCAGCCCGTCATCAAACCTGCAAAGGAAATCATTGCGAACGCTTTGTCCTCTACGTGGCCAGTGATCTTAACCTGCTGGCATTTCTGGCCATTATGGGCGTTCCACGCACTCAGAATGTCGGCTACGGGTCTCACCTTGATCTTCTTGTGAGCAGCAGTGAGGGACGAAAGCCCAGTGTTAAATGGTTCCTCGATGATGAACCACTGATATTGCCTGCCTGTCAGGCGGACTGCCCGCTTGAGCAACTGATATCTCTGCTCAGGCAACAGCTACCGGAGAGCTGGCAGGAATTATGCGGCTTCGGGGCTGGCGTCCAGCTTAAAAACAGCCGTTTTTCAGTACTACGACCAGAACAGTGAGGCGACAAAAGAAAATGACTGATTTTGTGAACTATATTTACTCAGCTCCGTCAAACGATGGTGAACAAATACTAAATTGAGTCCGTATCATTGGTTCCCAGGTGGTTTATATGGTTTTCATATCGACATCAGGCAATGATTCTCAGGGCTCAGTCCCCGGAAGGAGAATTGAATGCGTAAAGTTGTTTCGGTAGGTTTTCTGCCCGCAGTGGCTGTATTGGCCATTCTGCAGGGATGCAGCAAGCCCAAAGAATGCCCCAAAGTGGCACCTGTAGTCGACGATAGCCGTCCTGCCGCCGTTGAAGAATCTTACGACTGTTCCATAGTCGACAGCAGTGACCCCATGAAACAGACCTGGTGTGAAGCCAGAAGCCTGTTTGATGAGAGCACCGTAGCAGATGACCCGGAGGCTTTTGGTCCTTTCCTGAAAGGTTTCCGCCAGGGCATCAACGATGGCAGACGTGCTGAAGCCAGCAGTGTGGCCCGGGAACCGCTTGAAGGACAGAATGAAAAGCCTTTCGAGGCAGGCTACCGTGCAGGCTACAACGGCATGGTTAAAAAACTGGGCATTCTTGAATATGACTGTCGGGACGGCGAGCAGGCCAGTGAATATAAAGATCGCTGGTGTGAAGCTGAAGACGCCTATCGAATTGCCGGCGTAGGCAGCAGTGATAACCCATTCATGAGAGGTCGCTTTGTAGATGGTTATATGGCGGGTGGACGCGTAGCGCTGACCGTACCAACCTCTATGGAGTCATTCTTCAGTGGTGAGAATCCGGAAGGCAAGCAACCGGCAATATTCCAGCCTGAGGAGAGTGAAGAGCTGCAGGGAACAACTCTGGCGTTCTATCGTGGCTTTGATGAAGGTTACAAGGCAATGATTGCCAGTATCCGCGAATCCATTAATCAGGTGATGCAGCAGATGCAGATTCCAAACGATATGCAACTGCCTGAGGGCCTGATGCCTCCTCAACCGGATCAGGGACAACCATAATCCGAACCTGACTGAAAAAAAGCCCGGATATCTGAACAGAGTCCGGGCTTTTTTGTATCTGTCCATCTGGTATAAGATAGTTTTGTACCGCCTGATGACCAGCAGGCAACCTGCTAGATTTTACTGTATAAGCGAATAATTCATTGGATGGAGGCAGCATGCACACGGCAGTGTTTTCAATCAGCCTGAACTCTGAGCAGGTTCTGCTCTATTACAAAGGGAAAAAACACAGGGTTCAGGTACGAACCAGGGAAGGCTTCACGATGAGTCTGCCTTACGACATTCTGCTACAGCATGTCACCCGTGAAGGTATTCACGGAACGTTTGAAATATCCTATAGCGATGACGGCAAACTGGGTGATTTACGCCGTCTGAGTTAATCCAGCCCTGAGTGAATCCAATATAGTCAGATACAGAAGAGGCATTGTCAGAAACAATGCCTCTATCTTTAGCATCAAGCGGCATTAAAAGCCGCAGATATTACGCAGCGCTGGTGATGATGGTGTACTTTTCCATCAACTCCTCTTTGGATTCCTGGTGTTCAGGATCCAGCTCAATGCAGTCGACAGGGCAGACATTCTGACACTGAGGCTCATCGTAATGCCCCACACACTCTGTACACAGAGTCGGGTCAATTTCATAGATTTCATCTCCCGGGGAGATGGCGCTGTTAGGACACTCAGGTTCGCAGACGTCGCAGTTGATGCAATCGTCAACAATGACTAAAGCCATGGGATCTTCTCCGAAAAGCCTGTTCTGATCAACTCAGTCTTTCTGACCAAACTTTTCAGCCAGAGCCTTGCCAACGCAAGGGTCTACAAAATTCGTTATGTCTCCACCCAGAGAAGCGATTTCACGCACCAGGGTTGAGGATATATACGAATACTGCTCCGCAGGCGTCAGAAACAGGCTGTCTACAGATGGCGCCAGAACACGGTTCATGTTCGCCATCTGAAATTCATACTCAAAGTCAGAAACAGCACGCAAGCCGCGCAGAATCACGGTTGCCTGCTGTTCTTCCAGAAATTTTGCCAACAGGGAACTAAAGCCGGTGACCTTGACATTATCAAGGTGAGCAATGCTTTCCTCAGCCAGTCGAACCCGCTCATTCAGGTCGAATAAAGGTTTTTTTCTGGGGCTGGCAGCCACCGCAATAACAACTTCGTCGAAGATGCGAGCGGCGCGCTCGACCAGATCCATATGGCCTTTAGTGATCGGGTCAAAAGTGCCAGGATAGATAACTTTGCTCATCGAAAGTGCTTTTCCTGCTGTATCCCCCTGAGCGGAGGTTGTGTTGGCAAATCAGGGCGCAATCGTAACGAAATCAGCCTTCAGGCTCAAATTTATCACGGCCTCTTCTCACGTTAACGTGATGACAGGAACTTCAGTATGGCTTGTTTGAACCGGCTGTTATGAGGCGGAAATATCAGCCTGGCGGAGTTAAAGCGCCCCTTGGACAGGATCGATTTCGCTTTGCTGAAGGTCAGGAATCCCTCCTGCCCGTGGTAGTGACCCATGCCTGAAGGGCCGATGCCGCCAAATGGCATATCGTCGATGGCAACGTGCATCAGGGTTTCGTTAATACAGACACCACCTGAATGGGTCTGCTGCTGTACCTGGTTCTGGCGCTGCTTACTGGACCCGAAATAATACAGAGCCAGAGGGCGGGGGCGCGCCCGAACATAATCAATGCCTTCTTCAAGGTTATCAATCGCAATGACCGGCAGCAGGGGGCCAAAAATTTCCTGTTGCATCACCTCCATATCGTCTGTGGCATTCAGAATCAGGTGTGGAGGAATACGACGAGAACCGTCAGAAATAGTTTCATCATCCAGAGTTACAACCGTTGCCCCTTTGTCTCTGGCATCCTGAATTAACGACAAAAGTCGTTGATGCTGGCGATGATTAATAATGGCTGAATAGTCACTGTTACCACTGACGGTTGGGTACATCGAGCGGAACGTCTTAAAGTAAGTATCGACAAACGCCTGCTGTCGTGACTTGTCGATAAGAATATAATCCGGAGCCACACAGGTTTGACCGGCATTCAGGGATTTGCCGTAGCAGATGCGTTCGACCGCTTCCTGCAATGGAAAGTCATTGTCTATAATGACCGGAGATTTACCGCCCAGCTCCAGTGTCACAGGTGTCAGGTTGTCCGCAGCGGCACGCATCACATGCTTGCCCACCGATGTTGAGCCGGTAAACAACAGATGGTCAAAAGGCAGTCTGGAAAAAGCAGCGGCAACATCTTCCTCACCGTTGATCACGGTTACAAGATCATCCGGAAAGGTTCTGGCAATAATATCAGCCATCAGTTTTGAGGTGTCCGGAGTGAACTCAGACAGTTTCAGCATGCAGCGGTTTCCGGCTGCCAGCGCGGCAACTAATGGCCCCATAGCCAGAAACAGCGGGTAGTTCCAGGGAACAATAATGCCTACAACCCCCACGGGCTGATAAATCACCCTGGCTGAAGCAGGTTGCAGGTGCAGTGGTACACGACGACGGCTGGGTTTCATCCATTTTTTCAGACGTTTGCTGGCGTAGGCAATATCACTCAGGGAGGACATAAATTCCGCCAGCAAGGTTTCATTGCGGGAACGTCCACCAAAGTCGGTATCAATCGCCTGAATAAGTTGCTCCTGATGGCTGAGCAAAGCCTGTTTAAGCTGCTGTAGCCATTCACGCCGTTCCGAGGCGCTTGGGCAAGGGTTCTGGAGGAAGGCTTCCCGCTGCTTGTGCAGCTGTTCTGCCAGAGTCTTTTCCATATTAGCAGCAGGTATTTCGGTTACGCTGGAGGTGGTCTGATTATTATTTTCCAGAACGAACTCACTCATGGTCTGCTTCCTTCAGATGTTAGAGAGCCAGTGTGTCAGAGATTGAGTTAAAAGCTCAATGACTTTTTCATCATTCAACGATAAGTACTCAACCACATGGAATCCTATTTTCTGACTTATTGCTCATAGACCAGGGTTGAGAAGTCCTTATGCAAAGTGCTCCTGATAATACTAATCTGGGAGTTGAAACTGAAGAGTTACTCCCGTCGGTGGTAAGTGCTTAACTCCATCCCTACGAACGATGATTACCTCGTATGCCTTATACCTGTGAAGTATGTCGTACAGAGTTTGGTACTTTAGTTGAACTCAGTGCTCACATGGCAGCTCACGCCAATCAGGCGCGTTTCGTTTGCATTGAATGCCATCGTCATTTTCTGACACAGGCAAACCTTGATACACACTGTGAAATCCACTCCCATAAGAGGCAATTTTACTGCACGCAGTGCTATCGCTCGTTCGATACACGACAACATCTGAGAAATCACGCCCAAACCCATTCAGGTTTACGGCCATACTTGTGTCAGGTTTGTAACTGGGACTTTAACCAGGCAAATAGCCTTAAAAGGCATATGAGGGTTCATGACATGGGGCGTCCTTACCAGTGTGACCTATGCCAGCTTGGGTTTACCCGGAAAGCTGATTATGAGGGACACATGAAGCGAAAACACAAGAGCCCTACACCAGTTTCAGTGCAGTCCCAAGTAGAGCCTGTAGGTATCGTAACGACTACATCGCTTCAAACTGTGGCAGCCTGTGGTAATTCAACAACCGTCAGCACGATTGTCTCCCCCGAGGGTAGTGCATACCTGGTGACCAGTTGTACTACTGCGACCACTACAACCATGGTGCCTCTGCCGGCAGAGGGAATGGCAACAGCAACGACGAATAACGGTACGCTTTTAGCAGGGCGTGATTCCGGGGTGTCAAATGAGGCGACATCAGGCTGGGGCTTGCCTGTTCTAGATGTAAGCGAAGAAGATTTTTTGTAATTACAGACACCACCTGAGTGGCAACTAATGCCTGCAGCTTTCTTCAGACCTGCCGTTAAGATATTCGACTGCGGCCCTGATAATTTCAATGTCCTGCTTTTTTTTCTATTCTTTCAGAGTGTATTGCCACCTCCATTAATTGTTTTTTTAATGAGTCCAGTTGTTTATTGATAGATTCTTCAGGGGTGCTATCGTAGTCCTTGCTTACCTGTTGAGACGAAAGGAATCGCTGGTATGCCTCGTAAGTTATGGGTGCTGTCCACTGTATGGATTTAATACAATATTCAGTCGCACAGATTAACTCTCTTTTATCTCGGATAGGATTTGGAAAAACAGGCCAGCGCTTTATAGCTTCTCTCAATTCTGCATAGGCAAGCTCTTTGCGGAGATTGTAAATATGTTTTGAACTACAGGCAGACTCTTTTGGTTCAAAGCTAAGTGATGTTGATGGCAGGGCTGGTTGAGTCTGGGGGGCTTCTTCTGCGGCTTCTTGTGTGGGTATGGGTAATTGAGGATCAGGCTTATGTTTATCAAGAAAGTCACAAGCTGCTAATATTGTAGTTTCAAAATCTGCATTGCCGTAACTGTTAATAAAATGGCTGCCTAAGCAAGCTTGTAACCCTAATAAAGCATTGTTTATTTTTATTCTATGTTCTTTGCTATATTCTTTGCTGTCTTTTTTGGTTTTTTCAGTTCTTTTGTCTCTGTTGGTAAATTCTTTGAATTCTTTTTGTGTGTATGTTTTGGCAGGCAACTGGCCATGCTGTTTGAGTAACTCGATACTTTCCTTAGCAATATGAATAAGGTTGAAGTGAGAATTTTTTACAATTCTGATATTGTATTTTTCCAGCAAAATGTTTTCCAGCTTGTCACAAGCTTCTTTTATTTTTTTATCTCTCTCTTTAACCCAATTGGCTGATTTGAAATTGTTTTTCCTTTTTGGTTTTTGTGTTAGACCTGCTAATCTACCAAGCAGGTCTAATTTTTCATTCATATTGGTGCGTTCGTTTTCTGGTAAACTTTCTATTAATGGCTGAGCTTTAGAGTATAAGGCTTTGGCGTAATTCCTATTTCTGTTGGTGCTATTATTAGTACAGAACTTGCTAACTACCATTTTTCTTAAGTTTATTAGTTTGTTATAATTTTTTTCATTTAAAGTGATGAGTTTTTTTAATTTTTTTGTTTTCCTTATTGATTGGTTTAGTTGTTTTGTGTTTTTTTCCACAGTTTTTGTTTTGCTTTCTCTTTTAGGGTCCCATTTGAAATCACAAAAAACTTCAGCTAATTCTCCAAGCGCACTCTGGCATAATATAGCTGTTTCATCACCCCTGTCTTTATAGGAATGTAAAATTTTTTCATACTGAGAAACTTTTTCTACTTCTGTGTCGGTTGGCTTTAAGCTCTCTGTGTCAATATCCTTGTCCTTTAGCCATTGCTCTACTTCTTTCATTGCATTCCTTTTTGCGACTTTGAGAGCCTGGCTTTCTGAACGATGTTTAGCGACAGCAGCTTTTCGCTTATCCTCTTCAGTCTCATTAGTTTGTTTAACTAATTTAACCCGCCTTTTCTTGACTGGCTGATTGTCTGGACTTACCTGGTCATGCTCAACAGGTGGCAGGCTCTTTCGCTTACGGGATAACCAGGATTTACTCGTGTGATGAGAGCCAGTTGACGCAGGCTCAGGACAGGTAAAACTGGTTGAAGCTCCGCTTTCGTGCAAAGGTGAAGATGCTGTCTGTACGCTATCCATAGCTGTTTGTTAACTCCCACTTAAAAAAACTGTACGGTCCAAACTTTGATAGCCGTTCAGAAGGAAAGTTCCCAGTATGAGGTTAGCGTTTGGAGAAGGGGGACGCGTTAGCTCCAGGAGGAGCTAACGCGGGGGCGCTGATCAACAGATGCGGTCAGCTTTGTAGTAAGCGGAAGCCGCGTCGATACCGTTGTCGAACTGAGTCTGACCGTCGGTAGAAGTCTTCAGGTTCTCGCGGGATTCAGCGGTTTCAGCAGGCAGCAGGTGGTCGACAGCGGCTTTTTCTTCCAGCAGCTCCTGCTCGGTCTTCTTCATCATGGCCTGACCGTATTCGTTGACTTCCAGACCTTTAACAACCTGGTAGCTGCCGAATTCGCAGATACATGGGAAGGAGTAGTAGATACCCTTGGCAACGCCGTAACTGCCATCGGAGATGATACCCATGCTGACAATCTTGCCGTCACTGCCCAGAGCCCAGTCGCGCATGTGGTCCAGACCTGCCTGAGCAGCTGAAGCCGCTGAAGACAGTCCACGCCATTCAATGATTTCAGCACCACGCTTCTGGATACGAGGTGTGAACTCGCTCTTGTACCAGTCTTCGTCGATCTGGTCGATAACCGACTCGCCACCCAGAACGGTTGCATTGTGCAGATCCGGGTACATGGTTGGGGAGTGGTTGCCCCAGACAACAACACCGTCGATGTCGGACGGGTTAACGCCCAGCTTGTTGCCCAGAATGCCCTGGGAGCGGTTGTGGTCCAGACGGGTCATGGCACAGAACTGGGATGGATCCAGGTCAGGAGCGTTACGGGACAGGATCAGACAGTTGGTGTTAGCTGGGTTACCGATGACCAGTGCTTTAACGTCGCGGTTAGCCACTTCGTTCAGAGCCTTGCCCTGCTCGGAGAAGATAGCCGCATTCGCTTCCAGCAGGTCAGCGCGTTCCATGCCCTTGGAACGAGGACGGGCGCCTACCAGCATAGCGTAGTGAACGCCTTTGAAACCGTCGAACGGGTTGTCGTGCAGGGAAATACCGTGAACCAGCGGGAATGAGCAGTCTTCCAGCTCCATGGCTACGCCGCGCAGCTTGTCCATTGCCTGTGGAATTTCAACCAGTTGCAGGATAACTGGCTGATCAGCCCCCAGCATTTCACCGGCAGCAATCTTGAACAGCAGAGAGTAGCTGATGTTACCGGCTGCGCCAGTCACCGCAATGCGTACAGGTTGTTTCATGAAACCGCTCCTTAGGTTTTATAAATACGATTCAGTTTAAAATCTTTGTAATCCGGCATCTTACAATTTAACCGGCGCTGTTTTTTTTGATCAGGATCAGCGCAGTGAAGATTACTTAGGCAATTAGGGTGTGTCCACTATTTAGACTGTTGAAATGTAGTGTCAGCTATTACCATTGACTGTATTTGTAGCTCTGTGAAAGCAAGTGTTAAACAGCCGGGTCGGGTTCAATGGGCAAATCAGGAATAAGCGGCATGAAAATCAACTGCGATATGGGAGAAAGCTTTGGTATCTGGAGCCTGGGGTGCGACGAAGACATAATGCCTTATCTGGATATGGCAAACATTGCCTGTGGTATGCACGCGTCTGATCCGTCAGTCATGACAAAAACCGTGAAAATGGCGAAGCGGTGTCAGGTAAGTATTGGGGCTCACCCTGGCTATGCAGACCTTCAGGGATTTGGACGCCGTTATATTCCCATGAAATCCAGTGACCTTACCGCATTGTTTATTTATCAAATTGGCGCTTTGCAGGCTATTTGCCTGAGTGAAAATGCATCACTGGATTATGTAAAGCCTCATGGCGCTCTGTATAACGCCATGATGAAAGACGACAGTGTCTTTACTGCGCTGCTCAAAGGCATACAGAGCTATAATGCCGGACTACCACTGGTGGTGATGGCGGTGCCTGATTTTGAAAAATATCAGGATTTAGCGGCTTCATACGGTGTCGAATTATGGTTTGAAGCGTTTGTTGATCGTGCCTACGATGATAATGGCCGACTAAAGCCTCGCTCGGAGCCCGATGCCCTGTACACCTCGATAGGAAAAGTTGAGAAACAGGCACTGCAACTGATTGAGCAGGGCTCTTTGACAACCGCAACCGGCCAGATTATTCCGGTTCATGCTGATACGCTGTGTATTCACGGTGATAGCCCGCTTGCCCTGCCAACAGCAAAGCTATTACACGACAGGGCTGCCTGCCCATGAAAATATGCCCGGTTAATGAAAACAGTGTCATCATTTATTTTGCTGATGCTCTTACCCCAGACACCCCGGATACCCCGGAGCCCAGCCCGGAAACCGCTGATGAAATTGCACGGTCTCTGTCAATTATTCAAGCAGGAGATGGGGGGCTGCATCATTGATGTTGTGCCATCCTACAGGTCGATTCTTGTCAGCTTTGACCTGATGACCATTGGGCATCAATCCTTTGTACAGAAGCTTCAGCACGTTCTTGATCATTGTCGCGGCAGTCTGGCTGAAGAGGCTGAACCTTCTTTGATAGAACTGCCTGTTTATTACGGGCCTGAAGTTTCTCTGGATGCAAAAGTCATCACTGATCACACAGGTCTGAGTTTTGAGGAAGTGATCAATATTCATGCCTCAACACTGTATCGGGTGTATGCCATTGGCTTTGCTCCCGGCTTTGCCTACCTTGGCAATACCGATCAGCGCATTGCCGTCCCCAGAAAAAAAACACCCCGGTTAAAGGTTCCGGCATGCAGTGTTGCGCTTGCCGAACGACAAACTGCCATTTATCCCAGAGAGTCTCCGGGTGGCTGGCAGATCATTGGTCGTTCCCCGGTCAACCCCATTGACTATCAGCGTAAGAATTTATCTTTATTTGAGGTAGGGGCAAAGGTGAAATTTATCCCGATCAGCAAGACCGCTTTTTTAGACATGGGTGGTGTTCTTTCTCAAGAAGAGCATTCTCTGGAAGATCAGCGATTCCAGGAGGGAGTGTGACACTTCGTATTTTAGAGCCGGGGCCACTGAGCCTGATTCAGGACCTGGGGCGTTTCGGCTATCAGAATATAGGTGTCAGCCCCGGTGGCCCTATGGATGAACATGCTTTCTCCTGGGCAAACCGTCTGCTCGACAACCCGCTTAATGATCCTCAGATTGAAATAAATCTTGGGTCATTCCATTGTGAATTCCAGTTACCCACCACCATAGCCATCACGGGTGCCAATATGTCTGCGGAGCTTAATGGTGTGGCGATTCAACCGTGGCAAAGCTATTCAATCCAGACCGGGGATCAACTGTCGTTTAAAGGGGCGCGCTCGGGGGTAAGGGCTTATCTTGCTGTCAGGGGCGGTCTGGATATTCCTGAAATACTGGGAAGTTGCGCCACTGTCGTACGTGACCAGCTGGGCGGCCTGCATCGGGATGGTAAACAATTATGTGCAGGTGACTGCCTGCACTATCCGGTCAGTAAACCTGTGTTAACAAAACAGGTGCCTGATGAATTTATTCCTGAATATTGTCAGGATATTACCCTGGAAGTCATACCCGGCTATCAGTACGAGTGGTTTGGCAGGCAGGAGCGGCAGCGCTTTTTTAACTCGGTCTACTGTGTAACCCCCCAGATAGATCGAATGGGTTACCGCCTTTCAGGAGAAGCCATTCAGTGCCAGAGGCAAAACCTCGTTTCGGAAGGCATTGCCCCGGGAGCCATTCAGATTCCAGCCGATGGTCAGCCTATTATTCTGATGCGGGATCGACAGACCATGGGGGGGTATCCCAAAATAGGCTGTGTTACAGCAGGGAGCCTGAATAAACTGGCGCAATGTCAGCCCGGAGGCACCATCCGGTTTGTTAAGAAAGACCTGTATAAAGCTGAAGCCGGGTATCGGGTTGAGAAACAGTTTTTCTGTGGCATAAGCCATTCTGCATAAAAAACTCCTGGTTATTGAAATACTTATTCACTTTGAAGCTTTCTATTGTTGATCAACTTTTCTAAAGCATGGTTTGAGGGAAAGGTCCAGTCTCTGAAAATGTCTAATCTGCAATTCGGGCAACTTCGACTATGCTGAACCCATTCAGTAATACAACCACGACAACTCGTGTGTCCACACGGCAATACGACAGGTTGTTTAAATACCTCCTGACAAATGCTACAGGCCAGATCTTCCTGAAGGTCTTTTTTCTTAACAAAATTTCCAGTACTCAAAATAGTGCGTGACCAGCCTTTAATGGTTTCGAAGTGCGCTTCATTCGGTTGAAACCGGGCAACAGCATGAAGGCTAGTAACCAGTTTCTGAGTCGTCATATAAGCATTGCATAGGCTATTTTCCCATAGTTCCTGAGAATTCGTCAGTGTGGCAAGATAGTGGCCAGCCTGTAGTTCAGACAAACTTTCAAGTGCTGTAGCAAAATGCTCCGGACGTTGCTTTAGCTGTTCTTCCAGGCCAATCATAAGAGAGGTAGAAACCGTTTCCGGCAGTGGTTCGATAAGCGCTTTAATACAGCGGAAAGACAAATTTTTTGCAATACCCACTAGTAGTCCAGTGATATGCGCCGGTTCGATCTCTTTGGAGTTGATCATTGAAACTGTAGTATCAGCAAACCACCTGGTCTGCTCCTCAGGCAACTCAAGGTTTGCGAGTCCCTCAGTCAGCTGGTCCCCGGACTTCGCTGATAGCCATTGCAGCAGAGGAGGCATACACGGTTTACACTGATGATTGATCACTAATTTAAGCGTTAGCATTCCATGGTTGATCTGCATGCGCTCCCAGTTGTTGCGCTTTTGCTCTGACTTTTGCAAATACTGTAAAACACTTTGAGCGACAGCTTCAGGTCTGGTGTTGTTCAGCAGAAAATCAGTACCAGCCTGATCAGCATCTAACCCTATAGTTATCAGTTTTTCTTGTGTGTCAGCAGGCAAATGCTTAAGCCATTCCTGAGCTTTTTCCCCATTGTCGGAGTAGTTGCTCAAAATATGCTGAAGGTATAGTTCACTACTTACCCTAGCTAGCCCGGTATACAGGTTCGGGTTGCTTGCTTCTAAAGCTTTTTCCATGGACCGGTGCAACATATCAGGAGCAATCACCAGCTGACTGGCAGCAGATATAAAACCGTTTTTTGCCAGTTCTGCAATCAGGAAGAGCAGAAGGTCGTCATCATATTTCGGAGACTCCAGAAGCTTAGTGCTTAATGTTCCCAGAAAATTGTACGATATGGATGATGGTTCACAGTGCTGGCTTATATACAGCACTAATTTTTTTATGAAATTTTCCTGTGCAGGCAGGGTAATGAACAGGTTCTGCCAGATATCACCGCCTTCTTCTATGTATGCGACAATGCTTTTTGCCAGCTTGTCTTGAATAGCATTTTCCGGGTGAGCAACCAGAATCCGGAAAGCTTCGGTTTTTTTATTCTTTATTATGTAGCTGAAAAGCAGATCCTCCTCCTCTTCATCGAATACCGCAGTAAGAGAGTTAATCAGTTTGTCTTTTGCCTCTTCGGGAAGTGCTGAGAGTAAAGCAGTCAGGGAGACATGCTGATGATTTTCGAATTTAAACGAGTCGACCAGCAAATCCGTAAAAGCGTTAACCTGGTTCTCATCCAGATGTGAGAGAATTTCAGTAATCGTTGTTTCGTCTCCTTCAGAAGCTCGCAGAAATTTTATTTTGTCTCGATGGGTAAGCTTTTTAAATGCGGCAAAAAAATATATGGGAGACGTGTTCAGCAAGATATCCAGTACATTCCATTGTGCTCGGGGAGGCAGGTTGGTCAGAATAGGCAGCAAGGATGGAGAAATTGGATGAACGGTCTGTACTCTGTTTGTCGACGTAACTTTTAGCTGAAAAAACTCAGGCCAGGCAAAACCGTTGTTTGTCAGCCATATACAAACCTTATCCATGTCGACTTCATGCGGTTTGCTTTTCAAAGCCCTGAGAATACCTATCCACTCTACGGTGGAATATCGTACCAGATCATTAGCAACCAGCACTTTGCCGGATTCTGGTAAACTCAGTTCGGTGTATTCCTGTTGTTGCCGGATAAACTCCATAACAGCGGAAAAGACTACTTTTTCAAACAACTGAGTCAGTTGTTCTGCCAGGTTGATATCCCCTGGCTGTGCAAGAGTGGAACGCAACACGCTTTCATGGTGCCTTATGTACCCTGAGTCCGCGAACTTGAGTGCCAGCCTGTAGTGAGGGTAAGGTAAGGGGCGCCAGAACAATTGCAGGATGGTGTCACAATAAACCTGACCCTCCCGGCAGAGGTTTATTTCATAGGGTAGTCCGGACTCTGCTGATGAGATAAACGTTAATAGCGAGCCGGAGGGGATCACCACACTCTCTTTATCTTCAGAAAGCACGAGTTCCATGACCCGCTGAATAACATCGCCTTTGAGCAGGCTGATGACTGGCAAATTAATTGAAAAATGTTGTAGATGGCTATCAGGTTTCCACTCGTTATGGAGCAGTGATTCAATACTGGCCGGAAGTCGCTCTCTTTTAAAATGCTCAACATTGATGATACGGCTCTGTTTATCACCCGCTCCATTTATGAAGTTCACTAAAATGCCAGCCTTTGTGTCATGCTCAAACCATGAAAGCTCTACGGACACATAGTCCTTTTTCAGGAGGACTTTGTAAAAGTTATTCCACAGGTCAAGGGCAGGAGATGGTTGTTGGTTGTTTTCATTGAGCTTTGACCGGACAATACTGGCAGGAACCGGAAGTATCTTGAGTACTTCCCCTGAGCCAGAAGGATTGTAGGACAACTCAAGATAAAACCGGTTTTGGATATGGGGGCTGTCTATTATGATCTGTTCAGTTGTCAGACGCTTGCTCATGTACCAGCTGGTAGTGCTGCGAACCATCAGCGGCAGGGAATACAAGGTTAACAAAAAGCCCGCATGTTTCAGAAAAGGGCTTGGGGCTAAATTTCTTACCTCTCGAGCCACCTGATAGTCTACGTAGCCTGTGAGGAGCATTTGAGCCAAACCGCTGAGCAAGGCGTAAATCCCCTCTTTAGTTGTAAAATAATAAAAATACCTGCGATAAGTGATGTCCTTGCCTACACGGATAAAGTTTCCGACAAAATTTTTCTCAACCTGAACCAGACCTGTTTCTCCACCAAAGAAGGGGGCAGCAAAAGCGTGCAGCGAGACAGCCGGTAGTACCGATACAAGTAGTACCGATACAAAAGCAGCCACATAGATAGTTTTATATCTTGTTCGTACCATTGCTGATTATACCTGCACAACATTCCGCAGGAGCTTACTGGTGCGTAATAATAGATATTGAATCTATTTTGTAAATAAATCTTTTGGCTTTAACCGGATAACAGGTTAAAGCTGACCTGGCCGGCCTGTTTTGACTTCAACAGCTGCCAGCCTTGAGGAACCGGCAGAGGGTCCAGTTCTTTCTCGACTTCAATATAAAGAATGGTCTGTTCATGCAGGTAACCATTGTCCTGAAGTAAACGACAGGTTTCTTCCAGCATTCCCTGACGAAATGGTGGGTCGAGAAAAATAACATCAAATGGCTCGGGGCAGGGCTTGCTCAGAAATTGCAGGGTATTGGTTCCCATCACCTGACCATTATCCGCTTTCAGTAAGGAGAGGTTGCTCTTCAGGGTTTTGACCGCAGGTGTTGCCATTTCCAGCATAACAGCTTCTTTTGCGCCTCGGGACAATGCCTCCAGAGACAGTGCGCCAGTCCCGCTGAAACAGTCCAGAACACGGGCGCCGGGAATGTATGGTGCCAGCCAGTTAAAAACGGTTTCGCGCACCCGGTCTGATGTTGGACGTAACCCCGGAAGGTCAGCAACAGGCAGCTTCCTGCCACGCCAGTCGCCAGCAATGATGCGAATCTGACCACCTCCCGCCTCTGGCGGAAGGTTTACCGGATGCTTTTCGTGCCATCGGTGCAATCTCTAAACAATTCAAAGGGCGGCGATTGTAACAAAATGAATGCCCAAAGGAGATAACCAGCGGTCAGACCCTGAGCAGGTAAGGAAAGTTCGTTTCTTGCAAACGCGATTTAAGATAGGATACGCACTTGATTTATCCCCACTGTTTTTTGGCAGTGGCCTATCCCAACTATTTGATGAAGTAGTCTATGTTCGGTTCTCGCAAAAATGATGAGAAAAAGGCCAAGCGACGTTTTTGGCCCTGGGGAAGAAGGGAGGAGAAAACCCAAGCCCCGGAAACCGTGGACAATACCCAGGATAATGTTGAAACGGCAGCAGAGCAGCCCGTTGTTGAGCAAACCATAGTCGAGCCGGCTGTTCCGGTTGCTGAGCCTGTTACAGAAGAAAGCCATATAGAGCCAGTTGCTCAGGCTGAGCCTGAAGTAACAGCAGAACCTGTTACGGAACAGCCTGAAGTGGCTGAACCGCTTGCAGCGGTTATTACTGAGCCAGAACAAGAAGAAGCGCCTCAGGAAGCAGAAACGATTGTTGAAGAGGTAGAGCAGGTACAGGAAACTCCTGTAGAGCCAGAGCCAGAGCCAGAGCCAGAGCCAGAGCCAGAGCCAGAGCCAGAGCCAGAGCCAGAGCCAGAGCCAGAGCCAGAGCCAGAGCCAGAGCCAGAGCCAGAGCCAGAGCCAGAGCCAGAGCCAGAGCCAGAGCCAGAGCCAGAGCCAGAGCCAGAGCCAGAGCCAGAGCCAGAGCCAGAGCCAGAGCCAGAGCCCGTTCAGGAAGTGGTTGCTGCGGCTGTGCAGCCTGAACCCAAGGCAGAAAAGCTTGGCTTCTTTGCCCGCATGAAGAAAGGACTCAGCAAAACCCGAACGGCTCTGGTCGAGGGTGTGGCTGATATTTTCATCGGTAAAAAGGAAATCGACGATGACCTGCTGGAAGAGCTGGAAACCCAGTTGCTGGTGTCAGACGTTGGTGTGGAAGCGACCACAGAGATCATCAAACACCTGACCCAGCGTGTCAGCCGTAAAGAGCTGAACGATGCGGATGCCCTGATGGATGCTCTGAAACAGGAATTGCAAAGCATTCTGGTTCCGGCTGATAAACCTCTGGTGATCGACCAGCAAAAAGCGCCGTTCGTGATTCTCGTGGTGGGCGTCAATGGTGTGGGTAAAACCACCACCATTGGTAAAGTGGCACGCAAACTTCAGGCTGAAGGCAAAAGTGTCATGCTGGCAGCGGGTGATACCTTCCGCGCTGCGGCGGTTGAGCAGCTGCAGGTTTGGGGCGAGCGCAACCGTATCCCGGTGGTTGCACAGCACACCGGTGCCGACAGTGCTTCGGTGATCTACGATGCTTTTGAAGCCGCTAAAGCCCGTGGTATTGATGTTCTGATCGCTGATACCGCAGGTCGTCTGCATAACAAAGACAACCTGATGGAAGAGCTGAAAAAGGTGAAGCGGGTTCTTGGTAAGCTGGACGACAGCGCACCTCATGAAACCCTGCTGGTGCTGGATGCCGGTACCGGGCAGAATGCTTTGAATCAGGCAAAAATCTTCAACGAAGCGGTTGAACTGTCAGGTCTGGCACTGACCAAACTGGATGGTACGGCAAAAGGCGGTGTCATTTTTGCCCTGTCTAAACAGTTGCAGTTGCCTATTCGTTTTCTGGGGGTGGGTGAGCAGATTGATGATCTGCGACCGTTCGACGCCAGAGAGTTTGTTGAAGCATTGTTCGACAGAGGGTCTGACAGAAAGCCTGACAGGCAGTCTGACACCTAACCAGAGCAGGATGCTGAATGATACGCTTTGACAATGTCTGCAAGCATTACCCCGGAGGGCATGTGGGGCTGGAGAATGTCAGCTTCCACCTGCGCCGGGGTGAAATTGCCTTTCTGACAGGACACTCCGGAGCCGGTAAAAGCACCCTGCTCAAACTGATCATGCGCATGGAACAGGCGAGCAGTGGTCAGGTGCTGGTCGGTGGACATAACGTTAAAGACCTCAATCATGGTCAGGTTCCGTATTTCCGGCGGAATATCGGGCTGGTGTTTCAGGATCATCAGTTGCTGTTTGACCGTACGGTTTTCGACAACGTTGCCCTGCCGCTGACCATTGCCGGTGTTTCCCGTGATGAGGCCGCCGGACGTGTGCGTGCCGCGCTGGATATGGTCGGTCTGCTTAACAAGGAAAAAATGCTGCCATCCTCCCTTTCCGGCGGACAGCAGCAACGGGTTGGTCTGGCCCGTGCTGTGGTTAACCGTCCTCCGGTGATTCTGGCAGATGAGCCAACGGGTAACCTTGACCCGAACCTGTCTGCAGAAGTGATGAAACTGTTTGAGAATTTTAACCAGATTGGCGTCACGGTACTGATTGCCAGTCATGACCTGGCACTGGTTGCCCGTATGCGACACAGGGTGCTGACTCTGGATCAGGGGCATCTGGTCAATGATCAGGAGGTAGCCTGAACGTGTTTCCTAAAAAGGCACTTCCCAGAAATAAAGCAGCGTTCCCCGGAAAGGGCCGCCGTAAAAAGCCCGGCAGCAATCCTCAAAAGGATGATAAGACCCGCAGGCCAGGCAAAGCCCCTGATATAAGACAGGAAGCTGATGCAGAGCGAGGGGCGGCAAAACATGAATCCGGCGGGTTCAGCTTTACCTATCTTAAAGCATTGCACCGACAGAATGCCGTTGAGTCTTTCCGTCGGTTAATACAGGCACCAGTGTCCACGCTGTTGAACTGCCTGATGATTGGTGTGGCTTTTGCCTTGCCTGCACTCATGTATCTGCTGGTGGCCAACCTGCAGATTCTCGGAAATGGCTGGGAGGGGAACCCCCGCATTTCGGTTTATCTGGATGCTGGCCTGAACCGCTCCCAGATCGCCAATATTCGGGCAGAAGTCGCCAACGACCCGGATGTTGACTCTATTGTCTATATCACGCCTGATGAAGGTCTGCAGCAGTTTCAGCAAAAAACCGATATGCAAGGGGTCGTTAACGCGTTGGGCTATAACCCTTTGCCGGGTGTGATTGAAGTGTTGCCAGTTCCAGGTCTGGGTTATGAAGAAATGAATGCACTGGCAGAACGTTATCAGAACGTTTCCGGCGTTCTGGAGTCCAAACTCGACAGGGAGTGGGTTCAACGGCTGCAATCCATCGTCGACCTGCTGGATCAGTTTGCCCTGTTATTGTCATTATTGCTGGGGATAACGGTTATTCTGGCGATAGGTAATACGGTAAGGCTGGGCATTGAAAGCCGCCGGGATGAGATCAGGGTTATCAAGCTGGTGGGTGGTACCGACGGGTTTGTTATGCTGCCATTCCTTTATGCCGGTGTGTGGTATGGACTGGGCGGAGCCCTGCTGGCCTACCTGATTGCCTGGGGTGTATTACTGGGTTTGATGGCGAATGTTCTGGAGCTGGCTGGCCTGTATGGTAGTTCATTCGCTCCGCAGGGGCCGGGTGGCAGTATCCTGCTAACACTGATATTCAGCGGTATTGTCTTAGGCATTGCAGGTGCTGCGGTCAGTTGTCAGCGTCATATTCGTAATATTGATATGTCGTAAAGTTGATCATTGCCACTGTAAAAGGCGAAAGAATCCTGTAAAGTGACTGGCTTCAAAAATGATAAACTTTGATATAATGGGAAAGGTTATTTCCTTATTACGTCTGTTTAACAGTCAGAATGTTTAGATGAGTGCCTGTATTGCACTCCAGTGGAGTTGATTATGGGAACCAGTCTTCAACCAGTTGATATGTTAGTGCCAGGACGCAATATTGAAGCGTACATGCAGGGCGTTAGCAGCATTGCTGTGTTGTCTGCTGAAGAAGAGCGATCCATCGCTGGTCGCCTTTACTACAAGAATGATCTTGAAGCTGCCCGGCAGCTGGTAATGTCACATCTGCGCTTTGTCGTTCATATTGCCAAAAGCTATACCGGTTATGGTCTGCCCATTTCTGACCTGGTTCAGGAAGGCAACGTTGGCCTGATGAAGGCGGTCAAGCGTTTTAATCCTGAAGTGGGTGTGCGTCTGGTGTCTTTTGCTGTGCATTGGATCAAAGCGGAAATTCACGAATATATTCTGAAAAACTGGCGAATTGTTAAGGTCGCCACCACCAAGGCTCAGCGCAAACTGTTCTTTAACCTGCGCAGCTCCAAGAAGCGCCTGTCCTGGTTTACCAACGACGAAGTAAAATCCGTTGCCAGTGATCTGGGTGTAGAACCTAATGTCGTGCGGGAAATGGAAGGTCGTATGGCGGGGCAGGACACTGCCTTTGACGGCTATGCGGCTGACGATGATGATCAGGCTTATCAGGCTCCGGTTCACTATCTGGAAGACAAAAGCCACGATCCGGCTACTCTGCTGGAAGACAGCGACTGGTCGCAATCATCCGTTAACATGCTGCGCAATGCACTGGCACAGCTTGATGAGCGCAGTCAGGATATTTTGCAGCAACGCTGGCTCAGTGAAGAAAAAGCCACATTGCATGAGCTTGCCAATAAATACGGCGTTTCTGCCGAGCGTATTCGTCAGCTTGAAAAGAATGCGATGAAAAAAGTAAAAAACGCCATTTCAGCCTGAATACAGTCGTTCCCGCGAAGGCGGGAACCCACCACGAACAGTGGATCCCCGCCTGCGCGTGGTTGACGTTCCTGCCCCTGAACTATTCTCCTGTCTGAAACGTTTCCTGAAACTATTTTTTCGGATGTTCCCGATCCAGCTTCCGGTAATGAATCGCTTCTGCCAGATGATTTTTCTGAATAGACTCCTGTTCATCCAGGTCGGCTAGTGTACGCGCTACCCTGAGAATGCGATGTACGGCTCTGGCTGAATACCCAAGCTTGTCGCACAGGTTGGTCAGAAATGTTTGCTGAGCTTTATTCAAAGCGCAGTACCGGTTGATTTCCCGGGCTGACAAGCGGGCGTTTGTTTTACCCTGTCGCTGGAACTGTCGGTTTCTGGCTTTAACCACTGTTTGTCTGACGGATTCCGTGGAGTGTTCCGCATCAACTGTGTTGTGCTGGAACAGTGTTGCGGCATTCTGGGAAGCGACTTCAATCTGCAGGTCTATGCGGTTTAGCAACGGACCAGATATTCTGCGTTGATAACGACGCACCTGCTCTGGCGAACACTCGCAGCTTCGCCGGGTATCCCCCAGATAGCCACAGGGGCAGGGGTTCATGGCGGCCACCAGCTGAAAGGCGGCGGGAAAAGTTGCCTGCCCTCTGGCCCGTGCAATCACTACTTCTCCGGTTTCCAGTGGTTCGCGTAATACTTCCAGAGCCAGCCTTTGGAATTCAGGCAGCTCGTCCAGAAAAAGAACGCCCTGATGTGCATAAGAGATTTCACCGGGGCGTGGGTGAGAGCCACCGCCTACCAGAGAAACAGCAGAAGACGTATGGTGTGGATTCCTGAAAGGGCGTTGTTTCCAGGTGACAGGCTGCTGTTGTAATGACAGCGAATGTATCGCCGACACTTCAAGGGCTTCGTCATCAGACAGCTCTGGCAGGAGTCCGGGCAAACGACTGGCCAGCATGGTTTTTCCGGTTCCCGGTGGACCAAACAACAACAGGTGGTGTCCACCGGCAGCTGCGGTTGCCAGCGCCCGCTTTGCCTGCTGCTGGCCTTTTACATCGGACAGATTCGGGTAGCCAATTGCCTCGTTATTATTGAGCTGTGCTGTGACGGGTTCCAGCAGAGTCTGTCCGGTCAGATGCGCACAGACCTGTAAAAGGTCTTCTGCCCCAATTATTTCGGCCTCTCGACACAGGCTGGCAATCTGTGCGCTGTCGTCTGGTAGAAGTAGCCGGTGGGATGCCTTACGGGCGGCAATAGCGGCGGGTAATGAGCCGGTAACCGGACGCAATTTGCCGGTCAGTGCCAGTTCTCCCAGAAATTCATAACCATTCAGGGTGTCCATAGGCAACTGGCCTGAAGCCGCCAGAATTCCCAGGGCGATGGGTAAATCAAAGCGACCGCCTTCCTTCGGTAAATCGGCTGGTGCAAGGTTCACCGTAATGCGACTGGTTGGAAATTCGTAGCCGCTGTTGATTAAGGCGCTGCGTACCCGGTCTTTGCTTTCCCGCACAGCAGTTTCGGGTAACCCGACCATATTAAGGGCGGGAAGCCCGGCTGAAAGATGGACTTCAACCGTGACAGGCGGTGCCTCCAGTCCGGTTCTGGCACGAGTATGAACAACCGCAATTTTGGACACGAAGAGAGTTGCCTCTGTTTTGTTGTTAGTCTTGTGAGCAGAATGGGGAGAAAGAATAGCAGTGAATCCACGTGCGCACAGGGGTGATTCTAATGACCTTATTACCGAATATTTATTACTGAATGGACGGTTCCTCCAAACTTCACCCAGGATGGGGAAAACAATTAGAAAAGTTTACCTCTCCATGTTGATGACATTCGTTCCGGACTGTTTATTGAACAACACTCTCTGGAGTACCGGCTTCGTCGAGGCGCATTGTTTTGCAGTGTTGTTTCCAGTGGCTATTAATTTTCCAGTAGCACAGGGTGGCATCAGTTCCCGATTTTTTTGTCGCTATATAATAATCACCTTCCTGATCATGCAGGCGCAATAAACCGGGAATCGCAATGTGATAAGAGTGCCTTTCTGATGTGCTTCTGGCTTCCTGTTTCTTATTAATGTAAGGATACTCATGGGACAAAAGTAAGCTTTTGTTTGATTTTTTATATGAATTAATAAATGAAATGTTGTGGCGTTCCCACAGGTTGTCGACATTGCAAACTTCAGGAATTTTCTGGAATAGCCTGTTGTCATAATCTACATAGGTCACGTCGGTAACCAGAAAATCCAAACGATCTTCATTCGGGTGGTAAACCAGTTTGGGTAAGAGAAGCGTATTGAGTCTGTCGATGGTTACACCTGCGATATCATGGGGAAAGGATATGCTGTTTTGGCTAAGCCATTGATTACATTTTTTCCTTATCTTATGGGAATCAAACTCTGGTGCATTGATCAAGGTAATTGGTTCACAGATGGCACGTTTGGTATTTTGCGATGCTAAAAACCAAATCATCGTCGTATATCCATCTCTGGAAATTTCAGGTTCAAGTATGAGTTTTCCGTTTGAGTAATATTCGTTATAGGTTATTTTTGGTATCGAAACATAATACTGGCCTAGCCAGGGAATGACGGAATAACCAAGTAAAAAACTTCCTGACACTAGCAACCAGACTATTATAGCGTTGCTGTCCCTATGTCTCGTACCATATGTTTGTGTGGGGTCTCCAGCGCTCGCTGCCTGAGAAATGGTCATCGAGCAAAACAAAATAACCATTAGGTACTTTTTCAAGTAAAGCACTGAAAAACTGTTCTGATTCACCATACAAACGTACCTTTAGACATGCTGATAAGAAGCCCTAAATAAAAGTAGTTGATTAAGGATTTTTTTCTTACATTTATATTTTTTCCACAGTGCTAATATGACAGCTATCTGGCCGGTAGCGTATTGGGTCTGATCCCTCCTCGCATTTGCCGAAGGCACTAGAAAACACTGCTATTAACTGCGCTACTGGTCTTATTGTTGCGGCTTTAGCCAGTATTCAGGGCTTACGCATAAAAAAACAGGCTGTTTTAAAGCCTGCTCCTTTAATGACCTTTCTCGAAGAAATTAACGACTCCCGCCGTGCTGGCGCCTGTGGCCATATGGAATCGGATACTGGCGGAATCATTGAGTTCGGATTATTCGACCTTTTTTGCCAGTGCAGTTTCCATCTCAGCCACTTTTTTCTCCAGTGCCTCCAGGCGTTCACGGGTATGCCGTAAAACGGCCATCTGGGCATCGAATTCATCCTGAGACACCAGCTCAAACCGGGTCATTGTACTGCTGACCAGGGCTTTTATATTGTGCTCAATATCTTCAGCGGTTTTGCTTTTCTCTGCACTGAGCATCTGGCCTGCCCGGCTGGCAATGTTATTGATGATGGCTGCCTTGTCGATCATGGGGGTTCCTGACTGCTTATTGGTTGTGTATGGCTAGCTGTCCTGACTGTAAGCAAAGTGACTTCAAGATTCAAGGTATGTCTCAGTAGCTGCAAAATCGGCAGAGATGCGATACCGGGGCTATTATCCAGTCAACCTGAATATCTCTTAAATATGGCAGCCCGAACTTATGCACTGTTTTTACGCTGACAAGTCAAGCGGTTCAGTCTCTCTACTGATAAATGTCCGCGAAATTCTGGTTGTTAAAAAACGGTTTTGTTTATGCTGGTGCATGGTAACAATATTATTTGCCGCTTCACCATCTGGGTACGCATGGGTACCCCAATTAGAGAACTGCCAGAATTATACAAAAGTAGTCGATAGTGATGAACTGTCAGAAGGCTTTGTCTCCAGACTCAAAACCTGCCCCTGGGTAGAACTGGAAACAAATGAATCAGGTGAGCTGGAATTGCCGTATTTGGGTATGCATTGGTTGCCGTGTCTGTATCAGTATGCACTGGACCATCTGAAAGAACAGCAGTGTATGTCGGTGATGTTACACTCCGAACCTGACAACTCCGGAAAAAAAATGGCCTCTTTCTGGGTTCATCCATTTAAAATGATTAAGGGTATCAAATATTCTACATGGCTCTATTACAGGGCTTATGCCGTCCAGCTGGCTTTCACCTCAGATTTCCATTTTATTGTCGGCACCGACCCTGAAACTGAAAGTAAAGAATTATGCATAGGTCAATTCGAGCCACTGGGCATGATGTGTCGTGATAGCAACCAATCGCCCGTCCTGTTTGGTCCCATCCAGACAACCGAAGGAAAACATAATCACTTAAAGGAAACGTTTGGTGATCCTGACGCTTACCTTAAGCAGTTTACATTGACAAAGGAATGTCATTTTTCGAAAGAAAATAAACTGGAAGTGAGTGATGACGTACTCGAAATCAGTCACCTGGATGACCGTAGCAACATGGGTTTGTCACTAAATAGTTCTATCGTACTAACTGGGCTGCCCATGCATATCAAAGATGGTGCAGATATGCGGAAGAATAATGTGACTTTACAATGGATTGCTTTATATAAATACGGACTGGCACACCTGAAAGCCAGGCAGTGCATGTCAATCATGTATACGCTGGATGATTCACGTCGAACCGTTTATTTTCTACTTCATCCACTCTGGAAACCTGACAATAACTCAACTTATGTCAGTGTTAAATCGATTACCATGAAGCCACCATCAGGAGCCTTCTGCATGGGGGATTCTCCTGTTTGCCCGATAGGCCGGTTCTGCAAGAGTGGGGGTAACCGTGGTGATGAATCCCTTACGTTTGGTTGCCTTCAGGTGAACGGGTTAACTTTTTTTGAATTTGAACACTTTATTGGTGATCCTGCTTTATTGCATGAAAAATATAAAAACAGTGAGACAGAAAATACTTACTTGTATAGCGATGAAACTCAAGCGGAAGATATCAGGCATTAGAAATTCTGAAGGAAAACGAGAGGGGGTATTTGCACCTTATTGGTGCATTTTTATGAAACTTATAAAAAGACGATGCACGCAAAAAGTGCGATGACCGGGGATGCCCTGAAAATCGGCGGCTGACAGCCATGACTCTGACTGGGATAAGTTGGCACAACACCTGCATTAACAAGAATAAATTTATGAGGCAGGGCTTAACCGTCCATGGCGAAAGTCGTAGACTTAAGCTCCCTCCTCACTGTTTCAGCTAGTCAGGCTAGCTGCTTATTTTTACCCAAGAGCTAACTAGACCCGGGAGAGATGCATGAAGTTGGTATCAGCCATTATAAAGCCCTTCAAGCTGGATGATGTTCGTGAAGCATTATCAGAAATTGGCGTGCAGGGTATTACCGTGACGGAAGTAAAAGGCTTTGGTCGCCAGAAAGGTCATACCGAACTGTACCGTGGAGCCGAGTATGTTGTTGACTTTCTGCCCAAGGTGAAGATTGAAGTGGGTATTTCCGATGACCTGCTGGATCAGGTGATTGAAGCTATTTCCAAAGCCGCAAACACTGGCAAAATCGGTGACGGCAAAATCTTTGTAACGACGCTGGAGCAGGCGATTCGTATTCGAACCGGCGAAACCGGTGAAGACGCTATCTGACAGACGTCGTCAGGCTACTAATAAATAGCTTTTAATCAGCCTGTAACGGTCGTTGTTTTTCACCTGAAAAATACGTTCACAGCAAAAGAACAATATTGTGAATTCCTTCGAGGAGGGGACTCGTGGAAAATCTTGCTCAGGTGTCGTATGCACTCGATACATTCTATTTTCTGATGTCGGGCGCACTGGTCATGTGGATGGCGGCTGGCTTTGCCATGCTGGAAGCTGGCCTGGTGCGTTCGAAAAACACCGTAGAAATTCTTACCAAAAACATTGCCCTGTTTGCCATTGCCTGCACCATGTACCTGTTGTGTGGTTACGCCATTATGTATCCGGGTACCAATGAAGGTGGCATTCTGCCAGTACTCGGTACATTGATTGGCGGTGAAAATTCGGTTGAAGCCGTGACTGCCGGCGGCGACGATGCACCTTACTATTCATTGCGTTCAGATTTCTTCTTCCAGGTTGTCTTTGTCGCGACCGCTATGTCCATTGTCTCTGGTGCAGTGGCTGAACGAATGAAACTCTGGTCATTCCTGCTGTTTGCAGTGTTCATGACCGGCTTTATCTATCCCGTTCAGGGTTTCTGGAAGTGGGGTGGAGGTTTCCTTAATGAAGCCGGCTTCCAGGATTTCGCAGGTTCAGGTGTTGTTCATCTGGCGGGTGCTTCTGCTGCACTGGCAGGTGTTCTGCTGCTGGGTGCTCGTAAGGGCAAGTACAGCAAAGATGGTTCCATTAACCCAATGCCGGGTGCCAACTTGCCTCTGGCGACTCTGGGTACCTTTATTCTGTGGTTGGGCTGGTTTGGCTTTAACGGCGGTTCACAGCTGAAAATTTCTGATGTTGAAAACGCTAACGCTGTCGCCCAGATCTTTGTTAACACCAATGCCGGTGCGACAGGTGGTGTTATTGCTGCTCTGATTGTTGCACGACTGCTGTTTGGTAAAGCTGATTTGACCATGGCCCTGAATGGCGCTCTGGCTGGTCTGGTTGCGATTACCGCAGAACCTCTGACGCCAACAGCTCTGGCTGCTACGTTGATCGGTGCTGTCGGTGGCTCACTGGTTGTGTTTGCTATCGTTGCCCTCGACAAGTTGCGTCTGGACGACCCGGTCGGTGCCATTTCTGTACACGGTATTGTGGGTATCTGGGGACTGCTGGCAGTACCTCTGACCAATGGTGAGGCAACACTTGGTGCTCAGCTATTGGGTATCGCCTCAATCTTTGCCTGGGTCTTCGGTGCCTCACTGATAGTCTGGGGTGTGGTGAAGGCTATCATCGGCCTGCGCATTACTGAAGAAGAAGAGTATGAAGGCGCAGATATTACTGAATGCGGTATGGAAGCCTATCCGGAGTTTACCGGAAAGCAGTAATCTGAAGCATCCAGTCATCCCCGGTTTTGACGGGGATGACTGGGGACTTATGATTAATGGGATGTTAACCAAGAGCGCTGGACATCATCATTAAAGCACTCAGGGTGATCAGAATGAGAGTCAGTCTGTGCAGTGCTTTGCCAGATACTAATTTGACCATTTTGCCTGCCACAGGTACTCCTATCAGTGAGCCTTCTATCAGGATGGACGCTGTTACCATATCAGCCTGCCCCCCGCCGCTGTAGGTGAGGGCAGAGAGTGAAGACAATAGCAGGGCGATAACGATAGAAGAACCAACGGCCTGCTTGATATTAACCCGCAGTAACACCGTCAGGATAGGCAACAGCAGCACGCCACCACCAAAACCCGTAGCGCCAATAACAACTCCGGAGCCAGCACCTGCCAGAGCCGGTTGAATATAATCCATTATTCCTTTTTTAGTATGGATGTCTGATTGCTCTCGTTGTTCAGGCTGTTTTTTTGTACCTTTCATATCCTTGTAAACCATACTGGCCAGAGAGAAAACAATAACAGCAATGATCATGTAATTGATGGTGGAATCGATCAGACCTGTAGTGTCAGGGTTTTGGGTTAACTGAATAATAAACGACGTAGTAAGGTAGGTTGCAGGAATAGCGCCTGTTAACATCAGAAGGCTTTTCTGCCAGTGAACATTACCCATTTTAATATGCAAAGCTGCGGCATTAACTTTCATTAAAGAAGCACAGATACTGGTAGTACCCACTGCCAGCACAGGGTTCATCTGGAATGCACTTCTGAGTACAGGAATAATCAATACACCTCCCCCAACGCCTGTCATTCCCAACACCAGGCCAATTAAACAACCAATAATCAGTGTTATTCCCAATTCGGTTGGGCTGATAGTCAGAATCTCATTCAAAGGTAGCCAGGTCAGTAGTTGTTCCATCTTCAATTCCGATAAGAAAAGGCATTTTCATGCTTACAGGCATTTGGTTTTAAACAGGCACGACTACCCATGATGCACAACTTATGATGCGCATTGCTCACAACAGGTATGGCGGGTTTAATCAAGCCGAATGAGGTTAAGCAGGCTTTGGTGATTTGCTTACGGTAAGTATCATAGCAGTGCGTGGATGAAGTGATTTATGATAGTTGTCATAAACCACCTTGTTTATAAACAACTATCAGCGTGGCTATTCTCGTGATAAAGCTCGTGATAAAGATAGTCAGTGTTCATTTTGCATGGCGATCAATTTTTGTTCATTTACGATTTTCCAGTGACGACTTTCTTTTTGTAATACACCAGCATGTTTTAACTGGTTACAGATTCGGATAACGGTTTCTGTTTCACCACCACAATATTCTCCAATTTCCCGGTAAGTCCATGTGTAATCACCATGGTGTTTTTTGAGGTAAAGCAGTGTATTAATTACACGATGCTTCATTTTCATGGACGATGCTCGGGTTAAGCGCAATTCAGCCTCTTTCAGCTCCGAGGCAAGAAACACGGTAAAATACTGAAAAACTTCTGGCACCTCATTCTGTAGCTCAGAAATATCGTTGAAAGGGAAATAGAGTACCTGGCTGGGCTTTAACGCAATGGTGGATGCATAGTATTCATCCTGACCAAGTAGTGAGCGGTAACCAAAGAAACTGTTTTCAGAATAGATGCGTAGCAGGTTCTGTTTGCCGTTTTCCGATAATTTCCAGAGCCCCACCAACCCTGACTTTACATAAAAAAAACGTCTGGCTGGTCTCTTTCTTTATAGATAACATGCTTCTGGTTATATTTTTTCTCTTGTCCGTACTGAGATATAACCTGCAACAGTGCGGAGGCATTTTCATCTATATTCGCCAGGTACATAGTGTGGAATCAGCAATGCAATATCAGACCAAAATATTACTGAAGCAACTCCGCAATCTCAATGAGCGGCATCTGAATGGCACAGCCACGGTGGACTGTCTGCAGCCTGAGTGATGAGTAAACGTTCAAAACTATTGATTTTCCGGGAAACGTTCATGTGTCATTCACTTTTCAATGGTAATATGATCTATAGCAATGCTTTATTTGCAGAAGTGAGCAATAGTTCACACCATGTCAGATGGTTTCACATCTCTGGTGGTCTTCCATATTGATAAGCGTCGTCTATTCAGACACTACCTCAAGCGCACCCGTCACTTCTATGGTTTGATCCAGACATAACTCAACAATCTTCCTGATAAATTGTGTCGTTTTGTCATTCAGGCAAATACGCGACTAATTAGAGAATAAAATGAACCGAGCACTTAAGATCCTTATAGCGGCTGTCTTTATAAACCTGTGCGTGGGTGTTTTATACGCCTGGAGTGTTATCAGCAGAGCACTGGTAAACGAGCAGGGCTGGACCAACGCAGAAGCCGGACTGCCTTATACGATTGCCGTCGTTACATTTGCCTTTGGTGTACTGATAGCCGGTAACCTGCAAGACCGCATGGGGCCACGCAAACTGGTTATTGGCGGTGTCACCATGGTTGGCCTGGGCATGCTGGCCTCTTCTTTCGCCACAACGCCTCTGGCACTTCTGATTACCTTTGGGGTTCTGGTAGGTACAGGCATTGGCTTTGCCTACGCTTGTCTTAGCCCGACCGCCATGAAATGGTTCCATCCTTCCAAAAAAGGGTTGGTCAATGGTCTGATCGCTGGCGGTTTTGGTATGGCTCCACTGTATCTGGCGCCATTAAGCAGCGCCCTGATTGCCAGTATGGGCGTTAGTGCAACGTTTATGGCTTTAGGTGTGGTCGTACTGGTTGTCGGCGTGCCAATGGCCCTGACGATTGTTACTCCTCCAGCAGGCTACAAACCCGAAGTACCGGCAGGTCATAAAGCAGTCTCTGGAAAGGCCGCTTCCTATGACTTTACATGGCGTGAAATGGTGAGAACCCGCCAGTTCTATCTGATGTGGATTGCGTTTGCGTTTGCATCATCAGCAGGTCTGATGCTGATTGGCAACATTACCAGCATTGCCTCAATGCAGGGTAATCTGACAGATGCCGCTTATCTGGTGTCCCTGTTAGCCGTTGCCAACACTCTGGGCCGTATTATGATGGGGATGCTTTCCGATAAAATCGGTCGTACGTCTACCCTGTTACTGGCTGTTGCCATGCAAACCGGTAATATGCTGTTGTTCCCGTCTTTCAGTGGCGAAATGGGCTTTGTTTTTGGCGCCATCATTGCCGGTATCAGTTATGGTGCATTGCTGAGTGTATTCCCATCAATGACAGCAGACTATTTTGGTATCAAGAATTACGGCTCTAATTTTGGTGTGCTTTACCTTGCCTGGGGAGCCAGTGGTTTCATGGGACCCGTATTGGCAGGTATTGTTGTAGACTCCACAGGCAGCTATGGTCTGGCTTACACGATTTCTGCGATCATGCTGGTCATTGCCGGTGTTGCAGCGTTCTTTACCAAGCCTGTGAATATTGAAGAAATGCAACAGAAAGGCGTTCTGAATGCCGCTTAATCGAAGCCGCTTCAATCGCTAACATTAAATAACCCCGTTGCCATCGCTTCGGGGTTATTTTTCATTCAGCGGGGTAGAGGGGATCAGTGAGTAGTTCAATTGAACAGGTGACTATGCCGCGCGGACGTCCGCTGAACGTTCTGGAGTTTGATAACGATGACTCTTTCATCAGGCCGCATCGTCATGAGTACTTTGAAATCATCTGGAGCAGGAAGGACGGTGGCAGGCACAGCATTGATTTTATTGAATATCCTGTGAAGGCACTCCGGCTGTATACCATCTTTCCCGGGCAGGTTCATGAATCCAGCCAGCTCGGAGATCATGTCCGGCTGATAACCTTCAAACCGGGTTATCTTGACAGCAATGTCAGGCAGAACCGGATGATGGAAAAGGTGTTTTCCTTCCATCAGGCCAGGGTTCCTTATATCAATATTGATGAAATGGCAGAGCAGGAGCTGGGAAAACTGTTCTCCATTATGGTGCGTGAAAATAAGAAGGCAGAACCGGACTGGGATTTGCAGGAGTCATTGTTAAGCAGTTTTTTATACTATTTAGCGGGCTATACATCGGAGGGGGAAACCCACAGCGAGTTTAACGATGAACGTATAGGCCAGCTGCTGCAGTTAATTGATCAGCACTTTTGTCAGGAACGCAAAACCGGATTTTACGCAAACCGGCTGAACCTGACTGGAAAGCGCCTGAATGAGCTGACCCGGAAATACCTCGGCAAAACCGTCACCGGCCTTATACACGACCGTATTATTCTGGAAACACACCGGGAATTAGCTTTTACCACGAAAGCCGTTAAAACCATTGCGATTGAAATGGGTTATGACGACCCTTCTTACTTCTGTCGTTTTTTCCGAAGACTGACCGGCGAGTCGCCAGCCGCTTTTCGTAAGAGAGTGTTCAAATAACACCATAAAATGCGCGTTCTGTCCCTTTAAGTACTATCTCTCCCGCCTGAGAATACCATTCACTCTTTTTCTATCTGTCTTTTACTCCCGGTTCAGGGAGGAAGTGTGCGTATGTCTAAAAAAACGATAAATCTACATGAAGACCCGGTGCGTTCTTCATTTTACCGGTATTTATTGCCAGCCCTTTCCGGCATGTTAATTAAATCCCTGTTTATTATGGGGGATGCGTTGTTTATTGGTCGCGGTGTGGGCTCTGAAGGTCTGGGGGCTATCTCTCTGACTATACCGTTTTTCTCCTTCTTTACAGCGGTTGCGATGATGATTGGCATTGGTGGTGCAGCACTGATGTCTATTGAATTTGGTAAAAAGAACCTGCAGGGCGGACAATCCCTGTTTACCCAGGCAATGTTGTTTACTGCGATCGTGTCTGTTGTTCTGGTGGCTGCCGGCCTTTACTGGCTTGAGGATATGATGGCGCTGGTGGGCGCTAAAGGTTACATGGCATCCCTTGCGAATGAATACCTGGGGTTGATGCTCAAATTCTTCGTGATTTATGCACTGGCCTGGGTTTTGTCCTGTTTTGTCCGTAACGACACAAACCCCAGACTGGCGATGTATGCCATGTCAGGTGGTGCTGTTACCAACCTGGTGCTGGATTATCTGTTTGTCATCGAGTTCGGCTGGGGCATGACAGGGGCGGCACTGGCGACCGGTATTTCACAGATTCTGATTATCTGTATTCTGCTGACACATTTTATCAGTCAGCGTGGACACCTGCGTCTAAGTATTCAGGGGCTGGGCTTTGATAAGGTTCGGAGCATTCTGAAAATCGGAACACCCACCTTTTTTATCGAAGTGACTTCAGCCATGACCATCATGCTGTTCAATGTCGTATTGTTAAGTCAGTACGGTGAGGGGCATGTCGTCGCCTATGGCCTGACCGCTAACGTCGGTGTGTTTGCTCTGTTTACGATGGTGGGTATTGCCCAGGCGTGTCAGCCGATTATCAGCTTTAACCATGGTGCGAACAACAGTGAACGTGTTCGGGAAACTCTGTTTCTGGGGTTGCGCTCGGTACTGGTCAGCGGGGTGATCTATCTGGTTGTGGTCTGGCTGGCGGCAGAAGCCATTGCGCGCTTTTATATTGTTGGCAGGCCAGAGCTGATTGAACTGGCAACAACGGCTCTGCGATTCTATTTTCTGGCTCCGCCACTGATGGGTCTGAACATGATTATTGCCAACCTGTTTCAGGCAACGGCACAGCCTAATCAGGCGACACTGTTGTCCCTTGGTCGGGGTTTTGTGTTTGTGGTGCTGGGTATTGTTCTGCTGCCAGGGTTCTTTCCAGAGAAAGGTATCTGGTCCAGCATTCTGTTTGCGGAAACACTCACGGCATTTTTCAGTGTTGTACTGTTACTGCGATTCTTGAAGAATCACAAGCTATCCGGGCTGGCAGCGCATCAAACACAAACAACATAAACTGAACGACGTAAAACCTTTATCCGGTCTGTTATTCATCCATAACGAGCCGGGTAAGGGTTTTAGAATATCTGGAAAAGTTTAATCCTCGCTATTGATTAAAAGGAAACTTGAAGCCTGCTTTCCAGACACATAGTATTCCTTCCCTTCATTCACCAGATGTAGATAGTCAGGCATGCCCAATCGATCACCAGGCCAGTTGTTTGGAGGGGTTCTTTTACTACTGAGTTCTCTGTCCCTTTATGCAGAAGACAAGGCTGTACAACCAGAACAAAGCTGGTTTAGCAAAGTGTCAAACTGGGTAGAACATGAACTGGAAAGGCTGGGAGCTGACGGTGAGTTTAACCCGGATGATGGTATTGACTGGACAGCGGTACCGGGGCCTTTTGCTACACCTGACTCCGGTTTTGGACTGGGTGTTTCATCGGTTGGCCTGTTTGTGGTGGATAAAGAGGATACCGTTAGTCAGCCCTCGTCAATTACCCTGACAGTATTCGGGTCATCAAAAGGCAATGTTGGTCTGGATCTGGATACTCAGGTATTTCTAAAGGAAGATCGACGTCGTTTATATATCTGGGGTGTTGCCGAGAAAGTAAATGATGTTTTCTACGGCCCCGGCATCCGGGATGGGCAGAGGAATCGCAATAAGCACTCTTTCAGCCTGGATACGTTGCTTGTTAATTCAAAGTATATGTTCCGCATGGCGCCCGCTTTTTATATTGGGGCGGGTGCATCTCTGGGCCAGAACAATGTTAAAGGCTCTGTTGAATCACATCAGGCACAGCCTCCGACGTCTTCAGCTTTCCCTCAGGATGTACGCACCGCAGGTGCTACCTTTCACGCTATGTACGACAGCAGGGATTTTGGCCTGAATGCTAAGCGTGGTCGTTTATTGCAAGCCGACGGTGGCTTTTATACCAGTTCGGCAGATCGCAGGCATAATTTCAGGAAGCTGGCGCTGGAGTATCGTGAGTATCAGGCGATAGGGCCTGGTGTTCTGGCGTTTCAACTTGCTTCGGAATTCAAGTTTGGCGATGTGACCTGGGATAACATGACCAAACTGGGCGGTGAGGACCGTCTTCGTGGGTATACGACAGGACGGTATCGTGGACGGCAGATGTTGATGAGCCAGGTAGAGTATCGCCACGACCTGCCGGGCAGGCACGGTATGGTGTACTGGTTGGGAGCTGGCACTTTGGGACTCGATGTGTCTGACCTTGGCAGTGAGCCATGGATTCATACTGTGGGTCTGGGTTATCGCTATGAGCTGAAGCCGGGTGTTAATCTGCGGGCAGATTTTGCCTGGGGTAATGGTGACAGTGGCATTTATGTCGGTGTGAATGAAGCCTTTTAAGTCAGGCTTTTCAGCGCGATCCACAAACCCCAGAGTAACAGCAGAGTGCCTGAGGCAAAATCGAACCAGCGGGTAACCGCAGTGGTTAAACGCGATCTGGCTATCAAGGCGATATGAACCAGAAAAAGCCACCAGATGGTTGAACCGAGAAAAATACCAGAAACCAGCCAATAGGCTGAACCTGATTCAGAATGAACGACAGTGTTTAGTCCTGCAATCAGTCCGGCAAACATCAGAATGGTCATCGGATTGATGATGGTCAGAATAAATGTTGTAGAAAAAGCAGCCAGGATAGTTGTTTTGGCAGGTGATGCGGCTGCTTTTTCTGAATTTTTATTGTTTTTCAGAAAACTTCGCAAACCCTGCATCCCCAGAAA
The DNA here is from genome assembly GCF_040549045.1 of Endozoicomonas sp. NE40. NCBI lineage: Bacteria > Pseudomonadati > Pseudomonadota > Gammaproteobacteria > Oceanospirillales > Endozoicomonadaceae > Endozoicomonas > Endozoicomonas lisbonensis. The sequence goes on along the minus strand of NZ_JBEWTB010000002.1, from coordinate 1,901,374 downwards.
AGCGATTAACAAACCGCCAGCAATGCTCAATTGACCAGCATGACTGTCCAGCAGTCCTGAAGCAGTTAAGCCCGCAGCGACAATCATGCCATACAAACCATCTGCAGTGGCTGCTCCAAGCCCGGAAGCAAGTCCAGCCAGCCGACCGTCGTTCAGGGTTCGGCGCAGGCACAATAAACCAATGGGACCAACGGGCGCAGCAATGGCAATTCCAGCCATGATCCCCTGTTGAAAAATATCGAGCATCAACGACCTTGACTAATGAGTGTTGAAAACATTAACCGTTAAGTCAATTTATACACTGGCGAATGCCGTAAAACAAAAAACAGCAGAACCATTATGGAGCTGCTGTTTCTGGAGAGATAAGCGCTTGTTTGGACTATTGCATCGCCAGGTAAAAGGCATCGAAATTACGTAACGTTTTACCTGTGTTTTCAGCAATAGCAAAGTTAGTGATCAAAGGTATATAACAGCTGACGAAAAGTATTCAGGTGCATTGCCATCAATGCAGATAACGACAACAGGCTGTAATGGTTTTTTGTACAAACGACCGTTGATGATTTGCTCAGTTTTTTGCATTGTCTTCCCCGTTAATCACTTAAAAAACAAGGGTGATGGTCAGGTTGGTTGATAGTCAAAGATCATACTCAAAGGCTGGCAGTCTATCGTGATTTGGTGCTGTTGTGTCGTGACTGTGTGATAGCTGGTTACATGGTAGTTGTGTTCCATTTAATGAAATAAACGAATCATTTTTTCTATTCGTAATTGTGCTCCATTGTTGCTCTTGTTTTTATCCTGTTTCGGAAATGTGTAATCCGGGTGGTATTTTTGGAACTAAAATTGTTTCGATTTAGATGGCGATACTTAATGGTTTTGATCTGAAGCAATATAGAAAATTTTGTTCTATTTATAATCAGATTAAATTTTTTTCAGCACTCCTTCAGCATTTTGTCAGTAAATGGCAGTGTGCTGTGGCTGAAAGAAAAGTAAAAACTATATATTCTGAGGAACGACATGAAAAAGAAGACATTAGCTGCTGCAGTGCTGGCCGGTGCTGCAGTGGTAGCTATGCCTGTGTACCGTGCAATGTTTGGTGTGGAGGCTGTGAACGTGGATGCGACTGAACAGGCAATGAAAATCGCTGAGTATGCGAACACAGACGCTTTTATTACACCTGAAGCACTGCAGCAGCTGATGGAATCTGACGAGAACGTTGTCGTGATTGGTTCCCTGAATCCGGTACGTGGTAACCGCCCGATTCAGGGGTCTTTCACGGTATGGCGTTCTGATTACTCTGCCTCTGGTGACGCTTATCCATACGGAGGCATGCGTCCAGGGCAGGATGAGATGGAGCAACTGCTGGGTAGCTTTGGAGCTACGCCGGAAAGTACGATTGTCGTTTATGCGGCAGATGACCATCATGATGCTGCCCGCCTTTACTGGCAGGTTAAAATGCTGGGACACAACGATGTTCGCTATCTGGATGGTGGTTTGAATGCCTGGAGCGGTGCAGGTCTGCCAACCGGCAGTGCCAACCCGACGGTTGAAGCAACAGACTATACAGCACCTGACTACAGCGAAGCTGAACTGGCAACGTTTGAAATGGTGATGAATGCAACCAGCGATTCAGACTGGGTGATCATTGATACCCGCGGTCTGGGTGAACACGACGGTTCTCAGACACTGTCTGGCGCATTCGGTCCGGGCGCTATTCCTGCCAGTCAGTTCCTGGAGTGGACTGCCGCGCTGAATGAAGACACGACCCTGAAAAGTGCGGAAGAGCTGAAAGCAATTTATGGCGACCTGATTGAAGGCAAGAAAGTGATTTCCTACTGTCAGTCGGGGGTACGTTCTGCTCACACCACTATGGTTCTGAAAGAGGTTCTGGGTGCTGAGGAAGTCTTTAACTACGATGGTTCCTGGATTGAGTGGAGTCACGCTTACTACGAAGCTGAGAAAGAAGGCGCTGCGGTTATTAACGCAGGCAGCTGATTGATCGTCTGAACATCCACTCTTGTAAAGCTCAGGCTCAGTATTTTCAAAGAGCCTGAGTGACCCTAACGCAGAATCCTTTATGGAAAATATAATTTTCAGCCAGAAGTTGTACGACGCTGCTCGCGATGTCGTTGATGGCTGCATGGGCGATGAAGCGCCCGCCTGTCAGTCTGCCTGCCCAATGCACACTGACGTAAAACAGTATGTTCGCCTTGCCGGTGAAGGCAAATACGCTGACGCCCTGAGTGTTGTGCGTGAAAAGATTTTTATGCCGCAAACCCTGGGGCGTATCTGCGCCCACCCCTGCGAACAGGTTTGCCGTCGCAATACCGAGTTTAAACAGCCGGTCAGTGTCGCTGGTATCAAGCGCTTTATTGCAGAACAGGCCGACGATAAAGCTCAATGGGATCTGACGACAGAGAAAGACAGCGGTAAAAAAGTGGCTGTTGTAGGTGCCGGTCCTGCAGGTGCGCAGGCGGCTATTGAACTGCGCCGTCAGGGACACGCTGTTACCCTGTTTGAAAAGCTGGACGTCTACGGTGGTATGATGCGTGTGGGTATTCCTGAATACCGCCTGCCCCGTGATGTGATTGATTTCGAATACAGCTATCTCGATATGCTGGGTGTCGATACCCGCTTTGGTGTCGAGATTGGTCAAGACATTCCGTTCACTGAGCTGTGCAAACAGTTTGACGCAGTGATTCTGGCTCACGGCGCACATATCGGCTCCATTATTCCTGTTGAGGGGCATCAGTCCGAAGGCGTATTCTCAGCCGTTGACTACCTGAAAGAAATCTCTGAAACCCGGGCGTTCCCGAAAGCGGGCAAACGTGTGATGGTTATCGGTGGTGGTGACGTAGCGATGGACTGCGCCCGTTCTTCCTGGCGTATTGGCGCAGAAGAAGTACACCAGTGCTCCCTGGAATCCATGGAAACCCTGCCAGCCAGCCAGATTGAAATTGAAGAGTCTCTGGAAGAAGGTGTGCTGTTCAATGCCGGTTGGGGACCTAAGCGCATTTTGTCTGAAGATGGCAAAGTGACCGGTATTGAATTGCAGCGAGTCATTTCCATCTTTGATGAGCAGGGCAACTTTGCTCCGAAATACAGCGAAGAGTGTCGTACAGTAGCCGTGGATACGGTGATCTTTGCAACGGGGCAGGCGGTAGCGGATATTACCGACGGTGCTCTGGAACAGTCCCGTGGTGGCCGGTATGTGGTTGACCAGCAGACGCTGGCGACGTCTATCCCGGGCGTTTATGTTGCTGGTGATGCCAGTGGTGGTGCCATCGTTATTCAGGCAATGGCTCTCGGTCGCAAGGCTGCCCTGAGTGTTGAACGTTTCCTGGCTGACCGTGAACTGACCGACGGGCGTGATTTTGAACAGGAATACAGTTACGACACCCGACTGAATGTTCCTCTGCCGAAAGGCGCAGAAAACGCTCCCCGCCTGCATGGTGAACTGCGTGACGCCGATGAACGCAAACGCGATTTTAAGCCCGTGGATTTCGGCTTTACGGCTGAACAGGTGGCTCAGGAAGCCAATCGCTGTCTGCAGTGTTCCTGTAAGCTGTGCATGAAAGAGTGCGTGATGATGAACGACTTCGGCGATTGCCCGAAGGAACTGTTCAGTGACTTTATTGAAAAGCAGTCCATGGACCCGTTGCTGGCTTACTCCTGTAATGCCTGCGATCAGTGTACCATTGCCTGCCCGAAAGATTTCCCGATGAAAGAGATCTTCCTGGGAGCCCGTGTTGACTTTGTTAAGGCTAATGGCGGCAACTCGCCAATGCCGGGTCACAAAGGCATTAACATGCACCAGAAGCTGGGCTTTTCCCGATTCTTCACTATGGCGAGCAAGGGGTAATCGACATGGCTAAAAAGATTTTCATGCCGGGTTGCAGTTTGCCGTCGTATAACCCGGAAGCAGTAAAGAAGACAGTGGCTTACCTGAAGCAGGTGTTTCCTGATATGGGCGCTGTTCAGAAATGCTGTGGCAAACCAACGGCGGCTATTGGTCAGCCGGAACTGTTCAAAGAACGCTTTGACATGCTGCAGGCAGACTTTGACAAGGTCAATGCTGAAGAGGTTATTGTTGCCTGTCAGAGCTGCTTTGGGATGATCAAAAAAGGCGCTGAGGGGCAAAAGCCTGTCTCTCTGTGGAGCCTGCTGCCAAAAATCGGTTTGCCGGAAGCGTTGCGCTCAAAGGCAAAGCACTCCGATGTTGTTTTCACTATCCATGACTCCTGCTCTACCCGTTATGAAAAAGAGTTGCAGGATGGCATTCGCTGGATTCTGAATGAACTGGGTTACAAAACGGCTGAGCCTGAATACACCCGCGAAAACACCCGTTGCTGTGGTTTTGGTGGCATGGTGGTACCGGCCAATCCGGACGTTGCTACCCGCGTTATCAAACGTCGAGTGGAAGAGTTCGAAACTGAGCATGTAGTCGTGTATTGTGCTGCTTGCCGTGCCTCCATGATGGGGGTGGGTACGAAATCCTGGCACATTCTTGACCTGCTCTGGGGACCCGTTGTGATGAAAAACGACGATGCGCCTGACAACGTTCTTGCCAGCCCGGTGAAGGCGTGGATGAACCGTTACAAGAGCAAAGCCAACCTTATTAAGTGCATGAACATTTAACCTACGCCCAAACAGAGTAAAACATGAAATTTGTAAAAATTGGTTTGATTGCTGCTGTTATTGCAGCGCTGTTGTTTGTTGCTCAGCAGACCGGAGTGCTGGCCCTGCTGACCGATGTTGAAGGTCTGCAGAACTGGATTGCCGGCTTTGGTGCTATGGGCTATGTAGTTTATGCCATTGTATACATCTTTGCCTGTGTGCTGATGTTGCCGGGTAGCGCCCTGACGATTGTGGCGGGTATCGCTTTTGGACCTGTTGTGGGTGGACTGCTGGCGCTGTTCTCAGCAACGCTGGGTGCAACCGCTGCCTTTATCGTTGCCCGTTTTCTGCTGCGTAACGCGATCCTGAGCAAGTTTGGTGATAACCCGATCTTCAAAAAAATTGACGACGGTGTTGCACAAAATGGTACCAGCTTCCTGATCCTGACCCGTCTTGTGCCAGTGTTTCCATTCAGCCTGCAGAACTTTGCTTATGGCCTGACTGGTATCAACCTGATGACTTTCTCTCTGGTCTCTCTGGTAACTATGGCACCGGGTGCTTTCATTTTTGCCTATATGGCAGGTGATATTGCCACTAATGGTGTCTCGCCAATGCTGCTGGTGAAATTTGCGGCAGCTGGCCTGGTATTGTTTGGAGTCTCCCTGATTCCGAAATACATTGCCAAAAAGAAAGGTATTGATATGAAGGCTCTGGCGGAATAATTTCGCTATTGGCCGTATCATAACGCCAGTGATTCTAAGGGTTTAGAGTCACTGGCGTTTTTGCGTTTAAGGATTGTTTGTTGATTAACCGTATTTTAATAGTAAAAAGTATCAGGAAGCTGCTGACGCCGAAAGCACTGGCACTGAAGCTTCTAATGATAGTGTTGTCATTGTTTATGGTGCCGGCCCGGGCAGCAAACTGGGCGCATATTGAGAATCAGGCAAAAGAACAAACGGTTTATTTCTATGCCTGGGGTGGGCATCCCAGGGCAAACGACTATATCCAGTGGGCAGGACGGGAAATTAAACGACTGCACAATGTTAATCTTGTGCATGTCAAAGTGGGCGACATCAGCGAAGCGGTCACGATTATCCTGTCAGAGAAAAGTTCAGAGAGACATTCTCAGGGACGGGTTGACCTGCTCTGGGTGAATGGCGAAAACTTTGCCGCCCTGAAGCGTGCTGACCTTCTGTATGGCCCGTTTACCGACCAGCTGCCGAATGATTCACTCGTTGATAAACGACTTCCTGTTGATATTGATTTTGCGACACCGGTTGACGGACTGGAAGCGCCCTGGGGCGTAGGACAAATGGTGATGATGTTCGACAGGGCGGTCACACCACAGGTGCCAACGTCTGCCAGCGAACTGCTGCAGTATGCCAAAAAGCATCCCGGTCGAATCAGTTATCCACAACCCCCGCAGTTTCATGGCGTGACCTTTCTGAAACAACTGTTGTCTGAGCTGGTGGAAGACACTCAGGCATTGCAGAAGCCTGTTGATGCCATTGATTTTGATAAAGTTACTGAACCTCTTTGGCGCTATCTTGACCAGTTACACAAAGTTGGCTGGTACAGCGGTCGCCGTTTTCCCCAGAGTGACCAGCACATGATGCAGTTACTGGATGACCGTGAATTGCACATGGCGATCAGTTTTAACCCGGCTGAAGCCGCTGCGGCAGTGAACCGTGGCAATCTTGCCCATTCCGTTTCCAGTCATGCTTTTCAACAGGGAGCGTTGACCAATATACATTTTCTCGCCATCCCGTATAACAGCAGCGCCAAAGAGGGCGCACAGGTGGTCATTAACTTTCTGATGTCGCCACAGGCTCAGCAACGCAAGGCTGATCTGGCGGTATGGGGTGATCCACCGGTTCTGCAATCGTCATTGCTGGATGTCAGCCCTGAAGCAACGGCACGGTTTGATGTGATTCCCGAGCCGCATTTCAGCTGGCATGGCGCACTGGCTAATGGCTGGCTCAAACGATACGGGTATCAGTGATGTCAGACATTAACCGATCTTTTTTTTCAGTTCAGACATTATTAAAAGCTGGCACTGTTCTGGTAGTGCTGTGCTGTCTGGTGCCTCTGTTTGCCGGTGTTGCCGGTCTGGTTCTGCCCGCAGTGGGTTATTATCCGGCACTGGGGTTTGACTCATTTTCAACGACAATGTTACAGCAGGTGTGGCAACAGCTGTTTGGCTGGCCCGGGCTTTTACAGTCGGTCTGGCTGAGCCTGTTTACCGGGCTGACGGCTACGTTTCTGGCACTGGTAATTACTCTCACTATCTTAAGCCTGCTGTGGGGCGGGCGCTTCTGGAACTGGGTGACGTTGTACATTGCGCCTGCGCTGGCGTTGCCTCATGTGGCTTTTGCCATTGGCCTGGGCTTTCTGATCGCTCCCAGTGGCTGGCTGGTCAGGGTCATGGTTCCTTTCACTGGCTGGAGTGAACCGCCACTGTGGCTAACGGTGAATGATCCGCAGGGGTTTTCACTGATTCTGATGCTGTTAATTAAGAGTGTGCCTTTTCTGCTGTTAATGTGCGTGGGTATTCTTCAGCAGTTACAGCCACAAAGACAGCTGATGATGGCGCAGAGTCTGGGTTATGACCGGATTCAGGCGTGGTGGAAAGTGCTGGTGCCACAGCTGTATAAGCAATTAAAACTGCCCTTATATGCTGTGCTGGTTTACGGAGTGACCGTTGTCGATGCCTCCCTGATTATCGGTCCCCAATTACCGGCACCGCTGGCTGTTCTGGTATTGCGCTGGTTTCAGAATCCTGATCTGAACTTTCGAATGTTAGCCAGTGCCGGTGCGATATTGTTATTGCTGGTAACGCTGGGCGGTTTGTTTTTCTGGGCAATGGTTGAACGTCTGCTGGCACCTGTTGCGCATCGGGTGTGGCTGAATGGGCGTCAGCGGGTTCGGCACCCGGTACTCTGGCTGGCGTTTTCAACCCTGCCGGTTCTGGCACTGTTATCGATTGGAGCAAACCTTGTTCTGTTGGTCTGGTCGTTTGCAGGGCGATGGCGGTTTCCCGATATCTGGCCTTCTGTCACTTCACTGCAATACTGGCAACATCATTTTGCTATGCTTTCAGACCCGTTGCTGCTGGCCCTGAAGCTGGGACTGGTCAGCAGCCTTACGGCGGTGGTCGCCAGTCTGGTGATGCTGGAATATCAAAACCAGCGGGGACGCTTCTGGCCTCTGATGCTGCCCTGTATCGGCCTGTTGATTCCACAGATGACGCTGTTTGCCGGTTTGCCTGCGGCAGGGGAATCGCTGTTTGGGGCAGGCATTTACCATTATCCTTTTCTTCTGGTCAGCTTTGGACACCTGCTGATGGTCTTTCCCTATGTTTATCTTGGGTTGCATGGTGCTTTCAGGGCATTTGATGATCGTTATCAGACGGTTGCCCTGACATTTGGTGTGTCCTGGTTGCGTGTCTGGTGGCAGGTGAAATGGCCGATGCTGAAACCAGCGATTATTTCCGCATGGGCTGTAGGTTTTTCTGTCAGTGTCGTTCAATATCTACCCACGTTATTATTAGGGGCTGGCCGTGTTTTGACTGTCACAACAGAAGCGGTTGCTGTTGGTGCTGGTTATGATCGTCGTCTGGCCGCCATCTACGGGTTGGCTCAGGCGCTGTTGCCACTGGCTGGCTTTCTGTTTGCCCGTTTCATTAACCGCAAAAAGCAATGGCAGGGATGATCAGGAGTTGGTATGAGTCTTAAACTGAAACAGGTCGTTATTGGTCTGGACAACCGGCAGCTGTTTGAACCAGTCAGTCTTACAGTGGCTGCTGGCGAGGTATTCAGCCTGATGGGACACAGTGGTTGTGGAAAATCGACTCTGTTGTCGTTTATTGCCGGAACGCTGGGTGAGCAGTTTGATGTCAGTGGCGATGTATTACTGGACAACCAGTCTCTGCGACCTGAGCCTGTGGAAAAGAGAAGGGTGGGGATTCTGTTTCAGGACCCTCTGCTGTTTCCTCACATGACGGTTGTGGAAAATCTGATGTTTGCGGCTCCCGCAGGAAGTCTGACTGAAAAGCGGCAGCAGGCCCTGACGTCTCTTGCCGACATTGGTATGGAACATTATGCTGACTTTTATCCACGACAGTTGTCTGGCGGTCAGGCGGCCAGGGTCAGCCTGATGCGGACACTGGCGGCAAAGCCCCGGGCGTTATTGCTGGACGAACCCTTTTCGAAACTCGACCGCGAGACCCGGGAGCATTTCCGGACACTGGTTTTTACTACCGTTGCCCGACGCAATATACCCGCTATTCTTGTTACCCACGATGAAGACGACGTTGCTGACAAGAACAGGGTTTTGCGTTTAACCCATCAAACGATACGTTGTTAGAGATATGCTAGATCGCTGGAGCGCTGCGCTGGTCAGACCTGCGTTACACATTGTTGCCACAAGGCTGAATACCTTTGGTGTTACGCCCAACCAGATAACGGTGTCCGGCTTTTTTATTGGCCTGCTGGCTCTGCCTGCCCTGGTTAACCACAGTTATATGCTGGCACTGTTGCTTATTTGCATAAACCGGACGATGGACGGGCTGGATGGTGCGCTGGCACGCATACAGGGTACAACCGATGTGGGTGGCTTTCTGGACATTGTGCTGGATTTTATATTTTATGCGGCCATTATCGCTGGTTTTGCGCTGGCTGCACCGGATACCAATGCGTTAACAGCCTGCCTGTTGTTGTGCGGCTTTATGGCAACGGGCAGTAGTTTTCTGGCATTTGCCGCCATTGCTGCCAAGCAGAATATTGATAACCCGGTTTACCGTAATAAGTCCATGTATTATCTGGGTGGGCTGGCAGAAGGCACCGAAACCATCCTTTTCTTTATTGCCATGTGCCTGCTGCCGGGCTATTTCCCCCAGATTGCCACGGTGTTCACCATACTGTGTGTGATAACCGCAGTGACCCGTGTACTGGCGGGGGTACATACTTTCCGGCAGGTACCTTGTCAGAATAAATAACAGGCTGGTTAGTGATTGCCACCCCTGTCAGTGTTTTACTCATCGGCAGTATTAGAGACAGCACTTATGGGGGAATTGGATATGATGCGATCAGTTAGCCAGGATAGTATACAGGGTTTGTTGTGGAGCGAGCCTGAAAATGCCAGCTCTGACAATGATATGGAGGGAGCGTTCAGCGCCAGAAAGGTCGTTGTTGGCAGAGATGAAAACCGCCACTTCGGTCTTTTCGATAAAGTCGATTCAAAAAGCGCCGGGGGCGCCCTGAAAAAGTTCGGTAAAATAAAAACCATGAAGCAGATCGGGGTTTATCTAAAAGAGCTGTTTAAAACAAAAAGCTTCAGGCAGGCTCGGATTGCTGTGAAAGATTGTCGCTTATCTGCATTGAATAGTGCGATAGAAGTATCCTCAAAAAAACTTGAGGACAGAAAAATTGAGGCATTTGCAGCTTATTGCCACATCAATGGTACGCCTGATGATGAAACGGCGACGCCAGAACAGGCATTAGAACGGCTCAGTAACATGGTTGAATCAGTGAACCAGCAGGGCATTGAACCTGGATTTGATGATGAGGCTGTTCAGAAGTATGAGCAATATTTACAGGCCAGGAACGAAATGGATGAGATGCAGGCTGCCAAGGCATTGCTGGAGGCTTCAATAATTAAGTTAGCGTAGGTTGGGTCGAGCGAAGCGATACCCAACACGATAGTTTGCCGCCATTCAAAAGCTGACAACGTTATATGTTCTCTAACATCTGCAAGCTGCTACTGAGTGTGATCAGGGGCGCTGAGAAGGTTGCAGGTGGAGACGAAGTGGTCAGTGTGTTGGGAATCGCTGCGCTCGTCCCAACCTACAGCGTTGTCAAGGTCATTTACTAACACACCACCACTTCTGTCTGCCCCTGTTTCAGCTGATCCATCAGTGGAGCAGGTGGCTGTACATCAGTAAACAGTGTATCAATATCTTCTACATGCCCCAGACGGATCATGGCACTGCGACCAAACTTACTGTGGTCTGCGATGGTAAATGTTCTCTGGGCATTTGCCATCATCGCCTGGGCAACACGCACTTCGTGGTAGTCAAAATCCAGTAATGTACCGTCCAGATCAATGCCGCTGATGCCGGTGATGGCAAAGTCCATGCGGAACTGGCTGATAAAGTCCCTGGTAGCCTCTCCTATAATGCCACCATCGCGATTACGGACTTCGCCACCGGCAATGATGACCGTGAAATCATCCCGCGCCAGAAGAATAGAAGCGACGTGCAGGTTATTGGTGACAATTTTCAGGTGGTTGTGGTTCAGAAGGGCCCGGGCGACGGATTCGGTGGAAGTGCCAATATCAATAAAAAGTGAGGAACCGTCAGGAATGCGTTTGACCAGTTCGTTGGCTATACGATCTTTTTCTGAACTCAGCTGCTTTTTACGTTCGCTGTACTGAGTGTTTTCAGTGCTGCTGTTAGCCAGTCCGGCTCCGCCATGGTGACGACTGATTTGCCCCAGCCGGTCCAGCTCATTCAAATCCCGTCGTATGGTTTGTGGTGTCACACTGAAATGCTGAACCAACCCTTCCGTAGTAACAAAGCCTTCCTGCTTTATCAGGTTAATGATCATTTCATGACGACGGCTTTGTGGCAGCTGGATAGCTGGTTGGGTAGAACGTCGGTTGGTTTTCTCGGCATCCATAAGCATTCAATACATGGGCAATGCAGCAAAAAGCAAACGTCTGGCAGAACAGTCTGGTAGAACAGATAGTCAGGCACGTTTAAAAAGCGGGTTTAAAATGCTGCGTTTGAAAACCCGCTTTCGGATCATACTGTCACCATTGCTTCTTTTGTTTGGCTCAGGTCAAAGATTGAGCCAAAAGCGTCAACGGATGTAAAACGGTATGACCGGTATTCATTTCTACCTGCATTTTGCAGGACTCACAGTCGGTCACGACATAATCCACGCCCAGTGCTTCAATCTGGTCGAAAATACCCTGACCAATGCTTTGGGAAGTGCTGTAGTTTTCTTTCTTAAAGCCATAGGTGCCGGACAGTCCGCAGCACTTCTGGTCCAGCATAATCACTTCCAGCCCCGGAATGCTGTTCAGCAGTTCCATGGTATGAATCACGCCACCGGCTTTAATCAGATGACATGGGCTGTGATACGCCACGCGCAGCTTCACGGGTTTCATATCCGGTTGATTGCCCCGGGCAAACTCACGGGCAATAAAGGCTGAGGCGAAGAAAATCCGGTCTTTTACCTCACTGTTATCGACATCCAGCACTTCCGGATATTCATCCCGCAGAGTCATGGTGCAGCTTGGCTCGGTGGCAATCACGCATTCGGTTTCTGTGAGTGACCGGGCGAACTGGTTCATATTCAGCTCAGCGTTTTTTCGGGCCTTGTCGAAGAAACCGTTGGCGATCAAAGGCACACCACAGCATTTCTCTTTTTTCATCAGGCTGACGCCAATGTTCATGGCGTTGAGAACGCTGACCAGATGTTTCCCCACGGTTGGGTCGTTGTAGTTGGTAAAACAGCCATGGAAGAAGCTGATTTTTCGTTTGAATTGTTCCTGAGTACCCGATTGTTTATTAAACCAGCTGCGGAAAGTCTGACCTGTGTACTTTGGCAATGTACGACGCTCGTCAATTCCCAGGGTTTTATCCAGCAGTTTTTTCACAGGTTTCAATCTGGTCACCGTGTTGACGACAGGCGCCGCCGGTGAGGACAGGCTGCCCATCAGGTCGGTGTGGCTCAGCATAAACTCCCGTGGCCCTTTCTTAAAACCACCATGCTTTGCTTTTGCCAGCTGAATTACAGTACCTACGTGAACACCGGAAGGACAGGCCACTTCACAGCGTTTGCAGTTGGTGCAGTGTTTCAGGGCTTCGTCGTACAGTTCCGGGTTTTTGATTCGCAGTCGCTCACCATCAGGCCCCGCCTGTTTTGGTCCCGGATAATCGGGATTCGCTTCCGCTACCGGGCAACGGGTGGTACAGACAGTACACTTGATGCAGTTGTCAAAACTGGTATTAATAAGATTCAACATAACTGCCTCTTACTTCGCTGTCCCGGATGAGCCGCTTCTCTGCGCAATAATCTGGTTTGCGGCAAACCATCCCGTACTGATGGCAACACCACCGGCGCTGGCTTCGGCCACCGGGTTGAAACCGCCCAGCACGCCACCGGCGCAGTAAAGGTTAGTGATCGCCTTGCCGTTCTGATAAGGGTTGAACCGTTCGTTGGTTTCAATACCAAAATAACTGAACCCGTGCTGGTGACCGTTGAGGAACCGTTCGTTTGACCATTGCTCACGCTGACCGGCTTCCACCACATCCAGGTTGAACGTTTTATCGGTCAGGCTGGACTGGTTACTGTCGAGACCACGACTGAAAAAACTGCCGGTTGCCAGAATAAAATGATCAGCCTCCAGCGGCATAGAGGGGTTCAGTCGTGTTTTGATTGAATTCAACTTATTGTTGTCAAAATAACCCGACAGAACTTCATCACCCTCCAGCAACAAACCACCGAGTTCACGATAACGCTGCCTCAGGGCGTTGGCCATACGCATGCCCGGCAGAGAAGGGGGCAGGGTAGCAAGCTCACAGATATGCAGTCCGGTATGAGCTTCAAGCTGGCTGATCAACTCGTTGCCATTTTCAACCGCCAGTACCGATGGCAGAACCACCAGGTCAGCGTTGCCCGCTGCTTTCTGAATCGCTGAAGCAAAAATGGTCAGCCCTTTGGGCTGGCTGAACAGGTCGCGCTTAAGCAGGCGAGCCATTTCCAGAGAGCGCAGTTCGTAGGCATTTCTGGCATTAATATTGACGGTTTCGGCGTTAATGTCCGCCACGGTAAATTCAACACCGGCAAATTCAGGATGCTTTTTCATGCCTGCCGCTACCAGTGCTGGCTGAAAATCGCGGAAGCCTGCAATGTTAATAATGGCGACACGACGCAGACCGGCTGCTGGCGCTGCAATAGACAGTGCTTTAGTACCCGGCTGGCTCAGCCAGGTGGGACGAATGGCACCCAGAGCGGTTAAACGGCTGTGGTTCTGTTGTCCATGGCTGGACATCTGGATACCGGCTTTAGCCATTTGCCCGGTAAAAAAGTGCAGACTCTGTTTAACCTGACCGGCTCCCAGCTTCTGGTAGGGGTGACCGGATGGCAGATGACTGATCTCTTCAAACGGGTATTGCACCAGTGAGTTATTTTGACGAATACCCAGAACATCAATGGAACCGGAAGCAAAGGTCAGGGCGCTGTCACCGGCACTGATCAGGGCTGTTTTCAGACCCGCTTCGGCACAGCGAATGGCGCTGGTCAGGCCGGCGAGGCCGCCGCCAATAATAATGCTGTTGTACTTCATGCGGCCTCCACAGCGACATTGTCGTCTTGTTCAGTAAAAAGCTGTTCAGATACCGGTGCTGGAAGGGATTGCAGCTGGTTGTAACCCAGCAGGTTGTCGTATACCCAGTAACTGAAGTCCGCTTCACGCATGGCGTCACCCCAGAGAATGGGTCGAACGCCTTTCCAGCGTTCCTGCAGAAACTCTCCGATACTGTCCAGCGCATTTTCAGAGTTATCGGCGTGTGTCATTTCGCTGACGATGCCTGCCGCGCGGCAGGAACACATCTCGCCCTGGCAGGGACCCATGCCAATACGGGTTCGACGACGAAGGTCAACCAGGTCTTTCGCGTTCAGGTTGTTAACGGCGTATTCAATTTCACCGCGCGTCACCATTTCGCACTCGCAGATAATGGCATTCTGCTTTTTGTCGTCAGACAGGAATTTAGCGGCTCGCTCGCCATGACGGTATTTCGCAGAACCAGAAACCGGAATGGACACCTGGGGTGCATGGACATCTGCATTTTTTCCGTTGGCACCGGGCAGAGGCTTTTCAGCAGTTTCACAGTGTCTGGTGTTGCCAAGATTTTTTGCTACAGCGTCGGTGGCCATTTCCGCCATCAGACGATAGGTCATCAACTTACCGCCGGTGATGGTGATCAGGCCGGGCAGGGCGTCGGCTTTACCATGATCAACCAGAACAATCCCACGGCTGATGTTTCGACCGGACGGGTCGTCACCCAGAGATACCAGCGGGCGAACACCACAATAAGCACGTAATACACGGGTTTTCGCCATAATCGGGCAAAGCTTCTCACCTTCCGCCAGAAGGGTTTCAACTTCGTTTGGCGTGACGCGGATATTCTCGATGTCGCTGTAAGGAATTTTTTCTGACGTGGTACCAATCAGGGAAATGGTATCCCCCGGAACCAGAATGTCGGCATCCGCCGGTTTACGGCAACGGTTAATCACCATACTGTTAATACGATAATCAACAATCAGCAGCGAGCCTTTGGCGGGGAACATGCGAATGGACAGGTCTGCGTATTCGGTAATCTGCTGTCCCCAGATACCCGCAGCATTCACTACCTGTAGAGCGCGAATATCTATGAGTTCGCCGGTTTTAATGTTCATGCAGTGGACACCACATACACGACCATTTTCAATAATAAGACCCGTAACCCGGGTGTAATTCATCAGACGGCCGCCGTACTCTTCAGCATCCAGAATGTTAGAGGCTGTCAGACGGAAAGGGTCAATGGTACCGTCCGGAACCCGAACTGCACCCAGCAATTGTGGATTGACGTTAGGTTCAATGCGCAGGGCTTCTTTCGGTGTCAGGGCTTCTGCACGAATGCCAGCGGTGTGACAGGAGGTAATGAATTTGTCCTGAAAAGAGAGTTCGTCTTCCGGCAGAGTAATAAACAGGCCGTCGGTTTCTTCAAATGCAGTGACCGGCGACTTTTCTCAGGATCTGGTTTTCTTTGATGCATTCAACCGCAGAGTGCTGGTCTGTTACCGCATAGCGAGCACCTGAATGCAGCAGGCCGTGGTTGCGGCCTGTTGTACCGTTCGCAATATCGTCTTTTTCTACCAGAATGGCACGCATACCACGCTGTGCGCAGTCTCGCAGGACTCCAGCGCCCGTTGCGCCACCGCCAATAATTACGACATCGGTCTCTATTTGTCTCATTCGGTGCTCTTTCGATAACGTTTAACGGTAAAGCGTTTTAAAATGTTCGTTTATGATCGTTGGTGCGCACTATAAATAAGCAACGGAAATTAAAAAATGATCTGGGTCAATGTTCGCGTATGTTCGCTTGATGTTCTGTTGAATGCACTTATGTTTGTATTGTTAATATATGAAGTTTTTTCGTGCAAAAAATAAGAACTTTTCGTGAGCGAGAGTCAATTTAATTGATAAACAATGTTATTTTAATGTCTTTTTTTGTGAGTAATTTCCGAAAAAAACGCACATTCCTGAATATTGATTGATTTAGATCAATATTGGAGGATTGATAAAGTTTGTTGCCGTTTGTAAAAATCCGCCCCGTGTCGAGACCACTTTGAATGTATTAGAAGGCAGGTCTGAATTAACAAATGTCTTAACCCGGATGGGTGGAACTTATCATTATGCGTAAATCCCTGTTAGGAGAATGTCTTGCCGAATTTATTGGTGCAGGCCTTCTGATTTTCTTTGGTGTTGGTTGTGTGGCCGCACTGGTTCTGGCTGGTGTTGATTTTGGTCAGTGGGAAGTGTCCATTGTCTGGGGTCTGGGGGTTGCCATTGCCGTTTATGTGACCGGTGGTATTTCCGGTGCTCATCTTAACCCCGCCGTCACTCTGGCTCTGACCACATTCAAAGGCTTTGAGAAACATAAGATTCTGCCTTATATCGTCGCCCAGGTACTGGGTGCTTTCTGTTCCGCCGCTCTGGTTTACTTCCTGTATAGCAACCTGTTTGCAGATTATGAACTGGCTAACGGTATTATTCGTGGCTCTGAAGAAAGTCTGGCAACGGCCGGCGTATTCTCTACTTACGCTCACGCTTCCCTGACCAATATGCAGGCATTTGCGGTTGAGTTCATGATTACTGCCGTATTGATGGCTGGCATTCTGGCGATTGGTGATGATAACAACGGTACCTCCAACGGCGCCCTGTCTGCCCTGCTGATTGGTATTCTGATTGCTGTTATTGGCGCTTCTTTTGGCCCTCTGACCGGTTTCGCCATGAATCCTGCCCGTGACTTTGGTCCCAAGCTGTTTGCCTTTATGGCTGGCTGGGGTGAGGTGGCTCTGACAGGCGCTCGTTCTAACCCTTACTTCTGGGTTCCGATTGTCGCTCCAATTACTGGTGCAATGGCTGGTGCATGGGCTTACATCAACCTGCTCGGTAAACAGGTTGAGCCGGTTGAGTGTGCAACGCCGGGTTGTGAAATCAAGACCGCCTGAATCAATGAATAAAAGGAGCGCAGCCTTTCTCAACCATTGAGTAACAGAATGTTGAATGTGGCGCGCTCCCTGATTAGCCTGAAGTTTGACTATTCAGGGCTGAACAATAAGGAATTAAGATTATGACCACTGAAAAGAAATACGTTGTTTCTCTGGATCAGGGTACAACCAGCTCCCGCGCCATCATTTTCAACCACGATGGTGACATTGTAGGGACTTCCCAACGCGAATTTACCCAGTACTACCCTCAGCCAGGCTGGGTTGAACACGACCCGATGGAAATCTGGGCGACTCAAAGCTCGGTTCTGACTGAAGTGCTGGCCAAAACCGGTATCCGTTCTGATGAAGTGGCTGCTCTGGGCATCACCAATCAGCGTGAAACGACAGTTGTCTGGGATAAGAATACGGGACGTCCGGTTTACAATGCGATTGTATGGCAGTGCCGTCGTACGACAGATATCTGTGAACAGCTAAAGAGAGACGGACTGGAAAGTCATATTCGTGAAACCACCGGTCTGGTTCTGGATGCTTATTTCTCCGGCACCAAGATCAAGTGGATTCTGGATAACGTTGAAGGCGCTCGTGAAAGTGCTGAGAAAGGCGATCTGCTGTTCGGTACCATCGACACCTGGCTGACCTGGAAGCTGACAAATGGCCGCGCCCATGTCACCGATTACTCCAATGCTTCCCGCACCATGCTGTTTGACATTAACAAGCTGGGGACTGGGACGAAACCATGCTGAAGGTTCTGGGTATTCCCCGCAGTATGCTGCCGGAAGTGAAGTCCAGCTCTGAAGTGTATGGACAGACCAATATCGGCGGTAAAGGCGGTACCCGTATTCCTGTCGCTGGTATGGCAGGTGATCAGCAGGCAGCCCTGTTCGGTCAGATGTGTCATGAAAAGGGTATGGCGAAGAACACATACGGTACTGGTTGCTTCCTGCTGATGAACACTGGTGAGGAGCCGGTTAAATCTGAAAATGGTCTGCTGACCACCATTGCTTTCGGTATTGATGGCAAAGTTCAGTACGCTCTGGAAGGTTCTGTATTCATGGGCGGCGCGTCTGTTCAGTGGCTGCGTGACGAGCTGGGTCTGGTACGCGATGCGGCTGACACCGAATACTTTGCCAGCAAGGTAAAAGACACTAACGGTGTTTATGTGGTGCCTGCTTTCGTTGGTCTGGGCGCGCCTTACTGGGACCCGTATGCCCGTGGTTCTATCTTCGGCCTGACCCGTGGTGCTAACCGTAACCATATTGTTCGCGCCACTCTGGAAGCGATCGCCTATCAGTCCCGTGACCTGATTGAAGCAATGCAACAGGATTCCGGTATTGAAATGAAACAGCTGCGTGTTGATGGTGGTGCAGTGGCCAACAACTTCCTGATGCAGTTCCAGTCTGACATCCTGAAGAAAGACGTCGTTCGCCCAACCGTCACTGAATCCACAGCAGCCGGTTCTGCTTACCTGGCCGGTCTGGCAGTTGGCTTCTGGAAGAGTACTGACGAACTGAAAGACAAGGTATCAGTAGACCGCACTTATGCGCCTGCCATGGAAGAAGAGCAGCGTGCAGATTTGTACAAAGGCTGGAAGAAAGCGGTTGAGCGCAGCCTGAAGTGGGAAGAGCAGGAGTAATAGTTGACGACAGATCAACGATAAAGCGTAGAGTTAAAACTCTGATGAAGTGAGTGGGAACCGGGTCGCAGTGGCATCAGTCATTGCGGCCCGTTTTTTTTAATGTCTTTGAATTGCCTTTAATACATTTGTGCTTAGTGAAAAACTCTGCGGCCATTGGCAGGCTGAGTCGGAAGGCTTCATCTTCGAAGCTTCGATCCAGATAGTGCTTTTCAAACTCCGTCCTGTCTATCTGCCCCCTTTCCAGTTGCCTGACGTGTACCAGCTCATGGGCGAGTGTGACCCTCAGTTCACTGTCTTCCAGCCAGTTAGCCAGCGTTATGCGATATCGTCCCCTGCCGGTTTGCTGGGCATAGCCCTGAATCTTTGGGTCTTTAACCCGCTTGTATTGGTAGTCAATGCGCGCTGTTTCTATGCCGAGTTTTTTTTTGTAGAAAGCTTCCATATCCTTGAACTGGCAGCCATAAGGGTTCAGGTCACCGGCTTGCACCAGTGCTGAAAAAACCAGAAAACACAGAGCAAAATAGCTTTGCTTCGCTTTACCTTTTAGCGCCATAAACCCGGATAATCATGAACCCTGATAACACAGTGCCATCGACCGAAAAAGGAGAAGCTTGACAGGAATTCGACAAAGATGGGCAAAGAATCGACATTGCAACTTTACAAGGTCAGACATATAAGTAATGATAATTTTAAATAAAAACTTAAGTTCATTTTAATTTAACCGAAAGAGACCGGAGGGTATTACCGAACTAGCGTTTTAATGACGCTGGACTATAACTATAAAAAATCGGAAACATACATTTACAATCAGTTTGGAGCAGATGCTCCTGAACCAGTATCCAAGAGGATCTAGCTATGGCACGGAGAACGCCGAAAAAAGCTGCTGCTGGTTTTGATGGTGTCGACATAGGTTTTTTGGGAAGTCGCGACGAACCAGCGGATCAAAGAACTGTAGAGTCTCGCAAAAAACTCAGAGAGAGCCTCAACGCTCAGATTGAAGCCTTTCTGGCCAAGGGTGGCGAGATAGAAGAAGTACCATCGAATGTTACTGCAGATCCACCCCAGAAGCCCTCCGGTGAATACGGTAACAGACCCATCTGATAGTTTTCAGCCCGGCTCATTTGAGTTCGGGCTTTTTATTTGACGCGCTCTTTATTCAACGCGCTTTTTATTCAACAGCAATCTGATGGCCTTCGTCGTATGCCTCCAGCCTTCCAATAGCGGTTAGCTCCAGACCAGACGCTCTGGCAATGTTATGAAACTGCCTCTCAGAATCTTCATCAACAGCAACCAGCAAACCACCACTGGTTTGAGGATCGCAGAGAATATGCTTCTGCTTTTCTGTCAACGTACTTGCCTTATGGCCATAGCTTGAGAAATTTCTATGGGTACCACCGGGAATACAGCCTTGTGCCAGATACTGTTCAACATGAGGGAGGACGGGCAGCTTGTCAGTTTCAAGAATGGCTTTTACATGGCTGCTTTCACAGATTTCAAGAAGATGCCCCAGCAGGCCAAAGCCGGTGACATCGGTCATGGCACTGATGCCGTCCAGCCTGGATAGCTCTGCACCAACCCTGTTCAGGGTACACATGGTATCCCGGGCAATATGAGAGTGTTCAGGATGCAGCAACTTCTTTTTCTGGGCGGTGGTCAGAATGCCAATGCCCAGAGGTTTGGTCAGGTACAGACGACTATCCGGCCGTGCCTGATTGTTGCGCTTGAGTTGTTGAACCGGAACGTGACCGGTAACAGCCAGGCCAAAAATGGGTTCAGGCGCATCAATACTGTGTCCGCCCGCCAGGGGTATGCCTGCGTCAGCGCATGCCTGTCTTCCACCATCGACCACTGTTCCGGCAATTTCAGCAGGCAGAATATTAACGGGCCAGCCAAGAATCGCAATGGCCATCAGGGGCTTTCCCCCCATGGCATAAACGTCACTGATCGCATTGGTAGCGGCGACCCGTCCAAAATCGAACGGATCGTCGACAATAGGCATAAAAAAGTCGGTGGTACTGATAATTCCTTCGCCGTTACCGGTATCGAAAACGGCTGCATCGTCCTTACTGGAGTGACCAACCAGCAGCCCCGGAAAGCTGGGCAGAGACAGATTGCTTTTGAGGATGCCGTCTAAAATTTCAGGCGAAATTTTACAGCCACAGCCTGCACCGTGGCTGTATTCCGTCAGTTTGACAGTGTCTGTTGTTATGCTATTCATCACTGTGTCCGTTCAATACATCGGTTGAAAACACAACCAGCGTAGCATAACGCCATGGAAGCGCTTACTCTTCGTACTCTTCTTCAGGCACTTCTATTTTATGGGCAAACAGATGCTTTATGTCCGGGTGTTTCAGGATTTTCTGAATCCAGCCTTTGCACCAGGTTTGTGGGTCCATGGCAGCCAGAACGGGCGTGTATTTCAGGTTGTAATAGGCAATTCGTGTTGGCATGCCGTCTGGAGCCAGTGCGTTAAACATCAGTCCCGGCATTTTAATTGAGTCTTCAGAAACCCAGCGCTGACTGTAAAATGCCATTTCCAGCCTGACAATCCAGCGCTTCTCGCCGTATTGCACCGTTAGGTCAAAGTGAACCCGGTCTGGCTCCCTTTCTTTCTCCGCCACAATAAACTTTGTGATTTCAGCATAGGCAGGACGTTTGCGAACGATTAAATCGTCAATTTCACAGGTTCCGGACTCGAACCATGCTTTAACGTCTACTGCCTTATGTTTAAGTAAAGTACTGATATCTGAAGCATTGGCAGGCGTGCTCATGTTGCACTTCACCCCTGTTCGTTATTTATTTTTCCTTTAAGTCGAGAGCTTTATTTTTTTATTTATTTATTTATTTATTGGCTCTTCGATTGTGACTTTTTATCTCAAACCCGTAGGACATTTCAACTACATATTGTTTCTTTTGTAACGCTCCAGCCACACTGCTGAAAATACAAGCAGTATCGGAACCGTAATTGACCAGATAATCGCCATCATCAGAACAGACAGCCAGATCGGGGTCGCTAAAGCGACATCGCTTATCTGATTGACCAGAAAATAGTGGACGAGGCTGAAAAGAAAACCCGTCAATGAGGCATACCAGTGGTTCTTGCGACATAACGTCATGCAGTGTCGTATGGTGGTTCCTGCCAGTATCCAGACACATGCCATCCACAGTGGCAGCAGACGGTTGGTGGTGGAGAACTCAAGAATGTTCAGGTTGCCAGCAAAACTGTCGATAGTAGAACCCAGCAACAGAGTAATTAACAGAACCTCTTTCTCCTTCCCCCAGTTGCCAATAAATTTTAAATGGATAAGCAGAATAGTGACGGTTGTTACAAGTGCTATAGCGTTACTGGTATTAGTGCTGCTGATATGAGAACTACTGGTCGCTAAACAAATGATCCAGCCTGTCAGGAACAGAAGGGCATTGGTCGCGTGTCGTTTGTTGAGCATTAAAACACCATTGGGCGAATGATATCGATTGACTCATAACTCAGTGTATCTCTAATCCTTTCCAGAGCTGTGCGTAATTTTTCACGGGAGTCCGGTGTGCTGATACATAACCGGACAGCCTGTGGTGCAGCCGTACTGCCTACAGCAAACAGCTCCGACGGTAACAGTTTTACGCCTTTATCATTCATGTGTCGTACAAAAGTTTCAGCTCGCCAGGGGGCTGGCAACTTAAGCCAGGCGTGAAAACTGTGGGGTTGTGAAACAACGTCGAAACCGGACAGTATTTCTTGCAGTAATTGTCGGCGCTGGCTGATTTCTTCTCGCTGCCAGGCGATCAGTTGCCAGGCCTCTCCGGAATCTATCCACTCTCTGGCAACTTCTGCCATAAGAGGTGGGGTAATCCAGCAGTTGCTCCGTAATGCCATAGCTATTTTGTGGTGTAAGTCTTGGGGACTGACAATAAAGCCGACCCGTAAGCCGCCTGCCAGATGCTTGGCAAAACTTGAGACATAAATCACCTGTTCGGGAGCCAGGCTGTAGAGCGAAGGGAGGCGGTTTTCGGGGGAGATAAACTGAACGTCGTCTTCAATAATAAGCAGGTTGTAGCGTTTGGCAATGGCAATTATTTCCTGCCGCCGTTTCAGAGGCATGACAGACGCCGTCGGGTTTTGCAGGCTGGGCATCAGGTATAACAGGCGGGGGCGGTGTTGCTGGCAACAGGCTTCCAGCCCTGACGGGATCAGCCCGTCATCATCCATGGGCAAGCCAAGGTGTTTTAACTGTAACTGGCGGGTGGCATTAATAAATCCGGGGTAGGTCAGTTCATCGGATGCAACGGTATCGCTATGATGGAGGAGTCCCTGCAACGCCATAACGGTGGCGTGTTGTCCGCCAGAGGTGATCAGAATGTTTTCAGCATCCGCTTCCATACCGTGATATCGAAGCCAGCGAACGATGGCCTGACGATGTCTGGGCAGCCCGGCTTCGGGGTGGTAATCCAGAAGCTCAGACAGATATGACCCGTTTTGTGCGAGTGTTAACAGGGTTTTAGCCAGAACCTGCTCTTTTCGGGCGGGAACCGTCAGACTGAGGGTTAAATCAATGACGTCGTCTTCCGCTTTTTTACTGACTGGAATACTGAAGTCACGGTTCTCCCAGGTTTTACCCAATACAAATGTTCCGCTACCGACCCTGGCAACGACAAGGCGTCTTCGCTCAGCTTCAGCGTAGCCTCTCGTAATGGTGCCAATGGTCACGCCCAGTTGATCAGCCAGAGCGCGATGAGTGGGTAAGCGTTCGCCATTATTGAGTCTGCCTTCTGTAATCGCTACTTCAATAGCGTCTGCCAGAGCTTTGTATTTTGGTCCTGAGAAGCGGCTGAGGCTGGGTTGCCACTTGCTGTCAGAGCGGCTGTTTAATTTGTCAGGGTGACAATTTTCAATTAATGGTTGTTCGGCCTGATTCATTTATTATTCCAGCTTTTAATCAAAGGCTTGCCAGTATTGTATGTGTTCAGTGCAAAACATTGTAGATATGAAATAGTCGATATGACATAGAGTTTTCGGGCAATCAACCGACTTTGTAATGGTGACAATAAAGCCATTGAAGAAATGATCAGCGGTTATAAGCTTGTCTGAGATAGAAAAAAATAATTGTGTGGGGACAATAATAGATATGTTGCCAGAAATAATGTGGCTGCCATTGATCACTTTTGCATTTGCTTCCAGTGTGACGCCCGGACCTAATAACATCATGCTGACAACCAGCGGTATTAATTTCGGCTTTGTTCGTACCATTCCCCATATTACCGGTATTGCTTTGGGCTTTCTGGTGATGTTTCTCTGCGTTGCGCTGGGTTTGCAGCAGGCTTTCATTCTGCTTCCCTGGCTACAGGACGTTTTAAGGGCGATCGGGGTTGTTTATATGCTGCACCTGGCATGGAAAATCGCCCGCTCAGGAAAAGCCGAGTCACAGACCAGCCCGCTCAAGCCCATGACCATGCTGCAGGCGGCCCTGTTTCAGTTTGTGAATGCCAAGGCGGTTATGATGGCCGTAGGAGCTGTCGCTGTATTTTCTGCTCAGGGAGAAGACTTTGTTGCCTCGGCTGTTGCCATTGGTGTCGTGTTTTCCCTGGTAAATATCCCGTCAGTCACGATCTGGGCGGCCTTTGGGGCAGGTATTGGCAAGCTGTTAGATACAGAGTACAAACTCAGGCGTTTTAATTATGCGCTGTCGTTCCTGACAGCAGCGTCTGTGGTTTTGTTTTTCATTTGATATGTGATATGTGATCAGTCAGAGGCAGGAGGTAGAGGCAGTTTTTCTGTCCACTGCTGTTCCCACTCAGGCAGGTCTTCCGCTGCCATGGCTTTGCCAATCAGGAAGCCCTGAGCCATATCACAGTGCAACTGATTTAAAAGGTGCCACTCCTCGAGGGTTTCTACACCTTCTGCGACGGTCTCCATGCCGAGTGTGTGAGCCAGGTTGATATTGGCTTCAATAATGGCCTTGCGGGTTTTATCGGTATTGGCGCTTTGCACAAATGAACGGTCAATTTTTAGCTCTGAGAACGGGATTCGGTTCAGTTGCTGCATACTGGAGTAGCCCGTACCAAAATCGTCGATAGACAGTGAAAAGCCTTTCATCTTCAGACGGGCCAGGGTTTCAAGAGCCCTGGCAGCATTTTCAATCAGCGTACTTTCCGTGATCTCCAGTGTCAGAAGTTCCGGTTCAATATTCAACGCCCGGGTCTTTTTATAGAGTTCATCGGGTAACTGGGTGTCAGTCAGTACAACAGGAGACAGGTTAACGCCTATTGCAATCGCTTTACTGTTATCAAGGTTGTTGCGCAGCTGATTCAGGGACTGATCGATAAGACGGTGGGTAAGTTCATGAATCAGGCCGGTGCTTTCCATCAGTGGGATGAAATGAGCGGGGCTGACCATGCCAATATCCGGGTGAGGCCATCGGCACAATGCTTCCACGGCAACCAGGCGACCGCTGCGGACAAGAACCTTGGGCTGGTAGTGGAGGATAAACTGGTCATCGTCCAGAGCTTTCTGCAAATCCTTTTCGGTGAAGTGCAGGCTGCTCACTGTGTGTTCAAGGTTGTCCGGAGTTGAGTAGAGCATCAGTAATTCCCTGATGCGATCTCTGGAAAGAGGCTTTGGCAGTGCGCCCAGCACCCGCAACCCATGCTCCTGTGCCATGTCTTCAACGGTTCTGATCAGTGATGGCTCCAGAGCGCTGGCGACAATAACGGCCTGGGCGTATCCTTCGTTGGCCAGGTGGCGAATGAACTGAATGCCGTCCATTTCCGGCATATCCAGATCGCAGATGACGATATCGATGGGTTGTGAGCTTTCCAGCTGTCTGAGGGCGTCGTTGCCATTGATAGCCAGCCAGAGGTTTTCAACCCCCAGCCCTTTCAGAGCCTGTTCTGCGACAACACGCTGAAATTCATGGTCTTCTACCACCATTATGCTCAGGTCAGCCAGATTTACCGTCATAATTCAGGAGTGCCTATAACAAGGAAGAGTGATTCTTTAAGTATGTACTACTCATTGAACGAATGTCATGGTCAGAATGTCATCGGCAGAATGAGGGGCGTGCTGGAGTCATTCTTGCCAGCAGAATTT
Source organism: Endozoicomonas sp. NE40 (assembly GCF_040549045.1). Lineage (NCBI taxonomy): Bacteria > Pseudomonadati > Pseudomonadota > Gammaproteobacteria > Oceanospirillales > Endozoicomonadaceae > Endozoicomonas > Endozoicomonas lisbonensis. Next base: position 1,875,759 of record NZ_JBEWTB010000002.1, on the reverse strand, counting down.
CACAAGGCTGCAATACTTGCTGTGTTGTCGACTGTGAGAGTGCCTCCAATGCATGCGTTCAAAACCATCCTGCTGGCTGTGACCCGTTTACACTCCAGTGAACTCGAGTTAAGCCAGACCTTCAGACTGGTATCGGATAATAACGCCCGCCTGATTATTGCGGTGTTTGACCAGAGCCTGGATGTGTTACGACGACTGCAGTTTCTGCCACTGGAAGGAAAGTTTGAAGCTTTATGCCGAAAACAGCTGGAGGAGTATTCCGAAGAATTAAAAGGCAGGGCGTGGGAAGAAGGTGTGCAGGCAGAAACCTGTATTGTCCCGGGCAAACCCAGACAGGTTATCGGTGGGCTGATCAATGACTATGGTGTCGATCTGGTGGTCAAGCTGGCAGACCCTTGTGGTCCACTGGCAAGGAACCAGCTGACCGGGAATGATCTGGCGTTGTTAAGAAAGTGTCCGGTGCCTGTGCTGATGGTGGCCAGCCGGGGGCAGCTGCCTGATTTTACCGGAAAAATCATGGTCGCACTGGATGTGGGTGACCCGGACCCGGAAGCCGTAGAGCTGAACCGTACTTTATTACTCAATGGGCTTTACTTAAGCAGTCAGGAACATGCCCAGCTGCATATTGTCAGTGTCTGGGGGCTTCCTGTTGAGCATCATGCTTTGCAGCATCTTGGTGAGGAAGAGCTGTATGAGTTGCAGGAAGTAACGCACCTTCGTTACCAGAAAAAGCTGGATGATGCACTGAACGATGCGGATATTGATAAGGGTCGCCCTGATATCCATTGCTATTTACTGAAAGGGCAACCTGCCCAGGAAATTCAGAGACTGGCTAATGAAGTGAATGTTGATGTCATCGTCATGGGGACTCTGGGGCATCATAGTCAGGGCATTCTTATGGGGAACACCGCCGAAAATATCATTAACAATGTGTATTGCTCAATTCTTGCCATTAAGCCGGAGGGTTTTCTCAGCCCGCTTGGGTAATGGTTCCGGGGCGACCATTAAACAAGTGAGCTGGTTGACAGGCGTGCAGATGTAGCGAAACAAACAGAGTTGAGTGCTGGTGGCTGTTTACTCTTTTTTGACTCCCATATACTGCATGGCGTTGCCAAACTCTTCTTCAGAGCAATTCATACAGGTCCCCTTGGCAGGCATGCTACGAATACCGGCGTAAGCCTGCTCAAGCAGTTTGCTGTAACTGCCCAGATCACTGACCCGTTTTGTCCACTCAGCAGTATCGCCTTTTTTGGGAGCACCCAGTAACCCTGATGTATGGCAGGCCGTACAGAACTGGTTATACACGGCTTCACCAGTACGCGGCTCACTGGAAGCACTGGCTACAGCACCTAAGTTAGCTGCACAGTCCTCTCCCTGCTTACAGACAGTTCCTGCCGGAGCTATTCGTTCAGCAATTTCCTGACGGGAAACATCGTCCAGCGGCACCGGTTTAGCCAGTGCCATCATCGGGAAAAGCCCCCCCAATAAAATCGTCAACAATCGCATGTGTGTAACCCAAGCCACTCGCTTATCCTCATTATGACAACATCAGGAACACGATGATTTTTATTGTCTGAGACCTTGTCTTCCTGTCAGGAAAACGGATCTGTCTGAATGTGAACCTGTGAGCTGAATTGTTCTTAAGCATTGCGGATTATAGAACAGATGCGCTCCTCAAAACAGTGGTTTGTACGTGGATGAGGGTGGCGTATGCGTACGAGGTAAAAGAGGTACAAAATTACCTTGCCAAATACGTTAGTACCACTGAGTTGAAACTCAAAAAGTCATGGACAAAGAGCGGTCTGGTCAGTAGTATTGCAGCCGCTGCCCGTTGAATTCTCAGCCCATCGCAGCTTATACGCACCTGTAGCTCAGCTGGATAGAGTAGTGCCCTCCGAAGGCATTGGTCGGTGGTTCGAATCCACTCAGGTGCGCCATATTTCATGCGGGTTTCGCACTTTTTCCAAAATACTTCTTATCTCCGGGCCGCCACTGGGCCGCCTTCAGAAGCAGTTTTTCTTTCCAGAAACTTCAAATAGCAACTCTCTCTAAGGTAGTGAGGTGAGGAGCTGTGTATTTCAAATACCTGCTTCACCTTGAGCATTACCACCCCATACCACACAATACCCACCATTATTTTCTCCAGGCATTACCGGGAACCCAATATGACCAACAACTTCAGCAGCACGGCAGCGTTTATCTGGGCCGTGGCTGATTTGCTTCGTGGTGATTTCAAACAGTCGCAGTATGGGCGTGTAATTCTGCCATTTACCCTGTTGCGCCGACTGGAATGTGTGTTGGCTCCCAGCAAGCAGGCGGTGCTGAACAAGTACGAGCAGGTAAAAGGCTTGCCACTGGAAGCACAGGAAAAAGTGTTGCTTCATACCGCAGATTTGCCGTTTTACAACACTTCGAAGATGGATCTGGGCAAACTGGGTGAAACTCAGGTGCTGGATAACATTGATGCCTACGTTCAGGCATTTAGCAAAGATGCTCGTGAGATTTTTGAACACTTTGCTTTCGAAGACTTTCTGGACAAACTTCAGGATGCCGACCTGCTTTACAAGGTGTGTGACAAGTTCGCCAATATCGACCTGAGCCCGGCAGCGATTTCGAACTATGAAATGGGTCTGGTGTTTGAAGAACTGATCCGTCGTTTTGCGGAAAGTTCCAACGAAACGGCTGGTGAACATTTTACCCCCAGAGACATTGTACGACTAACGACTTCTTTAGTGTTTTGTGAAGACAATGAAGCTTTAACACAACCCGGTATTGTCCGTTCCATCTATGATCCGACTTCAGGCACCGGTGGCTTTTTGTCTTCCGGCATGGAGTACGTTCACGAGTTGAACAGTCAGGCGCACATGGCAGCGTTTGGTCAGGAACTGAACCCTGAATCTTATGCTATCTGTAAGGCGGATATGTTGATCAAAGGTCAGAAGATCGACAATATCAAACTGGGCAACACCTTATCAGACGACCAGCTGCGAACTGAAAAGTTTGATTACATGCTGTCTAACCCGCCCTTTGGTGTGGACTGGAAAAAGGTTCAGAAGCAGGTAAACGATGAGCATAAATTTAAAGGGTACGACGGTCGTTTTGGTCCCGGTCTGCCGCGTGTATCAGATGGTTCTCTGTTGTTTCTGCTTCACCTGATCAGTAAATTCAGGGACGTTAAAAAAGGCGGTTCCCGCATTGGTATTATTCTGAATGGCTCGCCACTGTTTACTGGTGGTGCGGGCAGCGGTGAAAGCGAGATTCGCCGTTATATTCTTGAAAGCGACCTGCTGGAAACCATTGTCGCCCTGCCAACCGATATGTTCTATAACACCGGCATTGCCACCTATGTCTGGGTGCTGTGCAACCATAAAGCCAAAGAACGCAAAGGCAAAGTTCAGCTGATTAATGCGACCAGCCTGTTTGCGCCAATGCGTAAATCTCTGGGCAGCAAGCGCCGGATGATGACTGAACAACAGATCGAGCAGGTGGTTGAGCTTCATGGTCACTTTGAAGAGTCCAACATTTGTAAGGTATTTGACACTAAAGAGTTCGGCTATCGTCGTATAACCGTTGAACGTCCATTAAAGCTGGCTTTTGAAGTCACTGAAGAACGACTGCAAAACTATGTCAGTGAGTATCTGGAAAAAGCCCAGAAGAAAGACCCGACCATTCAGATAGACTTAGCACCGCCAGCCGGGTTTGAGGTTTTACAGAGCCTGATTGGTTTGCCAAAGATCATGAGCCGCAAAGAGTTTTTTGCCCGCTTTACGGAAAAAATGACAGCGGCAGAAAAGAAACAAATCTGCAAACACTTTGCCGAACAGGATGAACAGGCAGTAGCCTGTTTCCATGAATCCGGCAAACTGAAAGGTCAGCCGGAAGCCAATCCGGACCTGCGGGATAATGAAAACGTTCCTCTGAGCGAAAGCATTGAAGACTACTTTGCCCGTGAAGTGTTGCCCCATGTTCCGGATGCCTGGATTGATACCGGCAAGACCGATGAGCAGGACGGACAACCGGGTATTGTCGGTTATGAAATTCCCTTTAACCGTCATTTCTACCAGTATCAGCCGCCCCGACCGCTGGAAGCCATTGATGCCGATCTGGACAAGGTGAGCGCGGAGATTATGGCGCTGCTTCAGGAGGTTCATTCCTGATGAGCAAGTATCAGAAATATCCGGAGTATAAGGACTCTGGTTTTGAGTGGTTAGGAGCAATACCCGCTCATTGGGGGGTAGAGTACAGTAAGTGGATGTTCGCTGAGCGAAATGACAAAGCCAGTCGTGAAGACGAAATGCTTACCGCTTCGCAAAAGTATGGAGTTATTCCACAAAAGCTTTTCATGAAGATGGAACAGCAAAAAGTTGTTCAAGTACTGAAAGGGCATGACATTCTTAAAAAAGTAGAATGTGGTGACTTTGTTATCAGTATGCGAAGCTTTCAGGGCGGGATTGAATATTGTGGATATAGCGGATCAATTAGTTCTGCCTATGTACCACTCCTTCCCAGGGATGGCATTAGCACGAAGTACTACAAGTATCTTTTTAAAAGTGCTTCATATATTCAGGCACTGCAATCCACTACTAATTTGGTCCGTGATGGTCAGGCATTAAGATACAGCAACTTTGTTCAGGTGCGGCTACCTTCACCTCCAAAAAAAGAGGGAGATAGAATTGGCTCCTTTCTTGACCACGAAACCGCCAAAATCGACCAGCTAATCCAAAAGCAGGAGCAACTGATTACCCTGCTGAAAGAAAAGCGTCAGGCGGTGATCTCCCATGCGGTCACCAAGGGGCTTACCCCTGATGCGCCGATGAAAGACTCTGGTGTGGAGTGGTTGGGTGAAGTGCCAGAGCATTGGATTGTCCGTCGTCTAAAGCATACAGCTACGCTTCAGTCTGGTATTCCCAAGGGTAAAGATCTAAAGGATAAAGAAACCATTAATGTTCCAATGCTGCGTGTAGCTAATGTTCAGGATGGCTATTTGAAACTTGACGATGTTCATCATATTCAGATTGAACCGCATGACCTGTCACGCTATGAGCTTCAGGACGGTGATGTTCTTATGAATGAAGGTGGCGATAATGACAAGCTTGGGCGAGGAGCTGTGTGGCGGTCAGAGATAAAGCCCTGTATTCATCAAAATCATGTGTTTGCGATCAGGCCAACAGGTATTGAGCCGGAATGGTTAGATTTACTGACACGGGCATCGTATGCGAAGTTCCATTTTTATCGGGTGGCCAAGCAAAGCACTAACCTGGCTTCTATTTCTTCAACCAACATCAAAGAGACACCGCTGATTATCCCGCCTGATGATGAAAGAAGAGCGATTATGGAGTATCTGAAAGGGAAGCTGGATAAGTTTGAACGCCTTGAGGAAAAGTCACTGCGTCAGATAGGGCTTCTCAAAGAACATCGCACCGCCCTCATCTCCTCCGCCGTCACCGGAAAAATTGACGTTCGCCACTGGAATAAGGAAGCCGCATGATTATCCACTGCTCCGCCAAACTCGCCGCAAAACTTCCGGCAAAACCACCCAAAAAAGCCGAAATGCCTGCCATCGGCAAACTGCAACACTGGCACGCGCATTTTTTAACGTACCAGCGTCGTCAGTGTGTGCTGTTCTGTGAAGATGAAACCCGTTTTATGCTGCTGGCAAAAGGTGTCAACAAAGGCTTGCTTCAGGAGCCAAAGGAACTGTTTGACCAGCTGTTTCTTGAAGCTCTGGAAGTGTGCTGTGATGTGGATTTCGAAAAGGCGGAGCAGGTCATTAATTTCTGTGGCGACTGGCAGATGGATACGCCTCATGGGGATATTCAGCAATGGCTCAATAACCGCCCGCTGACCGTTAAAGGTCGCAAAGGCTGCCTCTGGCCTGATAAGGAAATGAAGGCGCTGGTGGACGGATTGTTATAACCAACCTCAATTAACAGATCAGACAAAGCTCGGGGGCTGGTGGCCCTGGCTTTGGTTGGTAACACAGGATTGTGTATGAGTGATGCCAAACTATTCCGGTTCCAGAACGGTTCCGCTGTTGAGTTAAGTGGCCATAGTGCCAGGCTGGAAAAAGACCTTCAGGCTTTGATTGAAGGCGATATGGAAGTGTTTCTTGGCGTGCGTTTTCTGGCATCAGAATACAGCACCGGCAAAACCCATAAAGGACGCATTGATAGTCTTGGACTGGATGAAAATGGTTGTCCGGTCATCGTCGAATATAAACGCCATAGCAACGAGAATGTAATTAATCAGGGACTGTTCTATCTGGACTGGCTGCTGGATCATCAGGCCGAGTTTAAATGGCTGGTGATGGACAAGTTCGGCAAGGAAGCGGCTGAAAACATTGAATGGAGCGGCACTCGCCTGATCTGTGTTGCCAGTGACTTCAATAAATACGACGAACATGCGGTACAGCAGATCAACCGGAATATTGAGCTGATGCGTTACCGCTATTTTGATGAAGACTTGTTGCTGCTGGAACTGGTGAATGCCCAGACGGTTTCCAGTGAAACCACAGTTGCCAGCCCCCCAGCGGCTTCTACTTCCAGAAACCCGGATAAAACTCACAGTGAAAATCTCGCCAAAGCGGATCAACCGCTGGTTCAGTTATACAACACTGTGTGTGACTACATTGATGGGCTGGGGGATGAAGTCCAGCGCAAGGAGCTGAAACTGTATCTGGCCTTTAAACGCATCAAGAACTTTGTCTGTATCCAGGTTCACCCAGCCAAAAACAATCCACGGCTACAGCTTTATCTGAAACTGAACCCTGATAACTACTCAATGGAGAAAGGTTTTACCCGTGATGTGAGAGGGATTGGTCATTGGGGAACGGGTGACCTGGAAGTGAATATCAAGACGCTGGAAGATTTTGAGAAAGCGAAACAGCTCATTGAAGACAGCTACAAAGTTGGCTAGTTGAACCCCTGAAGCGTCAAGAAAGAGGACGCTGGTGGCTGACCCGATTACAGGCTTTATTCCTTTCTGATCTATATACAAAAAGCCGTTTTTCTATATATGCCCGGGTGATATGTATAGGAAATGTGGGTTTTCTATACAGGTTTCCGGACGTTGATGTATCCCATACTCAGCTTGCTTCAAGCTTTTCTGTCGGTAAGTGGGGCTTAAAAAGTAGGTTTTTAATAAAAAAGTCGTACCAAAAAAGTTGCATTTATTACTTAAAGTCGTACCTGAAAAGTTGGTTTGGTAGGGTTTCGATACTACAATAACCTCAGGAATACCGGTTTTGAAGGCTATCTCAACCTATGGAACGACTATTAATTCAGCGATTGCTGGACTGGAAACAAGCGGCTACCCGCAAGCCATTACTGCTGGACGGAGCGAGGCAGGTCGGCAAAACCTGGCTGGTAGAAACCAGTTTTGGGCAGCATTTCGGGAAGGTGATCAAACTGGATTTCCTTGCCAATCCGGGCCTGCGGGAGCTGTTTACGGAAAGCCTGAATCCGGCAGATGTTCTTGAGAATATTGAACTGGAACTTGGCGTAGATGTTGATCCTGAAAAAGACCTGCTGTTCTTCGACGAGATTGGAGAGTGTTCAGAGGCACTGAACAGCCTGAAGTTTTTTGCTGAACAGCGGCCTGATCTTTATCTGTGTGCTTCCGGGTCCAATATTGGCCTTCTGGATTCGTTCCCTGTCGGCAAGGTTGAGACTGCCGAACTGTTTCCAATGTGTTTTGAAGAGTTCGTAATGGCCTCTGGCAATAGCAAGATTCTTCAGGCTTTTCGTAAAGGCAGCCAGACTAAAATTGTCCACAATAAGCTTTGGGATTTGCTGCTTGATTACTACTTTGTCGGTGGTATGCCTGAAGCAGTTGCTACCTGGTTTAGCAGTCAGGATATCGGAGTCAATGAACGTTGCCAGCAAGTCAGCCAGGTTCATGGTGATTTGCTTTCAGGTTATATGCGGGACTTTGGTAAATACAGTGGTAAGACCAATGCCAGCCATATTGAAATGGTGTTTCGCAATGTTCCACTTCAGCTTGCAAACAATATTGACGCATCGGTAAAACGCTATCGCTTTAATGGTGTGATAGAGCGCAAGAGAACTTACATGGATTTATCCGGTCCTATTGAATGGCTGGAGAAAACCAAACTGATTTCCCGTTGTTATCCGATTGCCTGTGAACCTAAAACACCATTGTCAGCCTACCGGAAAGAAAACTTCTTTAAGCTGTTTCTGTTTGATATAGGGCTTCTGGGTCATTTACTCGATATCAGCTACAAGGAACACCGGCAACAGAGTTTTGAGTATAAGGGCTATCTGGCAGAGAACTTTGTTCAGAATGAGTTACGGGCTAATGGGATTTATCCAACCTATTCCTGGGAGTATCAGAAGGCGGAAATTGAGTTTCTGTTTAAGACAGGGGAAGGGGAGATTGTTCCCGTCGAAGTGAAATCGGGTCGCCGGACTCAAGCCAAGAGTTTGCGTTCCTATATTGAACGCTATTCACCAGAGCGTACCATCAAGCTGATTGGTTCGGTGGGTGGAAATGAGCAGGAAGCGCAGAATATGACCTGGCCGTTATATTACGCGTCCCGATTGAAAACGTTATAAAAATAGCGGAAGCACCATATCCAAGCACCACCACACATGATAAAACACAACATGTGTCATGTATTTAGTGAAGCGTTCAGGAGCTTGTGGTGGATAAGGCAAGGGAACTGGTTTTCCAGAATTATATTATTGGTCAGCTAACAGACAGTGGCTGGCTGGTGGGCGAGTCGGCTCAGTATGATCGTGAGCTGGCTCTCTACCCGGAAGACCTGTTGGGATATGTCAAAGAGACACAGCCGGAACAGTGGGAACGATTCACTAAACATTACCCGAATAACCCTGACAAAGCCTTTTTGAAATCGATAGGCAGAGAGCTTGGTAAAAAGGGTACGCTCTGGCTTTTACGCAATGAACTGAAAGACCGGGGCGCAAAACTGAAGGTGTGTACCTTCAGGCCTGACCACCACCTTAACCCCGATACGCTTGAGCGTTATGGCAAAAACCGGCTGCGAGTCGTTCCTGAACTGATCTATTCACCCAATGGTTATGATGGACGTATAGATCTGACGCTATTCGTTAATGGTTTGCCTGTTGCTACCTGTGAATTGAAGTCTGCGTTCAAACAGTCACTGGATAACGCCAGACTTCAGTACATGAAGGATCGGCAGCCCAAAGACCCGAAAACCAAAAAGGCTGAACCGCTTCTAACCTTTAAACGGGGTGCGCTGGTTCATTTTGCGGTCAGTCAGTTTGAGGTTGCGATGACGACAAAACTGGCAGGGATGGATACCTTCTTTCTGCCGTTTAACCGGGGAACTCGTGAGGGTGGTGCTGGCAATGATGTGATTGTGAATCCGGGGGCAGAAGGTTACGCAACGGGTGCAATTAAAAGTGTTCCCCGGTCAGCAATTTCCCAGAACTTGGCCATAATGCTAAGAGTTCATTTTTCACCCGATGCGTTCCATGTCTACTTCCAAAACCCTTGCGGAAAAACTTGCTGCCCATCCAGAGCTTGAAAAAAGAGTATCTGAATTGATCAGTCTGGTAGAAGCCAAGTCCGGTCATCTTGACCGGGCTGATGAAGCAGAGGAAGCTGTCATTGAAAACCTTAAAGAACTGGGGAATGAGCTTCTGACGGACTGGGGAGCCCATAAAGAGAAGCAAAAGTTTGAAGAGGCCCACGATCTTCACTCTGAATCAAATACTAAAAAAAAGACCTCCACTGGATGACCACTTACGGCAAAGTTCGTCTCTGTGAGCGATGCTTGACCGTTGCAGGGCATCGTATACGCCCTTTTTCCGAGAATGCCCATATCCACTGTCGTGACTACTCTTTACCGTTACAACGGCGATTGGTGGATTTTGCATCAGACAGTTCTTTTGCAACAGCTTCACAGAAAATGGAAGAGCATTATGGCGTTATCGTACCTGAGTCATCAGTACGAGCCATTACCCTGGGTCACGCCCGCTGCATGAGTGAGCAATCTAAAGCTTCCCTGAAAAATTGTCAGGAATGTGTAGGAGAAGGCAAGCAGCTGATTGGTGAAATGGACGGCAGCATGATTCCAGTGGTTCTTTTTGATGAAGAAGCTGAAGGCGACAAGCGCAAGGCCAGAAAAGTTGACTGGCAAGAGGCCAAGCTTTGCTTGGTTTATGAACAAGGAAGTTGCGATAAGCGACATCGTGTAGTTATGGGAGAGCCCGGTGAAGCAGGCGATCAGTGGTTGAGTTGCGCTATTGAGCAAGGTTTGAATCGGCAGTCATCTATTCATTGTGTAAGTGATGGGGCTAAGTGGATTGCCAGCCAGGCAGACCGCGTATTCGCATCTCAGGGAAGTTTTCTGGTGGATTACTATCACCTTTGTGAGTACATCGCAGATGCTGCTAAAGAGTGCATTGGAAAAGATGAAAAAGCCCGTAAAAAATGGACTGATGAACAAAAAACAAGAATGAAAGCAGGTGAGTCAGAGAGAGTTCTGGCAGAGCTTGAGCCTTATCGTAACGGTAAGGTTGGAAAGGAAGCCAACAAATCGGAAGAGTGTCATCGCTATATCAGGAATCGTCCCGGACAATTTGATTATCAGGCGGCAGAAGCTGCCAATTTGCCTATCGGTTCAGGTGAAATAGAGAGCTCCAATCGTTCTGTTGTTCAAACCCGGTTGAAACTTCCCGGAGCATGGTGGAAACCAGAGCATGCTCACGATATGTTGAACCTTAGAACTTTAAGGGCTAATGGTGACTGGAATAAGTACTGGAAAGCCACTGGATAGAACACTTTTAATTGCACCCTTACGCAACTGCTTATTTGTGGGAAGAAATCTTACAGCCAGATAATTTTCTGCTGATTCTGGGGCGTTATCTTCATCTTGAAGTAAAAGATAAAGAACTGGCTGACGGTCGTATTGTTAAGAAAGAAACCATGATTTTTCCCCGTTATCACCAGTGGAGTGCGGTGAGCACTCTGCTTAATGGTGTACGGAAAGAAGGAACCGGAGCCAGGTATCTGATTCAGCACAGTGCTGGTTCCGGTAAGTCGAACTCTATTGCCTGGCTGTGTCATCAGCTGGCTTCCCTTCATTATCCGGAAGGGGAGCAGGCGGGTAATAAGGTGTTTGATTCGGTGATTGTTATTACGGACCGAACCGTTCTTGATTCACAGCTTCAGGACACCATTTACCAGTTTGAGCACAACCGGGGGATGATTGCCCGGATAAACCGGGAAGAAGCACAGGGCAGCAAATCGTCACAGCTGGCTCAGGAACTGCTGAATGCGACCTCAATCATCATCGTGACTATTCAGACCTTTCCACATGTATTGAAAGCCATTCAGGAGAATGAAGGTCTGGCTAAACGTTCATTTGCCATCATTGCGGATGAGGCGCATAGCTCCCAGACAGGCAGTACTGCCCGGCAGATGAGAGAAGTGTTGATGGCAGAACATTTGTCGGACAGCGATGAAATCACCGGCGAAGATATTCTGGATGCAACACTGGCTTCTCGTCGTGGCAGTGACAAAATCAGCTACTTTGCGTTCACTGCTACACCAAAAGCCAAGACGCTGGAGTTGTTTGGTCGTAAGCCCAATGCAAAAGAAGACAGTAAGCCAGAGCCTTATCATGTCTACACCATGCGTCAGGCAATAGAAGAAGGCTACATTCTCGATGTCCTCAAGAATTACACCAGCTACAGTGTTGCTTATAAGCTGGCTCACACTGATGAAAATCAGGACAGTGAAGTCGATTCCAAACGAGCTAAATCAGAGCTGGTAAAGTGGGCAAGGCTTCACCCGCATAATATCGCTCAGAAAGTGGAAGTGATCATTGAGCATTTCCGTACTCGTGTTAAACACCTTCTTAATGGTGAAGCCAAAGCGATGGTAGTGACTTCAAGCCGTAAAGAAGCCGTTCGCTACAAGCTGGCCTTTGATAAGTATGTTCAGGAAAAAGGCTATGGTCGTTTACAAGCGATGGTGGCGTTTTCTGGAGAGGTGGATGATAAAGAATCTGGCCCGGAACCGTTCACTGAGCGAAACCTGAACCCGAATCTAAACGGGCGCGATATGCGCAAGGCTTTTGATACCGATGAGTATCAGGTCATGCTGGTGGCTAATAAATTCCAGACCGGATTTGATCAGCCCAAGCTGGTGGCTATGTATGTGGATAAGAAACTGACAGGTGTTGATTGTATTCAGACGCTTTCCCGGCTGAACCGTACCTGTCCGGGCAAAGACACCACCTTTGTTCTGGACTTTGTGAATGACCCACAGGACGTTCTGGAGGAGTTTAAAACCTACTACCAGGTAGCAGAGCTGGCGGGAGAGTCCGAACCTAATCTGGTTTATGATCTTCAACATAAGCTGGGTGAGCAGGGGATTTATCAATGGCATGAGGTGACTCAGTTTGCCGATGCCTACTTTGATCCGAAACGTGGACAAGACGCTTTATCGAATTATATCAAGCCGCCTGCGGATCGTTTTGCCAAACGTTACCGGGAGGCACTTGATGTCCTTAAAGACGCTCAGGAACGCTTGAGAGAAGCGATTAGTGAAGGTGAAGAGGGGTATCGTCAGAAGTGTGAGCGAGGCGTCCAGGCTGCAAAAGAAGCCAAGGATAGCCTTGATACCTTTAAAAAAGATCTTGGCTCCTATATTCGTTTTTATGAGTTTATCTCACAGATTGTTCCTTTCGATGACCATGAGCTGGAGCAGCTGAATGTATTTGGCAAGCATTTGTTACCGTTGCTGAAGCAGGAGCGACTGGATGAGGATATAGATCTGGAGCTGGTGGAAATGACTCACTATAAGCTCAAGGAAAAGCGCACGCAGCACCTCAAGTTACAAGGTGATGGAGGCAATCTGCTAAACCCAGTCACTTCTATTGGCAGTCATGCCCCGAAAGATAAAAAGAGTGAACTGCTGAGTGATATTCTGGAGCAGATGAATGACCTGTTTGCCGGAGAAGATTTGAGCGATGGTGATCGTGTGATATGGCTTAACAAGGTAGTGGCAAAAGTCTCTGAAAATGACCGGGCTGTTGATCAGGTGGCCCACAACTCTCAAGAGCAGGCGATGCTCGGCGACTTCCCTGATGCGGTTCAAAGCGCAGTCATTGAGAGCATGGATGTTCAGAACCGGATGGATATGGACTTTCTTTCGAATCCGGATGTTTCGCGTCAGGTAGTGAGCCTTGTCTATCAGATGATGAAAGCTATGGGGCAAGGGCAGATAGGAAAGTTATGAAGATTGCGTCGTCATGGATGGGGTAGGCCATAGCTAATCAGAGGGCTGAATTATGAGTAGCGACAGGAATTATAATCAAACGGCAATTACGAGCGTGGATAATAAAAAAGCCCTTTCACCGGAGGACCTTTGTGTTCATATAAGAAGACCTGAGCGTAAGCCCCTCACAACGTGGCAGCATTTTTTAGCTTATCTTCAAGAGCTGAAATTGTTAGCGAAAATACTGTGTACACTGCCCTTTCTTGTCGTGCTATTCGGCTTTTTCAAGCTACTGGACTGGCTGAAAAATACTCAAAAATAGAGCCTTTTTACATGTTGGCCTGAAAACATGATGATAAATGACGAGTTTTTCAAAAATTTAACCCGGAAAAGGAAGCGATTTTAAATCGCTTCCAAAATGGCTACTGCGTCTTGCTTCAACTTATCATTGGTATGTAAATATCGGGAGACAAGTACCATTGGCTTCAAATGATCAGTGAAGGGATCGTTTAACGGGGCTGGTGGCTCTTGCTTCTTCCTGTCGTTCCTCCAGGGTATTAAGAAGGGCTTTTTCTTCTTCCGGAGACAGGTAGCGAATTTTTTTTGTTTTTGTCCAACCATGTAGGGAAGTTTTTCTCTATCCGGCTTTTGGAGTATTCATAGTTCTTGCCAGGGGTGACTTCTTTGAAGCCTTGTTCGAGAAAGCCCCTTAGAGGCTGTTTTAAAACTAAACAAGCCTCTTAGGTGCTTAATATCCATAATCAGTTTTGAGGTGGATGAATCATAAGCCCTGTTTTTCAAAGACCCTGAAAAAGGGATAGTAAAGTACCAGGTCGAGAATAATCAGAAACACAGTCAAAATGCTGGAACTGATCATCCACCCCGCTCCCCAGGCTGAACCAATAACGGCAGGCGTCGTCCACGGTGTGACGGCTATGGCTTTGGCAACAAGCCCTGTGCTGGTGGCTATGTAAGCAACCGTAGCATTGATTATGGGGATGAACACAAACGGCAGGAAAAAGGTGGCATTCATCACAATGGGCGTACCGAATATCACCGGTTCGTTGATCTGGAAAATGCCAGGCAACAGGCTCATGCGGCCTACGCTGCGCAGGTGCGCTGTACGACTGAAACTCATCAGGATCGCCAGGGACAGAGTGGCACCAGAGCCACCAATGGCAATGTAGAAATCCAGAAATGGCTGTGTAAACAGGTTGGGTATTGGTTGACCAGCCGCATAAGCACTGGCATTGACGGCAATATTGGTAAGAAAAACAGGGGACAGAATACCGACAACAATGTTTGAACCATGAATGCCGGTAAACCAGAGCAGTTGACTGAGCATAACCGCGCCAATAATGGCAGGCAGACTGTTGGATGCCAGCACCAGTGGTTCGAACAGAGCCATGACCGCTCTGGGAACAGGCATGCCAAAGCTGCCTTGTATCAACAGGCTGAGAGGGTAGGCGGTCACAAAAATGAACAGGACGGGGATGAGCAGGGAAAATGATGCTTCAATGGCCGGGGGAACCTGTTCAGGCATACGAAGGGTGATATTGTGTCGGGAGAGAAAACGGGTCAGTTCTACCGAAAAGTACGCTGATATCAGGGCTGTGAATATACCGGTGCCTCCCATATACAGCATTGGCAATGTACCATCCTTGTCTGGTGCAGCAATAAGAAGGAATGTCATAAGCGACAGGGCTGCTGCACCAATGGCATCCATTTTGTAGGAGCGGGCCAGGCTGTAAGCGACCCCCATGGAAACAAACAGTGACATAATTCCCATGCTCATGCTCCATGGCATGATAATCACAGACCGGTGTTTCGCGACAAAATCCAGCCAGGTGCGACCCATAACATTTGTGGTATCTTCGGCAAAGGGCGGGTTGGACAGTATAAGAATAAAGCTGCCAATAATGACAAATGGCATAGACACAAGAAATCCGTCACGCAGCGCAGTTACATGTCGCTGGCAGCCTACTTTGCCAGCAAACGGTCCCAGCTTCTGTTCTACAAACTGAATAAGCTGATCATAGAGTTTCATGTTACCTCACTCACCTGATCGTGGTGCTGCTTCTGTTGCGAGGGCTATTTTTTCTCGTGTTTAAAGTGAACCTGTGAGTTTGAAAGGCAAGTGTCGTATTGCTGAAGAGCTTTATCAAAAGCTATAGGTAATACCTCAATATCTGCTTCTATACTTTGTTCGACTGTATTAAACCCTGACGGTTTATCTTCCTGTTCCGGCGGGTATAGCCCCCGAACGTTTGTTGGTAGTCGTACATTATAGACGCTGCTGTGACCTGAACCTGAAATTGATCGGGAGAGCAAATGCAGAATAAAGTAATGCTGACCATTGTTGTTCCGGTCATTCTGACAGGTACTGGCTTGCCTGCTTCCGATAACATTAAGACTTCTCATTCCGGTCTTCCTGTAGAGGGAGGGCATCACTTTTTAAAAGATGCCAAAATATCGGGAAATATTTATAACATGACCCGGATTCGTGATCGTCGTGATGACGTGTCGGACCGTTTTAAAGAAAATCTTTATCATTCCACTACTCTGGTAAACCTGGATTTTATTTCTGGTCTGCTAGGTAATTTGTTCGGGCTGGATGCCGGTGTCTTTGGTACCTGGGATCTCTGGAATTCAGGCACTTCACAGCTCGGGGAAATGTCGCTGATTGATGATAAGGGCAGGATAAAAAATGGTATGACTTTTTATAAAGCGGCGGCGAGACTGGAATATAATCGATTTAAAGCGCATGCCGGTTATATTCAGCCGTCTGCGCCTGGTGTTTTAGGTGTTAACTGGAGCTTTGTTCCCGGTACATACCGTGGTGGAGAGGGAATTTATCGCTTTGGTGGGCTGACCATCGCCTATATGTGGGCCGATCGATATAAAAAACCATGGATTTACGACATGAAAGAGATGCGGCGAAAAGATGGCACAAAAATGCATAACGTATACAGCATCGGCAGCAGCTACGATTTTAACTCTGGAATCAGTGTGCTGGCTGGATTTGGCCAGGCAGATGACTTTATTGATCTTTATAAATTGAAACTGACTTATGCCGGTGATCATTATACGGTCAGTTACCACTTCTATGGCATGAATGATAAGGATAATAGTGGCATTGTCTGGAATGCAGAGAATACGAGTAATACCACTAATGATATTTTTGATGGGCTGGCGTATCAGCACGCCTTGATGTCAGGCTTCCATTTTGGACGTTGGATGTTCAGGGCTGAGGCAACCTATACACAGGTACGGGGCTCTGAATCCAACTTTTCATTTCGTCCCACCGGGTATAATGGCGGGTTCGGTGGTTCTAACGGTGCTTATGAAGTGTGGTGGGACAGTCGCTCTGACTTTAATCACAATGGTGAAAAAGCCCTGTTTTTTGGGGCGTGGTATGACTTTGGGCAGGGATGGTGTGCAGGAGTCTCCTATGCCCACGGCTGGGATGGCAAACCCAATACGTTAAACCCCGGAATCACCTCAACCAGAAAGCTGGAAGAGCAGGCGTACAATGTTGATGTTGGCTATACCTTTCAGTCCGGCCATCTGAAAGGTGGGTCTGTCAAGGCGCACGCCACGCTTTTTAAAAACAAGACGAATTTACCCAGCTGGTCAAGAGAGTTCCCTAATGCTTTCAAAGACGAAAAAGATGTGAAGCTGATTTTCACTGTGCCATGGTTATGAATTGAAACAGTGAGGATAAAGCTCTTCCAGCGTGGGTGCAGGCTTGTATTCCAGAGGCTGGTCTATCCAGTCAGTCCGGGGTGGAACGTCATAAAAGGCTTCCAGTCTTTTGATTTCAGTTTTTAAGCGTTGTATTTCATTGGCATAAGCCGGATCGTTAATGGCATTGGTCATTTCAGCAGGGTCTTTATCCAGGTCATAAAATTCCCATTCATCCATCAGGTAGTAGAAGTGCATCAGCTTGTAACGATTGTCACGCACGCCATAGTGACGACTTACGTCGTGCATGGCCGGGTATTCATAGAAGTGATAATAAAGGGATGAGCGCCAGTCGCAGTCGGTTCTGGCAATAATGTCTACCATGGAGTCCCCCTGCATCTCCGCTGGTATCTCAACACCTGCGTATTCTAGAAAGGTCGGTGCATAGTCAATGTTCTGTACCAGTTGACTGACTACTGTTCCGGCTTTGATTTTAGCTGGATATTGCATCAGCAAAGGCGCCCGGAAAGACTCTTCGTACATAAAGCGTTTATCAAACCAGCCATGCTCACCCATATAAAAACCCTGGTCCGAGGTGTAAACGACAATGGTATTTTCAGCCAGGTCATTGGCTTCAAGATAATCCAGTACCTCACCAACTGACTCATCCACCGACTTGATGGTTGCGAGATAGTCCTGAAGGTAACGCTGATACTTCCAGATCGCCATTTCTTCTTCTGACCAGTTCGCCTCATTGGCGTTCATCGCGTCATTACGTTCCTGATAGGCAGCATCCCACTCAGCGCGCTGCTCCGGTGTCAGGCGTTGCAGCAGGTGCGGCCATATATCTTCACGCCATTGGGTTTCTCCAACACCTGTCGTCATTTTCAGGTCATGCCCTTCCTGGGCGTCACGATAGATGTTCATGGTCTGCATCTGCGCGGCCACCCGCCCCTCGTAGGTATCGAAGTAGTTGTCTGGTACCGGAAACTCTACCTGCTCAAAGGCGCGGGTGTGGCGAGGAGCAGGCATCCAGTTACGATGTGGTGCTTTATGATGCATGACCAGGGCAAAAGGTTTGGACTTGTCCCGTTGCTGATCCAGCCATTTCAGGGTCTTGCTGGTTATCTGGTCGGTCGTGTACCCCATCTCTTTCTGAATACCTTCGGCGGTGATCCAGTCCGGATTGTAGTATTCACCCTGATCGTTAAGGACTTCCCAGTGGTCGAAATCAAAGCCATCAGGCGTCAGGTTAATATGCCACTTACCAATAACTGCTGTCGTGTACCCCGCTGCTTTTAAAAGCCTTGGCCAGACAGCCTGCGATCCATCAAACAGCTGACCATTATGGTTAAAGCCGTTCTTGTGTCCGAACTTGCCGGTAAACATGGCAGCCCGGGAAGGACCACACAGCGAATTGGTGACAAAGGACTCATCAAAACGCACACCGTTTCGGGCAATGCGGTCAATATTGGGTGTTGGGGCCAGATGGGCAATATCACTGCCGTAAGCACTAACGGCTCTGACAGCATGATCATCCGACATAATGTAGATGATATTGGGTCTTGGAGTGTCAGGTTTTAGAGTCAGGGTGGAAGACATAGGTCAGTCAGCAAAGGTGTTGGCAGGCTCATAGCTGCTTAGATTTCGAAACGTTTCGAGTTTCGGTTTTTCAGCGCTCAATTGAATTGACTCAGGTCAACATGATAGCAATTTGGTGAGTTTGAGCAGTACAAAAAAGCAGCTTAGCGGTTTCAATGTCTGTTATTAACTACAGGCAGGAACCTGATCGTGATAAGTTCAAATAAAAAGCACGATCAATACTTTCCGACCGATGTCAGCATGCAGAAAGACGAGCTGGTTATGCGGGGTACGTCGGCTATCTCTGGAAAAGCCTGCACAATAGCTATGATAGAGCCTGATATTTGGACACAGGTTCAGATGAAATCTGAACTAAATCAGAAACTGAAGGTCATAGACAGCAATTGAATGATTAAATAGTAAGTTGGAAACATGGATGTTGGACAGCTGTCTTCACCGGAAATGGTGCATAGTAACCTTGGATTTCCCATTGATTGCGACAAACTCAAGAAGGTAAGTCATTTTGCTGGCTTCTCCGTACGGGAGGTGGTCGATAAGCTTAATGACCTGCCCCCTTCTGCTGATTTTAAATCGGCTGCTGGCTTTGATAATACCTTCTGGTTTACTAATGAATACCATGGAGGTTACATCTCTGAATCTGCTACTTCATTGAAAGATACATTTAAGGAAATTAAGGAGTTTTCTCCTGTTTCTCAAAGACGTATTTCAATTGTTACCGGGGAGTCAGGTCTGTTATCCTGTTTGCCCGAATTAGCCAGACTATCAAATCTGGTTATTCTTATTGATCAAAATCCAATATTATTGTTCTTCTTGTTTTCTTTATTTAATAAGCTTTCTGAAATTGAAGACTGTAGGGACGAGGAATACGCTGACTTAATTAAATCTGCATTCCTTTTGACGAAAGATAAGGTTGAAGGCATTAGCTTTTCAGAAGAGAATGCTTTGCTTTTAGCCATGAAATACAAAGAGGCTTTTAATGAGTGGCATTGCTTTTCATCCCGGGAACGACTTGAAGAAACAAAAAAAGCATTAGAGAAAATGCATATTCACCCTTTGTGTACCAATTATTATGATGAAGAGTCAATGAAAAGGCTGGCTAAAATTATTTCAGATGAAGAACTCGATATTGTATTTTTTAATATGAGCAATGTACTTGAGTATTACCATCGGTTCTTTGAGTGGAAACGCTATCCATGCCCGATCAAAGGTGTCGACAACACCCTTTATTTAAACGAACTACCGTTCACAGAAGAGACGTTATGTGCCTATAGCACATTAATATATTGCGATGAAAGACGGGCGATGACATGCACTGGTGATGTTTTCTTTGAGAAAGCCTATCAACTGCATAAGCTCAATATTTATTATGATGTTTGTGGTGAGACGCTGGGTGAAGAAAAAACGGATAAAGATCTGATTCTTGATGCATGCATGAAGCTGGCTCAAATGGACCCTGGTACCGATACAGGAAAGCTTGTGTTGCATAAGTTACGTAATCTACTGGCCCACTCCAGCGAGGAGGCTCTGTCTCAGCTATCTGAAAATTACCATAGAATCCAAAAAACGCTTGATAAGAATAAGCCTTATCAATCATCTTCAGAGAATGAACAAAAAAAATACACTTTTCTCTCTGTTATTCAGCTGGCTTGTGGCGAGGCTGGTTTAAAAATAAACAGGTATAACCCTTCCAGTAGAGGAAGGCGTAAAAAAAAGGCAGGAGAAGACAGTTTAGCGGCTTCAGGCAGAAAATGAGTGCTTGCCTGTGCATAAATGAAAATAAATGATAGAAAAGTGTCCGGCATCAATGTCTGTTATTAACGCCTTCTGATATATATCAGGTTAAGAACTACAGGCAGGAACCTGATCATGATAAGTCCAAACAAAAAACACGATCGTTACCGCTTTGCCGCTGCCCCCTGCTCCTGGGGAGTGGGTAATCCGCAATGTCCGGATAGCCCCGTATGGCGAGACCTGTTGCAGGAAGCTTCAGAGGCGGGTTACTCAAGCATTGAGCTTGGGCCTTATGGTTATTTTCCGACCGATGGCCGCATGCTCAAAGACGAACTGGGTAGACGGGGCATGTCAGTTATCTCTGGCAGAGTCTATGAAGCTCTGTGGGATCGTACCCGGCTGGAAGAAACCCTGTCCAGAACCCGCAAGGTCTGTCAGTTGCTTCATGCTGTGGGTGCGAAACAGCTGGTGATTGTTGATGCGGTCAATGATATCCGCGAGCGTTTTGCCGGTATCAGTGAGCAGGCACCAAGACTGGATAAACCCAGGTGGCGCACTATGATGTCGACCATTCGCTGTATTGCCGATATCGCTATGTACGACTATGGTATCAGAGCCGTTGTACACCCTCATGCAGGCAGCTATCTGGAATTTGATGATGAAATTTCCCGGATGCTGGAGGATGTACCTTACGAAAAAGCAGGCCTGTGCCTGGATACAGGACACTTTGTGTATGCTGGCCTTGAACCTGCCCAGTGGATGAAAGAGTGTACGTTCCGGCTTGAGCATGTTCATTTTAAGGATGTGTGTAACCAGCGCCTTGAATATTGCCTGAACAGTCAGATGGTCGGATTTAAGGATGCCTGTGATTTTGGTGTTCTGCGCTCTGTTGGTGAAGGTGATATAGACTATTGTGCAATTAAAAGCGCTTTAGACCGGGTTGAGTACGATGGCTGGATAACGCTGCAACAGCTTCGTGATCCCAACTCTGAAGTCACCCCGTTTGAAGACGCTCGCCGAAGTCTGAACCATCTGCGTGAATTAGGTTTCTGAGCCGTCTGCGATACACTTGTATAAAAGGTATTGCTAGTATGAGCCGTGTATGTTTTACACGGCTTTTTTGTTGGAGTGAGTAACGAGTATGGATTTTGGTGTGCCACTGTTGCCGTTTTTATTAACTGCTGTACCTGCGGTTCTTATCGCCGCTGTGGGAAAGGGCGGCCTGGGTAACGCAATGGGGGTGATGGCTGTTCCTCTTATGTCGCTGGTTATTCCACCGGTTCAGGCGGCTGCCATTCTTCTGCCGTTACTGCTCATCATGGATCTGTTTGCCATCTGGGGGTGGAGACGATTTATTGACTGGAATATTCTGAAGATTATTCTGTTGCCGGGTTTAGTGGGAGTAGGGCTTGGGTTGCTGATTTTTTATCAGTTGCCTGAGAGTGCCATTCGCTTTCTGATCGGCAGCATTGCTATCTTGTTTTGCCTTCATCAGTTTTTCTCAAAAGGTGTTGCGCCCGGCAAACCCAGTCGCCTGAAAGGCATTTTCTGGGCAACAGTCAGTGGGTTCACCAGTTTTGGTGTCCATGCCGGGGGGGCTCCGCTCAGTGTGTACATGCTGCCCCTCAAATTAGATAAAAAGATACTGAGTGGTACGATGGCGATATTTTTCGGGGTGGTGAATCTCTCCAAGATTCCAGCTTATGGGGGTTTGGGCGAGCTGAGTGTCGATAACCTTATACTGTCGGCTATTCTTTTACCCCTTTGCCCGCTGGGTGTTTTTGCCGGCATGAAGCTGGTTCATCGTATCCGTGAAGACATATTTTACAGGGTGCTTTACACCGGATTACTGATAACCGGTGTAAAGCTCATTATGGATGCACTGTAGGCTTTAGTAAGTCAGGTCAAAAGTTTCCCAGGTATCCTGCAGCTGGTGGTTGCGAATCACCAGTAACTTGCCAAACTGCAACATAACCCGCTCGCTCTGATGGGGACGTAAAAACACCAGTTCGTCTTCATACAGCTGTGTGCTGTCAGAGCTGGTCAGCATTTCCTGATTCGTACTGCGCCCATACAGGGTACTGCTGGTTAATCCCCGGGGGGAGAGGGGCTGGCTTTCCACCATCCGCCATTAATAAAGAAGGTTTGCCGGAAGTTGTCGTTAAACCAGGACAGCAAGTGTGTCAGGCGCTCAAGATAGGGAATGGTCAACCCTTCCTGCTTTTTCAGAACCGGTGTCGAAATAAACAACGCAGGCTGATGATGTTGCAGAGTGGGCAGGTCAAAGCTCATGGGTTGAACAAAGGCAGAACCAATGCTGATGTCGTTTATGGCACCACGGCTTTCCAGAGGATACAGCTGGTAGGTTTTGCTGCCTGCGCAATTAAAGCATAAGTCCGGGCGAAACAGGTCGGGGTAGTCAGTCCGCAGTATCGTTACATAGTCGTCGTATGTTTCCTGAGCCCGGATTCGTGCATTGATTCGCATTGAGGCAAATGGTGCCTTGGCAATATGCGATTCATAGCCCATAAAACCGGACAGTTTCAGAAAATCCCGGTTGGCACGAATAAGGGTAAGCATGGCTGCCAGTTGTTCGGGGCTGGCAACACCGCCTCGATGAAGACCAATATTCAGCTCAATACTGACCCGTAGCTGCAAACGATTCTGCCTGGCAAATAACAGGTACTGTTCCAGACGACTCTGTTTATCAATCAGCCATTGTATCTGGCCGATACGCTCACGATGTGCAGGATCAAGCTGGTCATAGAAGCTTTCAAGCAAGTGAATCGGGAAGGGCTTACCCAGCAGAAAGTCACAGCCCGGAAACTGTTTCAGCATCTGGTTCAGGAAAGGCTGGTGAAACACCATCAGGCGGTTACTGCCGAGCTGTTCAAGAATGTAGCGTAACAGCTGGGGACAGGGCAGGGATTTGGCGACGACACGAATGTTGGTGGTGTCTCCCAGATGTTCCCTGACCTGGAGAAGGTTGTGATTGACCCGCTCAAGGTCGACCATGATATGAGGCAGACCACTCACGGAGGCGGGCAGTTTGCTGGACAGGGTAGAAAAATACTCGTCGTGGGGCTGACCCTTGTCTTCTGGCCTGAATAACAGCAACAGAGACACAATAAGAAGAAAGAAAACAACCGCCCAGAACATGACTACAACCTGTGTTCATTGACCAACCGGGCAATCCTACAGGATTGGCACAGCAGGTAAAAGGCAGTTGTAGTTTACAGGCTGCGTACTGATTCCCTGATTTGAATTTCAGGCATGAACTCCCGAATCAACTGTGGCTGTTCATGTTCTCTAAAAAGCGCCAGAGCCAGAGAGGCAGCCGCTGCTCCCATGGCTTCAATGGGATATCGGACAGTGGTCAGGCCAGGGTTAAGGAACCGTGCCAGCAGAACATCGTCAACACCTATCACCGAAACGTCGTTTGGCACCTGAACCTTGCGTTCTCTTAATGCCATCATGCATCCTGCTGCCATCGCATCGTTGTAGGCAAAAATAGCAGTAAATTCAACGTTACGGTTCAGTAACTCGAGGGTGGCATTATAGCCTCCCTGTTCATCAGGCTGGTTTTTGCTGAGCAATTCAGAGTCCGGGAATATACTGTGAGCCAGGAGGGCATCCTGATAGCCCTGATAGCGGTCACGGGCATCTTCCAGTTCAAGGTGTCTGTTTTCTGAAGAGCGGGAGATAAATGCAATATTCCGATGCCCCTGTTCAAGCAGATAGCGGGTGGCCATCTCTCCGGCACTGCGGTTGTCGAGATAGATACAACGCTCCTCAAAGCCCTGTATTCTTCGATTGATAATGACCGAGCTGGTCTGGGACTCAAGCAGCTCCATCACCTGATAGTCTGGCAGCGCTTTGGAGTGAACGACAATGGCATCACACCGTCGGTCGATCAGGGAACGGATGGCTTCTTTTTCCCTTTCCGGATCGTGATGACCTGAGCTGACTAACAGTTGTTTGTTGTATTGGCTGGCAAGCTTTTCAACCCCGCGCATAAGCAGGCTGAAGAACGGATCGCCCAGATCTCCGACGACCAGGCCCAGGGAATCAGACTTATTACTGACCAGGGCCTTGGCAAAACTGTTCGGTTTGTAGTGCAGCTCAGACATGGCACGCACCACGGCCTCTTTTTTGTTTCGTGCAACACCTGCCGTATTGTTAACAACGCGGGAAACCGTAGATATGGAGACTCCCGCCAGCTTTGCGACATCTTTTATATTAGCCACTTGTACACCACATCAGTCAGCTTATCCGGTTGCTATTATTTGTAGCCATTATCTCTAACTATTGTGCCAGACTGGTCGTCTGGCATCTTGCTGTGCATCAAAGTTTAGAAAACCTTTGCACAAGATCGAACAAGAAAGTGCAATGGCATGGCCTCTTTCTGGAAACTCCGAGCCGTACAAGTTGATCAGGGTCAATAAAACCATGGCATTATGGTCAGGAGAATACGGATTCCTGTTGTTTTTGGCGGGAGATGGTTAAGAATCTGTCATCCACTATTTATTATGAAAATGCAGCCCTCACAGGCTCTGTATTTATTTTCATGTTCAGCGGTGAGCCGCATTTTCCGCTCATGGCTGTTTGTATTGTTTCTAACGGCTAGCTGAGACTACTGATTGTTCTGCAGTTGTTCTGTCCAGTATGCTTCGTTGGATTCGTTATTTTTCAGGAGAGAGTTATGGGTCTGGGTGGAATCAGTATCTGGCAACTGGTGATTATTCTGTTGATTGTCGTGATGTTGTTCGGCACCAAAAAGCTGAAGACACTGGGAAGTGATCTGGGTGGTGCGGTTAAAGGGTTTAAGGACGCGATGGCAGACGAAAAAACTGAAGGCCATGCTTCCGGTAAGGAAATCCCACACGACAAACCCTGAGGTAATGTCCGGTGTTTGATATTGGCTTTGCCGAGATGCTGATCATTGTTCTTCTGGGGCTGGTTGTTCTGGGGCCGGAGAGGCTTCCGCAGGCAATCCGTACAGTTGCCCGCTGGCTGCATTACCTGAAGCAGACTGCACGTAATGTCCGGGAGACCGTGGAAAGCGAACTCAATATTGAAGAAATCAAACAGGATTTGCATTTCAAGGATATTGAGCGACAGCTGGAGAGTGTAAAGCAGCAGGCTTCTGAAGCAGGGGACAGTCTGAAAACTATGTCGTCCCGGCTTCAGGGAGAGGTCAGTGAGTTCGACCACTCTCTCAGCCAGCAGCGTGATAACAAGACAACAGAGACTGAAAGCTCGTCGGTTAAGAAATGATCTGCGTGCTTCCGGTTAAGTGTCAACCAGGAAACGAATTATGACTTCAAGTGCAAGTGCCGGCGACAAGGAACAGCCACTGATCCAGCACCTGCTGGAGCTGAGAACCCGTATTATTCGCAGCACAGTGGTTATATTTATTTTGTTTGCCGGATTGTTTTATTTTTCCAGCGATATCTACGAGTTTATTTCACAGCCGTTGCGGGTATACCTGCCTGAAGGTACGAGCATGATTGCGACTGATGTCGCATCGCCGTTCCTGGCTCCCTTCAAGCTGACACTGGTATTATCCCTGTTTATTGCCATCCCCTATATTCTGCACCAGATCTGGGCATTTATTTCACCGGGGTTGTATAAACATGAAAAGCGTCTGGCGATACCGCTGCTGGTAGCCAGTGTCCTGTTGTTTTACGCCGGAATGGCGTTTGCCTATTTTGTGGTTTTTCCGCTGGTATTTGGTTTCTTTACGAGTATTGGTCCGGAAAGCGTTGCGGTGATGACAGACATTAACAGCTATCTGAATTTTATTTTGAAGCTGTTTTTTGCTTTTGGCCTGGCTTTTGAAATTCCTGTTGCTACGGTGTTATTAATCTGGTCTGGTGTATCGGATGTTGATTCTCTGGCAAAGAAACGCCCCTATATCATTGTTGGGTGTTTTGTTCTGGGGATGTTGTTAACGCCACCGGATGTGATTTCACAAACGTTGCTTGCGGGACCGATGTGGTTACTGTTTGAAATGGGTATTTTGTTTGCCCGCCTGACTCCGGGTGTTTCTGCAAAACGAGATGAATCTGAATAATTCGTAAGTCAGCCGTGATTAATAAATAAATGCCGCTTTGTCAGCGGCATTTTTACAGAATTATTTTTATTTTTATAATCGTTAACTGATAAATTCAGATAAACTCACTGAACACCGCCATAAAAAGTTTCGTAATCATAATACTGAATCTCCTGATCCCAGCGAGCATTATCATACTCAAACAGACCGTCTTCCCAGCTCTGAATATATTCGTTTTCATGGTCAAAGCGAGCACACTGCCCTCCGTAACTCAAGCCGGACAGTCCCAGGAAATAACCCGTCTCAGGAGTACAGAATTCAGCAATGCCGGTGGCATATCCCTGTTTATAAAGATCAAAGTTCTGGCTATCCAGTTTATGTAATTCAGACAGTTCAGAATTGGAACGTTCAGTAAGACCTTTACTCCCGTCCATTTGACCGAGTTGTTCCCAGTTGCCTTCGCTGGCTAATTGTTGAGGTGATGGTGTGGTTGAGCAACCGGCCATTGCTAAAGTGGACAGAGCCAGAGCCAGTGTGAATTGTTTCATTCTCTCCTCCTTCGACTTTAATTAAGGGATATGCCTTTCCCCCGTACTTAATGATGCTACTCCCGCATAAAGGTAAGTAAAGGTTTTTTTAGAAAAGTTTACAGTAAGAAACAAAGCGAAAGAGTGGGAGGGGCAGGAGATGTTTAACGTTTCAATGGGCGCTTAATGATTAAACTAAGCGCCCTGTTACCATTAGAGAATCATCAGGGATATTCTGATCAACGGGCGTTTTCCGCAGCAATTCGATCGGCAGCATACATTACATACGCAGGAGGTCGGCGATTTTGCAGCTCATTCGCCATATATTTCATATAAGGGTCCATGTGTTTAAAAATCTTTTTATAGGCAGGACACAGATGGCTCTGGCTGGTACCGTCAGCATTCGGGTGAATGCGATGCTTTGGACAGCCGCCATTACAGGCGAAACGGTATTCACATTTTTCACAAATTTCGCCAACGTTAGACTTGTCTTTACCAAACTTATCCTGAGCTTTTTGAGTGGCTACTTTGTGAACATTTTTGTCTGAAATATTACCCAGCTTGTATTCCGGGTACACGTAATGGTCACAGGAATAAATATCGCCATTACGCTCAACCACCAGGGCTGAACCACACTCTTCGCGGAAAATACACAGGTTGGCAGGCTGACCAATCCAGGTGGCCAGGGCATTGTCAAACATTTGTACATAGATCTTGCCAACGTCTTTGCGAACCCATTCGTTAAAGATGGTGATCATGAAATCACCAAATTTTTCCGGGTCTACAGAGAAAGGCATCAGCTGTTTTTCGCTTTTAGATTTTGGGAAGATCAGCATTGGGTTTTCAACACCCACTTCCATCTGCTCAATGACCGGAATGAACTGGGTAAAGGTTGAGCCGATCTCTTTCAGGAAGTTATAAACTTTCAACGGATGCTCAACGTTAACGTTGTTCACTACCGTGAGTGTATTGAACTCCACTCCGTGTTTTTTCATGCACTCAATGGCTTTGGCAACACGTTTGAAAGTGGGTTTACCACCCTGTGATACTCGATAATGGTCGTGCAGTTCCTCAGGACCGTCAATCGAAAGACCTACCAGGAAGTTGTGCTCTTTCAGGAATGCACACCATTCGTCGTTCAACAGTACGCCATTGGTTTGCAGGCTGTTGGTAATCTGCTTGTCACCGGCAAATTTTTTCTGGTATGCGATGGCACGCTTGAAGAAATCCAGGCCAGCGGTGGTAGGCTCCCCGCCCTGCCAGGTGAAATCAACAACAGGGGTGTCCTGTGAGGCAATGTATTGTTTGGTGTAGTTGCGCAACACCTCATCACTCATGTGAGTGATCTTTTCCTTTCCTTTATTCTCGGCCCGTTTGTTAAAGAAGACTTCTTTTTCCAGATAAAAGCAGTAATCACAGTCGAGATTACACTGATAGCTGGTGGGTTTGGCCATTAGGTGAAAAGGTTTTCTCATCGGGTTATCCGTTTAATAAATTATGCGCATGTTTAGAGTGTACTGCGATAGTCTGTGATGTTATGTACGCAGTAAACGCAACGTTATTCGAATCGATTCAGCCGTTAAACAGGAAATCAAAAATTTCAGTGGGTTATTGCGAGTTGTGAAGGCTAACATACAAAAGCAAATACTCGAATCCCTAAAGCAGATAGACAATAGGTAAATGATAATAATTCGTAAAAAATGATTCGATAAACAATTACTCGATAAACAATCAGAACCAGCCTGAGTACAGGTAACCAGCAGGTTAGGACTGCTAACGTTTTCAATAGTAAGGAGGGTGACCATTATCTAGACTAAAAAATGTAAGAAGCTTCTTTATGTCAATCCAGTTACTGAACAAGGAGGTACAGGTAATGAGAGAACTCAATCCGGGTCGCTTCAGTGCGACAACACAGCAATTAATTCAGGCACGTATGACGAATGATGCTGCAAAGTCCCCCAGAAACAGAGAGACGACGGCTTTTAATCGCAGCGTTGAACAAAAGTATGGGCTGATGAATATTCTGGACAATTTGCTTGAAAAACTATCGAAGCCATTCAAGCCTCTTAGTGAATTTCTTTGCAAGCAATGGGAGAGCATTGCGAAGCTTGGCAGAGAGACAAAACACCAGGCTAATCAGGGGATCTACGACCTTCGTAAAGGGGTCTCTGATTCACCATGCAAGCGAGCCTGGCTTGAAGCTCAAAAACAAAAAGAAAATATACAGTTCAGAGGCAAAGAGCAAGCAGGCGCTATCGCTGGTACCATTAAGAATGGTCTTAATCGCTTGTTTGGTTAACCTTCCGGCCGGAGTGGTAGCCATAAGGCTGCACTCCGGACGTATCCCATCAAAGCAGAACGAAACCAATGCCTGCATAGAGCGGTACCATCAGGGCAATCGGCAGCTTCCAGACAGCCAGTAACAGGTAGGCCAGCAACGCCAGTGCAACATCTTCCGCACCTTTAATCGCCAGTGTAATTACCGGGTCATACAACGCGGCCAGTAGCAGACCCGTGACCACGGCATTGATACCATTGATGGCAGAACGAAGTTTTGGCATCGCCTTCAGGCGGTTCCAGAATGGCCAGGCGGCAGCCAGCAACAAAAAGGACGGTGCGAACATGGCCACCAGGGCCACAAGGGCGTAACTCAGGTTAAAGCTGCCACCAAAAACACCACCCAGAAAAGGTGCCAGAGTAAACATTGGCCCCGGTACGGCCTGGGCAGCACTGTATCCCACCAGAAACGCGTCAGCTGTTATTCCAGCGTCGTGTACCAGTTCAGCCTGAAGCATGGGCAGAACCACATGACCACCGCCAAACACCAGGGCGCCAGAGCGATAGAAACTGTCAAACAACTGCAAAGCGGCATTATCAGACTGTGCGGCGAGAACCGGAATGACAAGAATGCCTGCTACAAACAAAGCGGCTGCAGCAAAGGCTATACGCTTGCGTCCCTTCACTTCGGGCAGTGGATTTGTGCCGGTACTCTGGTTGTAAATCACATAACCGGCTATCGCACCAGCGATAATGACGGCCATCTGCATGGCGACGCCAGGCATCATTAACATCAGACCGGCGGTAATGATTGCCATGGTGACCCGTGGGCGGTCAGGGCAGAGAGACTTGCCCATTTTAATCAATGCATCGGTTACTACGGCCACCGCAAACAGTTTGACACCGTGCAAAATACCCATGGCGGAGGAAAGCCCGGAAATTTCACTGTAACCCATTGCCAGCAAAACCATGAGAATGGCTGAAGGCAGTGTGAAGCCTGTAAAGGCCGCCAATGCACCCGGCAATCCTGCGCGGTCAAAACCAATGCTGATACCCACCTGACTGCTCGCGGGTCCCGGCAGCATCTGACAAAGGGCAACCGTATCAGCGTATTCCTGCTCACTTAACCATTGTCGTTTTTCAACGAATTCCCGGTGGAAATAACCTATGTGTGCCGTCGGTCCTCCAAAGGCATAGCAGCCCAGGGTCAGAAAACGGATAAACACTTCAAAACAATTTTTCAGCATGGGGTGATCAGACATCTTGTCATTTGAGGTTGTCATTTGAAGCTAAACATTTTAAAAAGGTCTACTTTGATTAATCTAATTAATTGTTTAAATCCAAGTCATGAATCGTATTGATTTATCCCGTGTGGACCTGAACCTGCTGACTGCTTTTGAAACCCTGTACCAGGAACAGAGTGTCAGTAAAGCGGCTGAACGTCTGTATCTTGGGCAGTCTGCCATGAGTCATACTCTGGGGCGCTTGCGCAAACTGTTTGATGATGTGCTGCTTGAACGACAGGGTCAGCAAATGCGGCCAACTCGTAAAGCCGATGAGTTGTATCTGGCAGTCCATGAAGTGCTGAGTGTGATCCGGGATCGGGTACTGGATCAGTCGGCATTTACGCCTGCTACGTGGGAGGGGGCTGTTCGAATCGGTTTAAACGACTACTGCGAACTGGTTTATGCCAGAGCGCTGTTTGAACGCATACTGGCTGATGCACCTCAGGCTCAGGTCAGCTTTGTCACCGTGAATCGTGGTAATGCAGCCGATCTGCTCAAAGCCGGAAAGCTGGATATGGCACTGGGTCACTGGCCGGAAGCCATGGACGAGCTGGAGGTACAGGATGTGTACATTGAGAAGCATGTCTGCCTGTTTGATAACCGTGTGCTGCAGAAGCCCCTGCCGTTGTCTTTGCAGGATTACCTTGATATTCCCCATGCACTGGTGACACCGGAAGGCGAACTGAGTGGCAACGTTGATAGCATTCTCGCCCAACAGGGGCTAAGCCGGAAAGTGTCTCTGGGCTGCTCAAGATTTATTTCGTTGCTGAACCTGCTGAAAGGCGCCAGGCTGTTATCGGTCGTTCCTGAAACGCTGTCGTATATTGATGACTCGCAACAGCCTTTGCATCACTGTGAGCCTCCTGTTGCAGTAGGTGATTTTTCGATCAGTCTGGCCTGGCGCAAAAGTGACAGCGCTCACCCGGTATTAAGCTGGCTGAAGCAGCTAATGAATGATGTCGTTCTGCAGGAACGACATCGTATTCTCGATAAAGAACAGGAGTAGCTTTTCGTTCAGGCTGCCTGCGACTGTTCAATATTCCGTATCACTTTGCAGGGAACACCGGCTGCCACCGTGTTGGCAGGAATATCTTTAGTGACAACACTGCCAGAGCCAATCACAACATTATCACCAATGGTGACACCCGGATTGACCGTCACATTGGCACCAAGCCAGACATTGTTGCCAATGTTGATTTTTTTACCAAACTCCAGACCGGAATTGCGGGTTTCTGCATCGATAGGGTGACCGGCTGAAGTGATGGTGACGTTTGGGCCAAACATCACATTGTCGCCAATAATTACTGGACAAACATCGAGAATGACCAGATTGTGATTGGAATAAAAGTTCTCGCCCAGATAAATGTTATAGCCGTAGTCGCAGTGGAAGCTTGGTTCAATATTCGCTTCCTGTACCTGCCCTAAAAGGCTTTTTAACAGTTCGGTTTTCTGCTCAGCTTCATGGGGAGCCAGCAGGTTATAACGGTGACAGAGCGCCTTGGCGGCTTTTCTTTCCTCGCGCAGCTCAGGGTCCTTAGGGTCCGATGGAAAGTAGCCCAGCCCTGCAATCATCTTTTCTTTTTCGGTCATGAATCAATTACTCATTCTGTACCATCGCATCAGGCTAACTGCCCGGGGGCAGTGAACTTTGAGTGGGGGATGGCTTCTGGTTAATGGGGAATTGTTATGAAGGCGATTGACTCATATTTAAAGATGGTACGTATGTCCGATATTCTCGCAAATGGTTAGCGGGTTGTGCTTACAGGCTGTCGCGGTGTTAATCTAAACCGGTAAATAACTTCCGGAATTTTATGAAACCTGTAATGCGATGGTGTTTAAAGCAAAGCCTGTTGCCACCGGTTTTGCTGATATGGATGATTGTCGTGGGACTGATCTTTAAAACAACACTGGGATGGTTGCCCTGGCTGGCACTGTTTGTTCTCTACGGGTTGTCGACATCGCCGGTTGCAACGATTCTCAGTAAGGGGCTTGAGTGGTATGAAGCTCTGGATACCGGGTCCTGTCAGGAGGCTGATGCCATTGTGATTCTGGGAGGCGGATACCCCCGTTCAACACCAGAATACGAGGGTTTTCAACCAACCGCCCTGTCTCTGGAGCGAATTCGCTATGGCGCAACAGTGCATCGTCAGTGTGGTGTGCCTTTGCTGATCAGTGGTGGCGGCGAACGGTCAGAAGCTGAAACCATGGCAGAAACCTTGCGCAAGGATTATGGCATCAACGCTCGCTGGCAGGAAAAGCAAAGCCTGACCACCTGGCAGAATGCCCTTTACAGTTATGACATGCTGAGCAGGGATCTGGGCAAGGAAAACCTTCGCATTATTCTGGTGACTCACAGCTGGCACATGCCCAGGTCTGTTTTAAGCTATCAGAAGATGGGGTTTGAGGTGATTCCTGCGCCGACCATATTCACATGGTCAGAGGTTCCATGGAAAAAACTCCGATACTGGCTGCCTCAGATACGCAACCTGAGAACGAGTGAACTGGCCCTGCACGAATATCTGGGGCTGGTCTGGTACTGGCTCAGTGACCGGCTTCATATCGATAATTGACTGACATTATTTCTTATTAATGCCCCCTTTAGTGAGCTGGGCAGGGTCAAGAATCTTCCTCAGCTCCTGTTCTGAAAGGTCGGTTTTCTCTTTTGCAACGTCCAGAATAGAGCGTTGTTCCCGGTAAGCCTGTTTGGCAATCTCCGCTGCTTTCATATAACCAATGATCGGATTCAGGGCGGTCACCAGAACCGGGTTGCGGTCAAGGGATGCGTTAATGTTCGCCTCCCGTACCCTGAACCCCTTGATGGCCTTGTCTGCCAGAATTGAGCTGACATGGCTGGCCAGCGTAATGGATTGCACAAGGTTATTTGCCACCAGTGGCAACATGACATTCAGTTCAAAGTTGCCGGACTGGGCGGCAATAGCCACTGCGGTATCCAGCCCGATTATCTGGGCTGCCACCATGGTGACGGACTCTGAAATCACCGGATTGATCTTGCCGGGCATAATACTGGAACCCGGTTGCAGTGCAGGCAGTTCAATTTCACCAATGCCTGCCAGCGGGCCACTGTTCATCCAGCGCAAGTCATTGGCAATCTTCATCAGACTGACCGCTAATCCCCGCAGGCCTGCAGACAGTTCCAGAGCGGTAGCAGGAACACTCTGGGCTGCGAAGAAGTTCGGGGCGGGTGTGAACCGTAAGCCGGTGTCTTGCCCAAGGGCATCGCAGACTGCCTGTGAATAGAGGGGGTGAGTATTGGTGCCGGAACCTACCGCTGTGCCACCCAGTGTCAGTTGTAACAGACGTTTTTGCGTGGCTTTCAGACGCTCCTGATCCTGCTGCAGCAATGCCTGCCAGCCACCCATTTCCTGGGCAAAGGTGACCGGCATGGCATCCATGGTGTGAGTGCGCCCGGTTTTGACAATTGAACCAATGTCTTTGATCCGTCCTTCAAGGGTTCTGATCAGATGTGAAACCGCAGGCAGAAGCTGGTGTTCCACAAGCAGGGCAGAAGCCACATGAATGGCTGAAGGAATCACATCATTGCTGCTCTGGCCAAGGTTCACATCGTCGTTTGGGCTGACCGGTGTTGTACCGTTGTGTCTGGCAAGGTGGCTGATGACTTCATTGACGTTCATGTTGGTGCTGGTGCCGGAACCTGTCTGGTACACATCAATGGGGAACTGGCTGTGAAAAGAACCTGGGTATTCGGCTGTAATGATCTGGTTCGCCGCTTGGGTGATGGACTCTGCCTTATCATTTGAGAGTAAGCCCAGCGACAGGTTCGCAGACGCTGCGGCTTTTTTGATGCGGGCAATGGCGGTGATAAACGCTTCGGGCAGGGATTGGCCGCTGACCGGAAAGTTATCGACTGCCCGCTGGGTTTGCGCACCATATAATGCATCAACGGGAACAGCGACTTCTCCCAGGCTGTCTGTTTCGATCCTGACATCGGTTGAGTTGGCTGATGTGCTCATAATGGTGCAAAGCCCTGTGATGGTGACCAGTGCGCAGTAACGACAAATTCTGGCAATAGGGTGAGTTGGTATTCTCATTGTTTAAACAGCTTTAGAACGTTTCCAATGAGAATAGTTGCAATGAGCTATATCGGCAGGGGAGAGGGTGAGGAGATAGGCAGGAGCATTGAAAATGCTCCTGCCAAGAGGTCGTCTTAAAAAGAGTTTATGCCTTGCGACGGCCCCGGCGAGCAACCAGAACAATCATCAGCAGGCTTAATAGCAATACCGGGGATGACCCAAAGCGCATAAAGGGGGTGACGCCTTTCATGACCGGAACTTCACCACGCAAAACACCCGTCTTGAAACGTTCAATACTTTTAACGGTTTGCCCGCGGTCATCAATCAGGGCGGTCTTGCCATCATTGGTGGCGCGAATCATATAGCGTCCTGTTTCAAGTGAACGCATACGGGCAATCTGGTAATGCTGCAAGGGGCCAATGGAACGGCCAAACCAGGTGTCGTTACTGATCGTGATTAACAGACCGCTGTCTCTGGCCTGTTCTGCCGCAAAGTCCGGGTACACGACTTCGTAGCAGATATAGGGTGCGATGGTGGCTTCGGGAACTTCCAGCAGTGCCTGATTGTGTGCGCCTTTGGAGAACGCACTCATGGGCAGGTCAAAGAAATCAATCAGCCCTCTTAGCATTGATTCCAGAGGTACGTATTCGCCAAAAGGCACCAGCTTCTGCTTATAGTACCGTCCATCGCCTACCCCTGAGGCAATAATGGAGTTGTAGTAGCGGAGTTCGCCGGTACTGTTATCGTCCATTGGAATACCGGTGATAAACGTACTTCCACTGTCGTTAGCCTGACGATCAATCTGCTGCATCACAGAACGGACACTGCTGTAGAAAATGGGCAGGGCATTTTCCGGCCATATCACCAGATCCCGTCCCCACTCTTTTTCGGTCAATTTGAAATAGGTTCTGATGGTATCTTCCAGATAGCCCGGCTCCCATTTCAGGCTCTGGGGAATATTGCCCTGAATGGCGCTGAAGCTCAGCTTACCGGTTCGGGTGGTCCATGTTATCTGGTTCAGAGGAAGGCTGATCAGCCAGACAGCGGCGACGGTCACCAGAGCAATCACCTGTCCGGCAGAAAGACGGCATTTGTCGATAAGAACAGAGGTCAACAGGCAGGCCGTTGTTATCAGTAACAGGCTCAGGCCATAGACTCCGACCACCGGCGCCCAGCTCTGGAATGGTGTATCCAGAAGGGCATAGCCCTGTAACAGCCAGGGGAAACCGGTAAGAAACCAGGTTCTGAACCATTCAAACAGTACCCAGACACCGGCAAACAGCAATGCCCGCTGCCAGGTTTTTACAACGTTATAGCGATCCCTGAGTTTCACATAAGCAAAAAACAGAGGGGTAATAAATATGCTGGTCAGGAACAGGGTGAATAGCAGAGTCAGCAGGATGGCAAGGGGAACAGGAGCTGAACCGAACTGATGGATGCTGACATAAACCCATGAAGTGCCAGCTCCGAATAGACCGACGCCAAACAGTGATCCGCGAATCAGGGCAGGGCGCAGTGCTTCCTTCTGGGTAAGAAAGAAAATACAGCCACTGGCCAGCAGTAGCAGCGGCCAGTAATCATAAGGGCTGAAAGCAAATGTGAAGAGGACACCGGCAAGCGCTGCCATCAGGTGTCCGGGCAGTTTATTCTTCAATATCATCGACCTGTCAGTCGCGAGAGTTATTCGTGAGTGTCAGTCACCCGCAGTAATCGAATGCGGCGACCGTCGGAGTTAAGCACATCAAACCGAAAACCGGAAATTTCCACGTATTCGTTACGCTTGGGCATGTGTCCAAACTCCTGCATAACAATCCCGCCGATGGTATCGAACTCTTCATCGCTGAATTTGGCATTGAAATGCTCATTAAAGTCGTCGATGGGGGTCAGCGCCTTAACGATAAAGGTATTGGCACTTTCTTCGACGGGCTTGATAAAGCTGTCTTCCTCAACATCGTGCTCATCTTCAATGTCGCCGACAATCTGTTCCAGAACGTCTTCAATGGTCACCAGCCCGGCGACGCCACCAAACTCATCAATCACAATCGCCATGTGGTTGCGGTTTGTCCGGAACTCTTTCAGAAGAACGTTGAGGCGCTTGCTTTCTGGTATAAACGTGGCAGGGCGAAGATGGTCTTTAATATTGAAGCGATTATGATGCAGGATCAGTGGCAGCAGGTCTTTTGCCAGCAGAATGCCAATGATTTCATCCTTGGTGTCCCCGATCACCGGGAAGCGGGAGTGGGCTGATTCGATAATCTTAGGCAGGAAATCCCGGGGTTCCTGATCTTCTTCCACGCAGACCATCTGGGAGCGGGGAATCATGATTTCCCGTACCTGCATGTCGGCCACCTGAACAGCCCCTTCAATAATGCTCAGGGCTTCGGTGTCTATGATGCCCCTGCTGCCTGCTTCGTTCAGGATTGACAGCAATTCACTTCTGTTTTTCGGGTCCTGACTGAAAATGCCAGACAGTTTATCCATCCACGATGGTGAGGGTTCTTCGCCCGTTGGGGTTTCGTCGTTCATTACCTTTTCTTTAAGTGTGCCTGTTAAAAAAACAGTTGTACCATCTTCATGGTCAGAAGCGGAGAATGTTCCCCGCTTCTGTCCGGCATCTGTCGTGTAGCAACTATACCCCGACAGAGTGCCGTCCGTTAAACGGTTTCTGCGTAAGGGTCAGGGAAGCCAAGGCTTTTTACTATCTTAGTTTCCAGGGCTTCCATTGCTTCTGCTTCACTGTCGTCTATATGGTCATAGCCCAGCAGGTGCAGTGTGCCATGCACAATCATGTGCGCCCAGTGTGCCTGCAGGCTTTTGTTCTGTTCGCCGGCTTCCCGTTCAACCACCGGAGCGCAGACCACCAGATCGCCCAGCAAAGGCAGCTCCAGTTCGGGTGGCAGTTCAGACGGGAATGACAGCACGTTAGTGGGTCCCTGTTTCTGTCGCCACTGCTGGTTCAGCTCTGCCCCTTCTTCGGTATCCACGATACGCAGGCTGATTTCCGCCTCGTCCCGATGTGAGCCGACGGCAGCTTCTGCCCAGTGCTGGAAGTCCTGTTCACTGGGTAGTAACTGACTGTCGCTGGCAATCTGGATATCGATAAACACGCTGGCGCTCATGATGGGGTGCTTGCCTCAGTTTGTGCCTGCGCCTGCTGCTGACGTTGTTCGTGCAGAGCCTTGCGTTCTTCACGGCGCTTTTGCTGTTCCTGTTCCTGCTTCTGATCAAATGCGTCGTAAGCCTGAACGATGCGCTGAACCAGAGGATGACGTACCACGTCTTTGGAAGAGAACCAGGTAAAACCCATGCCGTCTACGTCTTTCAGCACATCAATGGCGCTGAGCAGACCTGAGCGGGTGCCGCGCGGCAGGTCAACCTGGGTGACGTCACCGGTAATGACAGCGGTTGAGCCGAAGCCGATACGGGTAAGGAACATCTTCATCTGTTCTGAAGTGGTGTTCTGGGATTCATCAAGAATAATGAACGAGTTATTCAGGGTTCGACCGCGCATGTAGGCCAGGGGGGCGACCTCAATCACATTCTTTTCGATCAGTTTGTCGACCCGTTCAAATCCCAGCATTTCATACAGGGCGTCGTAAAGAGGGCGCAGATAAGGGTCGATTTTCTGGGACAGATCACCGGGCAGGAAACCCAGTTTCTCGCCTGCTTCTACCGCAGGACGAACCAGCAGGATGCGACGGATCTGTTCATCTTCAAGCGCCTGAACCGCTGCCGCAACGGCAAGGTAAGTCTTACCGGTACCCGCAGGGCCAATACCAAAGTTGATATCGTGCTGAAGAATGGATTTAACGTAGTTCTGCTGGTTAGGTCCCCGGGGCGTAATCAGCCCTTTTCGGGTACGCAGGGAAACAACGTCATCATTGCCTTCAGGCGCCGCAATGTATTCAACGGCAGACTCCTGCAGGAACAGGTGTACGGTTTCTGGTGTCAGCGGATGTTCTTTGCCGGTTTCCCTATACAGCCGCTTGAGAATTTCCTGGGCTGCCTTGATCGAGTCTGCACGACCTGACACGGAAAACTTGTTACCACGGTTGCGAACTTTAACGTGAAGGCGTTGTTCGATCTGTTTCAGGTTCTGGTTGAACTGACCGCAAAGCTCGGCAAAGCGCTGGCTGTCATCGGGTTCAAGGATAAACTGACAGTGGCTTTCTGCCAGAGTGTTGGAAGTGTTTTGAGTTTTGGCGTTCAAGTCGGGGATTCAGCTCTTACTGCGATTATTAGGGTTAAGCATATACCGCGGTCTGAAGGTTGGGTAGATCATAACCGGGATATTGACTCTATTTTACAGGATTTTTATACAGATTTTAGAAGGGGCCGGGGTAGCTGCGAATAGTCAGACTTAATTTGGCGTAGGTTGGGTCGAGCGTAGCGACACCCAACCTACAAGTCGAATTTTTTGGCTGGTGTATTAATCCAACTCGGAGCTGACAATCCTGCCACGCATGGAGTGAGCAAAGGCATCGGTTACTTCAACGTTGGCAAAATGCCCGATCAGGCGTGGGTCGTCAAACTTGAAGTTAACAATACGGTTGCACTCGGTGCGCCCCATCAGTTCGCCCGGATCTTTTTTGGAGTAACCGGTTACCAGAATTTTCTGGGTAGAACCCACCATCCGGCGGCTGATCTGCATGGTTTGCTGGTTCAGACGATCCTGCAGAATATGCAGGCGCTGCTTTTTGGTTTCTGCCGTTACGTCGTCTGGCATATCCGACGCCGGAGTACCCGGACGCTTGCTGTAGATAAAGCTGAAGGAAGCGTCGAAGCCCACTTCGGCAATCAGGTCCATGGTGTCCTGGAAGTCTTCATCGGTTTCACCCGGGAAGCCAACAATAAAGTCGGACGACATGCTCATGCTCGGGCGATGCTCACGAATACGGCGAACCTTGTCCAGATAGATGCTGGTTTCGTGCTCGCGCTCCATCAGCTTCAGGATACGGTTGGAACCGCTCTGAACCGGCAGGTGCAGGTGACTGACCAGTTCTGGCACTTCGCCATAAACGTCGATCAGGCTGTCGGAGAACTCCAGCGGGTGAGAAGTGGTAAAACGGATACGGTCGATGCCGTCGATGGCGGCAACGATGGTGATCAGCTCTGCCAGATCGCAAATAGAACCATCGTCTTTTTCACCACGGTAGGCGTTAACGTTCTGACCCAGAAGGTTGATCTCTCGCACCCCTTTCTCTGCCAGACCGACACATTCCGCCAGTACGTCATCCATTGGTCGGCTGACTTCCGGCCCCCGGGTGTATGGCACAATGCAGTAGGTGCAGTATTTGCTGCAGCCTTCCATGATGGAAACAAAGGCTGTAGGGCCGTCAACGCTTGGCTCGGGCAGGCGGTCAAACTTCTCGATTTCAGGAAAAGTGACGTCCACAACCGGGATATGGTCCTGTTTGGTGGCATCAATCATTTCCGGCAGGCGATGCAGGGTCTGTGGGCCAAACACCACATCAACGTAGTGCGCCCGCTTGCGGATTTCCTCGCCTTCCTGACTGGCAACACAGCCACCAACGCCAATCACCAGATCAGGGTTCTTTTCTTTCAGGTGTTTCCAGCGGCCGAGCTGGTGGAACAATTTTTCCTGCGCCTTTTCACGGACGGAACAGGTGTTGACCAGCAGTACGTCGGCTTCTTCTGGGTTGTCGGTCAGTTCCAGAGTATGGGTTTCTCCGAGCAGGTCTGCCATACGGGCAGAGTCGTACTCGTTCATCTGGCAACCGTGGGTCTTGATGTATAGCTTTTTGGTCATTTCAGACGACAAAACCGGATTCCTGTCTGCTGGTTCGTGGCTGTTTTCACCTTCCGGCGAAGGGCAGCCTGATAAAGATAGCCAAGCCCTGAAGGCTGTCTACTATCTGTTCAAAAACGGCACATTATAGCCTTTGGCTGACGGGGAGGGTAGTGAGCAATATTTCTGATCTTGGGTGCAGTAAATACACTCTGATATACAGGCTGTGACTGATAAGAAGGCAGGGCAGCATTACGCCCCCGGATGCCGGGACAGCCACAACACGCTCGGCCTTGTATTGTTGTGGCTGTCCCGGTATATCCGGTTACGTAAAGTCAGGATTAATGGGCAGGGCAGTTCTCCAGAGCCGCTTCCAGTTTATGTTCCATATCCTTGGGAGAACCGGTTCTGGCAGCTACCAGACGATACAGTCCCGGTGCGACAAACAGGGTCATAAAGGTGGCAACCAGTACGCCGCTGAAAATCACAATACCGATGGATGTACGGGACTCATAACCGGCGCCACTGGCCAGTATCAGCGGAACCGAGCCAGCCAGCGTGGTAATGGCGGTCATCAGAATCGGGCGCAGACGGGCAACAGAACCCTGAATGATCGCGTCTTCAAAAGCCACCTTCCGGTCGCGCAGCTGGTTAATGAATTCGACAATCAGGATGCCGTTTTTAGTGGCAAGCCCGATCAGCATGATCAGCGAGATCTGGGTATAGATGTCCAGTGACAGGCCAGCCCACAACATGCCGCCCATGGCCCCGGTGAGTGCCAGTGGCACGGTCATCATGATCACCATGGGGTGCACAAAGCTCTCAAACTGTGCCGCCAGCACCAGATAAACGACCACGAGAGCCAGGATAAACGTCATGGTCATGGAGCTGCTGGAACGCTTATATTCCATCGACTCGCCTTTATAGTCGATTGTGGCTTCATCGGGCAGTTCATCAATCACCAGCTGTTCGATATAAGCCAGCGCTTCGCCCAGAGAATAATCGCCTACCAGGTCGGCAGACAGCGTAATACTCTTGCGACGGTTGTAGTGGTTGAGCTGCCGGGGCTGCCCCTCGATAGTGACGTCAATCAGCGTGTCGAGGCGCACCAGTTCGCCACTGGCAGAGCGCAGATGTATACGGGCAAGGTCGGATATGGCGTTAAAATCATCCTTTGGCGCCCGAACGTTGACGTCGTATTCTTCACCGTTCTGAATAAAGGTGGTGATGTTTCTGCCAGCCAGCACGGTTTCCAGGGCGGCTGAAACATCGGAAACCGGAATCCCAAGTTCATGGGCGTAAGCCTGGTTGATGGTAACGTTCATACGGGGAGTGGTTTCGTTGTAATCCGTTTCCAGTTCCCGGAGTCCCGGATTTTCTGAGGCTTTTTCTTTCAGCAGCTCAACCCACTCCTGCACAATCTCGTAGGAACCACCACCAATCACCACCTGAACCGGCTGACGAGCGCGGGTACCAAAGCTGGATGGCACAATCGGGGAAACCCTCAGCTCTGCGACAGGCTGTAGAAGGCGGCGTATCTGGTTGCCGACATCAAACACCGTTACATCCCGTTCATCCCAGGGTTTCAGGTCGATGATCAGAAACATCTCGTTCTGATTTCGTGCCGGAGCCCGAATCCCCATGGACTGAATGGGTCCATCAGGGTTGGTGAGGGGCTCCATGCGCTGTTCGACTTCATCAATCAAAGGCTCAAGGGCATGATAACTGGCACCTTCGGAAGCTGTCAGGCGTACAAACAGACGCCCCTGATCTTCTCTGGAAACAAACGACTGCGGCAGTTGCTGGTAGGTATAACTCATAAAGCCAAGGCTTAAAATAACAGCTACAACCGCAATCCAGTTATGTTTCAGGGTGAAGTTCAATAACCGACGGTAGCCGTTTTCAAGACGGTTAAACTGCCTTTCAACAAAGCGGGTGAAAGGCCCCTGCTGAACATTCAGTTTCAGGACACGACTGCCCAGTACCGGCCCCATAGTCAGGGCAACGATACTGGAAAGGAATACACTGGCTGCCAGAGTGACAGCGTATTCCTTGAACAGCATGCCCGCTGTACCGGTCAACAGGGTAATTGGCATAAATACCGCGACCAGCACCATGGTGGTAGCGACCACTGCCATACCGACTTCCCGGGTACCCCGGTATGCAGCCACTATGGGAGACTCTCCTTTTTCTATACGACTGTGGATGTTTTCCAGTACAACAATTGAGTCATCAACCAGCAGGCCAACCGACAGAACCAGCGCCAGCAGGGTGATCAGGTTGATGGAGTAATCGAACAACAGCAGCACAGCAAATGTGGCAATCAGTGAGATCGGCACACTGACCGCAGGAATCAGGGTGGCCCGGGTGCTTCCGAGGAAAATGTAGATCACCAGAATAACCAGCACCGAGGTAATGCCCAGGGTCGTATACACTTCGCTGATAGCGCTTTTAATAAAGACAGAGCTGTCAGACAGTGGTTTCATTTCCATGCCCTCTGGCAAAAACGGCTTCAGTCGTTCAACTTCCTCCTTAACTGCTTCAACCACGTTCAGCGTATTGGCTTCGGACTGTTTCAGAAATTCGAGCATGACCATGCTGCGGTTATTCAACCGGAATGTCTGGTCTTCGTTTTCAGAGCCTGTTTCTACCCTGGCAATATCGGACAGATAGAGCATGGAGCCATCGCTGTTTCTGCGAATAACCAGGTTCTGGTAGTCGGCAACGGTCTGATAGCTGCGCTGTAACCGCAAAGTGTAATTCCGGGCAGGGTCGGTCAGACTGCCTGCCGCGGCTTCCAGGTTTTCTGTCCGTAGCGCTTTTTCAATATCGGTTACGGTCACATTGCGACTGGCCATGGCAACCGGGTCCAGCTTTACCAGTAATGCCAGCTTGTTATAACCCCATAACTCAACGGAGCTGACACCATCAATCAGGCTCAGGGGATCAAGCAACTGACGGTTAATGTAATCACTCAGGTCAACCGGCGACATGCGGTCTGATGACACTGTAAAGCTGATAACGCCAT
The DNA here is from genome assembly GCF_040549045.1 of Endozoicomonas sp. NE40. NCBI lineage: Bacteria > Pseudomonadati > Pseudomonadota > Gammaproteobacteria > Oceanospirillales > Endozoicomonadaceae > Endozoicomonas > Endozoicomonas lisbonensis. The sequence continues at coordinate 1,832,538 of NZ_JBEWTB010000002.1, read as the reverse complement.
CGCCGTCGGAGTCGCTTTTTGATACCGTCGGTTCGTCCATATTCTCTGGCAACCGTCGTTTGGCTCTGGAGACGGCATCGCGCACGTCGTTGGCAGCCGCTTCAATGTCCCGGTCATTTTCAAATTCAATACTGATTCGGGTGCGTCCATCGGAACTCATGGAATCTATTGATCTTACACCACGGATACCGGACAGCTGGTCTTCGATAACCTTGGCAACCCGTGATTCCATAATGTCTGCCGAGGCTCCATCGTAGTCGGCGGCGACAGAAACAACGGGTGCGGAAACGTCCGGGTATTCACGCAGGGGCAGGCTGTTAAAAGCCAGTATGCCGAAGACAATCAATAGCAGATTAATAACGCAGGCGACAACCGGTCGCTTAATGGCAAGGTCTGATAAAATCATTGAGTCAGAACCTCACTGTTCTGGATGGATGCACCATTTTGTTGGGCAAACTGTTGATGGTTTTTGTTCATAGCAGAGGAGGGCGTCACAATGATGCCGTTACTGACTTTGCTGATGCCTGCCGTAATAATTTCATCACCCGCTGTCAGCCCTGAGCTGATGTAGGTTTTATCGCCCACAACCTGCAGTGTGTTGACGGCCTGTTCAATCGCTTTGTTGTTAACGACAAGATAAACGAAAGCCTGGGCTCCCCGGTAAAAGATGCTGCTGGTAGGGATGGTGATTACACTTTCCGGGGCTAATGAAAGAGAAGCCTGCGCCAGCAGACCGGGGCGAAGCAGGCCCTCAGAGTTATCCAGTTCTGTACGAACTTTAAAATTACGGCTTTGAATGTTGACGACAGGGTCAAGGCTGGAAACTGTTGCTGAAAAGTGGAGGTCAGGCCAGGCTTCAAATTGAAGGTCTACGGTCATACCTTTGTCGATCTGACTGAGGTATTTGTCAGGAAAATTCAGGTCAACGTACAGGTACTCCAGATTTGTTAAAGTGACCAGACTGTCTCCTGCTCTCACGTACTGACCCGGGCTGAGGTCGCTTAAACCTAAAACGCCGCCAAAAGGTGCTTCCAGTGTATAAAAAGACAGAGTGGTCTCGGCAGCGTCAACCGCTGCGCTGGATTGCTCCACCAGTGCCTCCTGAGCCTGAAGTTCTGAGAGAGACACTGCTTTTTTAGCTTCCAGCAATTGCATCTCATTTAAGCGACGCTGATCATCTGAAAGTTTAGCTTTGGCTTCGTGCAGTTTCGCCTGTTCAAAACGGCTGTCAATTTCAATCAGGGGATAACCCGCCGGGACCGTCTGACTGTCAGTGAAATTGATTTTGTTAATGGAACCCGCCACCTGACTGGTCAGGGTGATCTGGTTTCGTGCATAAACGCTGCCCAGCGCAGTCAGCTGCTCCTGCCAGGTTTGTGCCTGAACGGTTTGAACGTCAACCACCACTCGATTTACCCCGCTATGGGCATTATTTTCCCGTCCCCCTCCCTGACCGCCGCCACTGGCAAAAGCACCGGGTATGAGTGAAAGGCTGGCTAATACTATGAGGCTGGTCTTTATAAGGGTCATGGGGCTAAAGCCTGAGGTGAAACATTGCGGTATTCATTTCTGACGCCATTATAAACAGCAGGTACAGACAGAGTTTGTCGGTCAGCTACCAAGATGTATCAAAACTGTATCAGGCCGCTGTTTTCCACAGATCAAACCGGAAGATGAGTGTGTTATGCTTGCCGCGTTATTCAGTCACCCTTGCCGAAAGCAGGCAAACCGGTGGAAGCGATCAAAAAGGTTTTAATCATCAATGTCGAAAACACAGGTCTTTCGAGTTATTTTTCAAAACGAAGGCGAAGTCTTTGAAGTGTATGCCCGCCAGATATTTCAGAGTGAACTCTGGGGCTTTATTGAAGTAGAAGAGTTTGCTTTTGGTGAACGCAGCCAGCTGCTGGTTGATCCCAGCGAAGAGAAACTGAAGAACACCTTTGAAGGTGTAAAACGCAGTTATATTCCGCTGACATCGATTATTCGAATCGATGAAGTAGAAAAAGAAGGGACGGCCAAAGTCACTGAAGCTAAAAGTGGCAATGTACGTTCCTTTCCAATGCCACCTCTGAATTCCAAATGACTTTTAACCGGTCAGAGTTAACCGGTCAGAGTTAACTTGTCAGGGAGATCATTCTTCCACGGACGCCTTTAGCCAGTCACACACATCAAGCAGGGCATTACTGGTTTCCTGCCACTGGACAGGCTGACCAGGTGCTGGCTGGATTCCCCACGAAGAGGGCATTCCTGCCGGACGAACCACAACGATGCGGCTGTTTTCAGGCAGTTTGCCTTTCTCCCTGGCTTCCGAAGCGGCAACTGCCATGATGGCGATCAGTTCGTACTGATCAGCCAGGTCCGCTTCCAGGCCAGGGTGAGAAGGTGTTGGCAGATTGCTCTGGTGGAAAATGGCAAAATCATTTTCAACCAGATAGTAATGCGTAGCAGCTGACTCCACACCATAACCATCGATACCAAAGACCAGATAATGATCAGGTGTCTTCTGTTCAACCTCATTAAGAAACCAGCTCAGGTTCCATGGGCCGGGGATATTGTCACGGGTGGTAAAATACCGGGCATCGTCCGGACACTGCAACTGGTCAGACAGGTTTCTGGGTACAGGAGGAATGGGTAATCCTGCTTCGAGCATCGTCTGTCTTGCCTGATTAAGTGGTTGCAGCGCTTTGTTGGAATTCATGATGCCTACCTATACGGATCGTGTGAATTGTGGATCAGGTCGGGTGTAAAGCTGTTCGGCCTGTTGCGACAGTGCATTAAAATACGACTGTGGCTTTCCGGTTGAATGCAGGAAGTCGGCAACACGCTGCCCCCCTTTGCCATCTTCTGTTGTCGGGCTTCTCCAGGTTAACCAGTCGTCCACCACTTTACCTTCGTCAGCCAGTTTTTGGGCATGTTGTTTCAGGTCATTCAGGCGAAACAGGGTAGATTCAATCTCTTTTTTATCCAGAAGTGGCTCCAGATCCTGCCTGATACGGCCTTCATCAAGCGCTTCCAGTTTCTCAAAGGTTTCCCGGCCAATCAGTTCCGGCTTGCCCGGCCAGGGCAGGGGCCAGTCACCAATTTTTCGGTCAGGTTCAGGGTCGGTGACTTCACGCAGTCCCGGATAAAATGCCTGATCATTGTCAATCAATGTCACACCACCGGTATCCGGGTCAATAAACAGGTTGCTGCTGTGACGGTCCTGCTGACCAGTCAGGCAATCCAGCCATTGGGCATCGGTCAGGTTTTTCTGGAGGTTGGCTGAAACGGTAGGCTTTTCGAGGGAATCGTAGGCAATATTTTCCGGCTTCCCGGTTTCATTATTGAATGGCTGAACCCCCTGTGCCTTTGTCATCATCAAACCCATTTTACCGTTATGGGTCGTCAGGGTCATGGCGGGTAACAGCCTCAGGTCAAGAGCATCCTGCAACTTTTGTGCGGCAAGGTTTCGGCCTGCAAAACGGGGGCGGGATTTATCCAGGTATTTATCCTTTCCTACCACATGCTCATATCGGCTGTTGTCTTTGGCGTCATCGGCTTTAAAGAGGTAGTCTCTGGGCGGGTCGTTATCACTGACACCGGGAAATGTCAGTTTTTGCACACTGTGATGTTTGCCTGCGCCAAAGGGTTCTGCCGGTTTCAACAGATCAGCGTCGGTCAGAGTGCTGAACTCGCTGGCCAGATCAGGGTTTAGTGGATAGCCCAGACGTTTCAGTTCAGTGACTTCTCCCCAGCTGAGTTTGCCCTCTGTCAAAGCGCTTTTTGGATCATCCATGACCTGAACCAGCAACGCTCTCTCGGCATCCATCTCCCTGCTTAAGGTTTGCAGGGCTGAAAAATCTTCCTGTGAGTAATACGCCCGACCGGAATTGGATATTTCTGCAATCACCTGCATACCCTCTTCCAGACTGTCAATCTGGCTTTGAGCCCGGGCTTTGATGTCCTCTGCGGTGGTTGGCATGGACTTCGCCTGTTCACTTTTATGCTGGTCCAGCACTGACGCGATCTGGACCAGATGTTTTGATTTCAGGCTGGCACTGGCCTGACTGTGACGGCTGGTGCCTTTCTGGAAGGCGTCGATAACGCTGGCGGCTTTTTGTCTGAGCTTGTCTGAGCTTTGCTGAACATCATGGAAACGTTCAGACACCCGGGACTGATTGATCAACTTTCTCAGACCGTGATTTTTATAGGCTGAAGCAACGGGAGCTGCTGTTTTTGCCTGTGTTGGTGTCCGGGGGTGCCCGGTAAACTGCTGAACCATCTGCCCGGGTGGGTTTTGCCCAAGAGGGCTGGGAAAGGGTAATACAAAGGGGGTGACCTGCCCTGAAGAACTGATTTGCCAGTTTCCCGGAGGTAAAACAACGACGTTACCCATTTTTCCCAGGTTCTGAAGGTTGATAGGAGGCCCCTGATAAGGTGTAACGGTGATTGCTTTGGGGTTGTTAGTCCATATATTCAGACCGGGCTGGGCGTGTACCTGTGTCAGGTTTACCTGAGGCCTGGGCTGGCTTTTGCTGACGTTATAGTTCGATAATTTTCTGGATTGGCTTCTTGCAGCGCGCTTGTTTTTTAATCCTTTAAGCTTTCTTTCTTTATTGTTTGTCCTGCTGGTCTTTCTGCCAAAGGCTGTGCCTTCAGTTTTTTCCGGGTTAGCAGGTTGGGGGGCGTTGCTTAAATGCGCCGGAACATTCTGGGAAGAGGCTCCTACGGATGAATTGCTCACAATTGCTTCCCTGCAAAAGTATTAATGAATACGCCAAGTATAGGCTGCGAGCAATAGACAGATTCAGAGCTTTTCTGGCTTTTTCTGGCGGAGCAGAAAGTAAAGCCCGGTACCGAGCATCAGGTTGCCAAGGGCGATAAAGTAACGAAACAGGTTCAGGCGCAGATAGCCCGCAATGGTGCCTTCATTGCCAATCAGCATGCCACCGACAAAGAAACTGGCAAAGGACACCATAATCAGGACTTTGGTACCTGCGCTCATGTAGGAACGGGTGACCATCACCAGACCTGCGACTATGCACAGTGTCAGTTGCAGATCCCGGTAAACCGTTTCCACCCCATACCAGCGCGACACTTCGAACAGCAGGCAGATCGCCAGAATCGTTCTTCCCCAGGCTGCGGCACTCCAGAACTTTGCCATCAGAATCTGCACCATGGCAATAGTGACCAGGGGAGGGGACATAAAGGTGGCAATATTGTTGAACATCCAGTAAGGCCCTGCCCAGACAGAGGAAAAACCGTACTTTAGTACCCCTAGCCCGGCTCCGATTGCCATCAGCAGAAAGCCAAACAAAGCGGCTTTGGCAGGCAGCTTGTGCGCCGGGTCAAAGTCCTTTTGCTGGGATAAAAGGAAAACAGGAAAGGCGCTGGCAAAAGCCAGCACCGCATCAGACATAGCAAGAGAAATCATAAACAGCCATGAGCGAAGAGCTATCTTTCAATGAACGAGTACTCAGTGAACAATTAGTCATTACGCCCGGTGATAAAGAGTAATTCAAGGGTTTAATAAAGATTGAAAAGCCCGGCCAGCGGCAGCAACGGTCTGTTCTATTTCCTGATCACAGTGGGCGGCAGAAATGAAACCGGCTTCAAAGGCAGAAGGAGCCAGATAAACCCCTTCGTCCAGCATGGCATGGAAGAAGCGTCCATACAGTTCGCTGTCACAGGCCATCACCTGATCGAATCGTTCCACCGTTTCCTGTTCGGTAAAGAACAGGCCAAACATGGCCCCCACCTGAACGGTTCGCAAAGGAATTCCTGCCAGGTCCGCCTGATGCCTGAACCCTTTCAGCAGTTGTTCTGCCTTGTCGGTCAGGTCGTCATGAAAGCCCGGCTGAACAATATTGTTCAGCGTTGCCAGACCTGCCGCCATGGCCAGTGGATTACCTGACAAGGTGCCTGCCTGATAAACCGGCCCCAGTGGCGCAAGGTGCTTCATGACATCCCGGCGACCTCCAAAGGCACCCACAGGCAGTCCGCCACCGATGATCTTGCCGAGAGTGGTTAAATCAGGTTTGATGTCGTAATACGCCTGAGCGCCCCCGAGGGCTACCCGGAAGCCGGTCATCACTTCGTCAAAAATCAACAGGGCTCCGTGTTCGTCACAGATTCGACGTAACCCCTGCAGGAAGCCCGGAACCGGAGGAATGCAGTTCATATTGCCAGCGACAGGCTCAACGATAATACAGGCGATTTCAGAACCCACTTCACTGAAGGTTTCCTCGACAGAATCCAGGTCATTAAAGGTCAGGGTTATGGTGTTTTCTGCCAGTGCTTCAGGAACACCGGGAGAACTGGGTACGCCCAGGGTCAGGGCGCCGGAACCGGCTTTAACCAGCAGAGAGTCGGAATGACCGTGGTAGCAGCCTTCAAACTTGATGATGCGATCCCGGCCGGTAAAGCCGCGAGCCAGACGAATGGCACTCATGGTGGCTTCGGTACCAGAGTTCACCATTCGCAGCAGCTCCATAGACGGGAACAGCTGGCGCACCTTCAGGGCCAGTTCGGTTTCCAGCGCAGTAGGCGCACCAAAACTCAGCCCCTGCAATGCCTGTTCTCGCACAGCAGCCACCACATCCGGATGGTTATGGCCGAGAATCATTGGCCCCCATGAACCGACATAATCAATAAGCTCATTGCCGTCAACGTCCTTTACATGGGCTCCGAGGGCGCTCTGGAAGAAAACGGGTTTGCCACCAACGCCTTTAAACGCGCGAACGGGTGAATTTACTCCACCGGGAATGACTTGCTGCGCTTCACTGAACAAAGCGTTGGAACGGTTGTCGGATCGAGCCATGAATGTTTTCCTTATTGGTAAAATCCACTCAGTTCACGAGCCCGGAGCTGGATGTCGGATGCCGCAAACAGGTTGTTTACAACAGCGACCATGTCCGCGCCTGCCTCTATTATTTGGGAAGCATTATCTACGGTAATGCCGCCAATAGCTACCACAGGTACTTCAAAACGCTGTTTGGCTTCTGGCAGCACTGAGAGACTGGCGGTTTTGGCATCCGGTTTGGTTCTGGAGTCGAAAAATTTGCCAAAGGCGATGTAGTTGGCACCTGCGTCAACGGCTTTTTGTGCCAGCTCTATAGAGCCTCCACAACTGACACCGATAATGGCGTAATCGCCCAGACGGCTTCTGGCTTCGGCAACGGACGCATCACTCTGGCCGACGTGTACGCCATCGGCTTCAACGGCCGCTGCCAGTTCTACGTCGTCATTAATAATCAGGATCGCCTGATGCTGGTGGCAGAGTACTTTCAGGGCTCCGGCCTGACGCAGACGTTTTCCCTGGTCGTCGCTTTTATCGCGATATTGCAGAACCTTCATACCACCATGCAAAGCCTGTTCTGCTGCGTGCAGCAGGCTGTTGTCGTCGGGTAGCAGATGGCTGTCGGTAACACCGTATAGACCTTTGAGCATGATGGCCTCCTGTCTGATCCTCAATGGAGCCGAAGTATACCGTGTGCCATCAGGTATTGGCAGACAATTCAGAGGAGAAAGCCTTGATTTGAGGTCTATACTGGGAGCCTTAAAAAGGGTGTAGGGCAGATGCTGCTTAGAATAAAAACAGGTACGCTTTTCTTACAACTGCTCTTTCTGTTTTTGCTGGTGTCCGGCATACACTCCGCTCGTCTTTTCGCTGCTACAACGTCAGAGGATGCTGCGCTCTATCATGCAGAGTTCTCTGTTCCGGGTGTTTCAATAAAGGTTCCGCTGGATCTTAAGAGTCTGGAGTCGGCAGCAGTTCTCCAACTGGCGGTGTCTTTTGCGCTCCTGTTGCCAGACAGCTTTTATAAGAACGCCTGCTTGCCCCGAAAACAGACAGTCTATTCTGATTTTCGGGCTTATAGCCTGATTTCCAGTATTGTGCTTTTCTTCCATCTATGCGACAGGTTTCAACAATGGGTTTCTGGACTTTTGTTTTCCGGGCTTCTGCTTTCTGATCCCGAATGGAAGACTGCCGCGATACCCAGTGCCACTTCTGAAGCCTGTACAACCAATCCGGTGCTTGGTTATCAGACACAGATAGAGGTCGAAGCACACTATCAGTTACAGCGGGAAAATTTTGGCACTCTGCACAGTCTGGTAGCTTATGTTACTGAGATGGCGCAGCACTTATCACCGGGCCAGTCAACGGTAAGGAGTCATGACTGGAGAGCAGAACTGGAAGTTTTGCAGCAGGATGCATCGGGAATAACATTCTCAATCACTCTTCCAGACCGTGACAATTCAACCAACACCTACGAAGTGGGTAGTGACAGTGGTATCTACTGGATAAAGCGATTTGACGGGATGAATATTGAACGCTACTGGCAAATTGCCTGGAGCGAACCTGAAGAAGGAAGTACAACAACCGATTTAACCATTCAGTTAGCCGGTTCGATGAAATCTGAAGAATCGGGGGTGCCGATAGAGCTGACGGTTCCTCAGTGGTTGAGTCAGCGACTGCTGGCGGCAAACACTGCTATGGCGATCGCAGAGTTTAACAGGCTGTTTATAGGATGGTACCAGTCTTCTTTTTTAGCGTCCGAACCGGTGTTTAAAGTACTTTCCAAAGCACTTTCCATAAGGCATCCAGAGGCCGGCTCAGATATAAAGAACGCAATTATTCCAGCAATTAATTCTGGCTATCTGTATTGCCCTGACTGGAAGGGTAAGCCGATTTATTTCCCCGATAATGTCCCGGAGTCACATATAAGAAAGGCACCCAGATCAGGGGGGGCGTCTTCCGGATCTGGAGACAGACCAATCATCAGGCAAAGTACGAAACATACGTCCAGCATGGCAGATAAAAAGGCTGCTGGAACACCCTGGAGAAAAAAAGAAGATAGAGATGATGAGAAGCCTCCATTTCCCGCTGATACTAAGTTACCGGATTACATGACCGCTCCAAAGAGTCTTCTGCGGCGGGCAACAGGGTCTTTTTATTACAATAGCGGGATTAATGGACAAGCTTCACTTGCTGTGACATTGCAGAATGTCGAAGACTTAGTTTATACGTTAAGCAGTGCAGGTATGCTTCAGATTTTGCCTGTTGAGGGAGTGACCAGTGACCAATGGCCAATGGTGGTAAGCAGGCGCCTTGCTCGTTATATCAATCCTTCCCTCTTTGCCGGCCAGTCTGCTTCTTCTAATGAGACCGGCATGAGTGAAGAGTATACCGTAAAAATGACTCAGGCAATGTTCAACACAATTCTGAAAAGATTTTATGAGTTCAGGGAATTTGCCTTTGTAATTAGAAAATTGCAAAATGATCTGGAATGGATTATCGCAAGCTTCTGTACCGAAAAAAAAATAGAACGTCGTTTTTATGGTGGATGGTTAGCAAGACTGTTTTTCCTCAAAAATCCCCTCCATCAAGGATCTCTGCATGAGGGGAACCTGCCTGTTACAAATGATATTGATGTTTTCTTAGCGTGGCTATTTGACCATGTTGATATTTTTAAAAAATATATGGAAGAAAAACTTGAAGGTTCTGGGTTTGAAATTTCAAATTTTAAACAAGAAAATTTGTTATTTACCTTTCCCGAGAAAAATAATGAGAATGCACCTTATATGCATAGTGCTTTTTATTTTAAAGGGGTTGGTGGATGGGGAAAATTCAATGATTATCTTCCGAACCTGGATGTAGCTATGGTTAATTCTGAAAGGGTGCCATCTTTTACTACAGAGGCAGAAGTGATTAGTGAGTGTGTTAACAGAGGGTTATGCTTTGAAGCTCGGAAGCGTGGTACCAATACCATACGAAAGGAGGGTAAGCACTGGGGTCGTATTCTTTTGCTTAATAAAGTTTTTCCTGAAAATATTGTATTCAGAAGTCGTTTGGAAAGTATAAAGCTGCAAGTTCAGAATGCCGAACTGACTAAGGAAGTAGATAGTCAGGAAAAACAAATTAAATCACTGTACAGTCAGTTTTATGGAACAAAGGTAGAGTTAAAAAAAGCACTTGAAAATGTTGAGTATTTGTCCGGGCGTATATCTAAAACTGAAGAAGAAAAAAAGTCCAGTCTTAAGATACTACAAAAGAAGAGTGATGAAAAAAGCCTCAAGCTAATGAGAGAAATAAACAACAAAGATAATAAAATAAAAAGCTTATCTGCTAAGAATAAAGTCATGGATGATAATGAGTCAAAGCTGCTTGAAGAAATTGGAGAAAAAACAAAAAAAATAGACAGGTTGTTTTCTGATAATAAGTGTCTGAGTAGTGAAATGTTGGAGTTGAATCTGAGTGTTCAAACACTGTCTGCTAATAATGAATATCTGAAGGGTGAAGTGTCTAACTTAGAAAAAAATATTTTAATAAAGGATTCGGAACAGGTCAAACTGCTTGCTGAAAATCAACGTCTGATTAACGAAATGTTTGAATCAGTACGGCATGTTCATGCAGGTGTGGAAGAAAGAGCCGTCCTGTCTTCTGAAAAAAAATTTTTGGGTAATGAGGTATCCAGGTTAAAACAATTGCTTTTAATTAGAGGTTCTGAATATGGCAGACTGCTTACTGAATATCAACGCCTGAATGGTGAAATGCATAACATGGCGCAGCATATGCGTGCAGGTGCAGAAGAAAGAGCAGTCCTGTCTTCTAGGAATAAACATCTGGGTGGTGAAGTATCGAGATTAGGACAGGATCTTTCAATAAAGGATTTAGAATATGCAAGCCTGTCTTCTGAAAATAAACGTTTGGATGATGAAATATCGGCGTTAGAAGAAACACTTTTAGCGAAGGATTCGGAACTTGCAAGTCTGCCCCCAGAAAATAAACGCCTGAGTGATAAGGTGTCGACGTTAGAAAAAGTTCTTATAGAGAAAGATTCAGAACATGCAAGCTTGTCTTCAGAAAATGAACGTCTGGGTGATAAGGTATCGGAGTTAGAAGAAGTTCTGGCAGCGAAGGAGTCAGAACATATAAGCCTGTCTTCTGAAAACAAACAGCTGACTGAAGCAGTGAAAGAGTCAAAGCAGCTTATTCAGACGGGTGTGGAAGAAAATGAAAAGCAGAAAAAAAAGATAAGCTCTTTAAAAAAGGAACTTAATCAAAGATCAATGGATACTGTAGTTTCAGGGCTTAAAGGCAGGATAAAAAAAATGGAGGGTGAGCAACAGCTTTTAAGAGCAAAGAAAAAGGAATTAAATAATAAAATTGGAGTGTTGGAAAAAAACATAAAAGATATTGGCAGAGAAAATCTGATTTTAAAAAAGTATAATAATGAAAATTCTCAACCTCACAATGTGGATGGCAGTCTTATTACCGCACCCGGTGATCTTGAGAAAAGTGCCGAAGAACAACATAAAAAAACGGGTGTCAATACAAAACCTGACCTTAAAGGCAGGAAACAGCAAATCCAGGATGCTCGTGACAATCATTGGTACAAAGGCCTGATAGCTGTTGCCGCAGGTTATTTCGGTTATAAAATGAGAGGTTTCTGGGGACAGGCTCCTGTTGATTGTGAAAAATTCAGTCATCGCTATATCAGGCATCTTTGTGCAAGCCTGGACAATGACGACGGATTGAACCGCGACATCCTGCAGGTGCTGGATGAATTATCTGAGGAACACAGGGTTGTGGACTATCGTATTTTTTCGGTCAGTCTCAAGCAGGGAAGTATGGGCCCTGTGAACCAAAAGGCTCTTTCGAAGGCTGAGAGAAAAAAAGAAAAACTACAGGGTCGCCGTCTTTTAATGGTGCATTCGGGACATCATCTGCTGGGTCAAATCACAGAAGAGCAGTGGTTGCAGATGATAAAGGGGATCAGATCTGCCTGGATAGCCGGTGGCCAGGCAGGTTTATTCAGAGAAATAGTCAGCGGCATAGTCGACTATTGTGGCTTCATGCCTGATGGAAAGTGGCAGGAAGAATGCAGTCGAAAAGCGGTCAGCAAGCTGCTTGCAAAACGTTCCCGGGCTGAAAACTTTGTTGTTGTCAGAGGAAGAGATATTAAGCTTGGGAATCAGGATCGGGTTATCGCTTTCCTTCCCGTATGGGATATCACTTCGGGGCAGCTGGAATGGCACGATGTCTGGCCTTACCGGCTGGATAGAAAGGGGTATACCATTCTGGGGTCATCAAAAACAGATGATCAGTTTGTATCGCAATGCACGGGGGGGGACACGAAAACGAACAAGAAAGTGTTCACTTATCTAAACTGGGCTGATATTAACCCCAGTCATTGCGAGAGGGGAAAGGTCATTGTCGTCAACGGTAGTAAAGATTCAGCCTTCTGGGAGTACTGGATCAGGTATGATCAACACAGTGTACAGAGCAAAGATGATATGGGAACGTTTTATGGGGCATGGGAATACGATACCCCATAAAGGCCAGCGGCGACTTTAAATCGCCTCCAGAGCTTCGGACAGTTTACTGACACCCACCACTTCAAATCCCTCAATGGGCTTTCTGGGCTTATTCGCAACCGGAACAATTGCCCGTTTAAAGCCGTGCTTGGCTGCTTCTGCCAGTCGTTCCTGACCATTGGCAACCGGACGGATCTCTCCGGCCAGACCCACTTCTCCAAAGGCGATCAGATCCTGTTGCAGCGGCGTGTCACGCAGGCTGGAAACCACTGCCAGCAGGCTGGCAAGGTCGGCAGAGGTTTCACTGACCTTAACGCCTCCAACAACGTTGATAAACACATCCTGGTCACTGGTGAAAATGCCGCCGTGTCGGGTAAGGATTGCCAGCAGCATGGCCAGACGATTTTGGTCCAGACCGACGGTGACACGACGAGGGTTGCCCAGCTGGGATTCAACCACCAGTGCCTGAATTTCAACCAGAAGCGGGCGGGTACCTTCCCAGAGTACGCTGATAATACTGCCGGAAGTGGGTTCAGGGGTTCGGGACAGGAAGATGGCAGAAGGGTTTTTGACTTCCTTCATACCGGTTTCCGTCATGGCAAAAATACCCAGCTCATTGACCTGACCAAAACGGTTTTTGGTGGCGCGCATAATGCGGAAACGGGAGTCGTCGGTATTGCCCAGCATTAACTGGGTATCAATGATATGCGACAGTGTCATTGGTCCCGCCAGAGAGTTGTCTTTGGTAACATGCCCGACAATCAGCAGCACGGTTCCGGTCTGTTTGGCGAAACGGGTGAGAAAGGCCGCAGACTCCTTTACCTGGGCCACGCCGCCGGGCGCCGCATCCACACCGTTCATAAACATGACCTGAATCGAGTCAATAACAATAATGCCCGGTTTTTGCTGTTCGGCAACCGCAACAATATTTTCGGCACTGGTTTCAGCCAGCATTTTCAACCGGTCGGTAGGCAGTCCCAGTCGTCTGGCCCGGGCAGCGATCTGTTGTAATGATTCTTCGCCGGAAACGTAGAGCGCATCCATTTGTTGGGCAACATGGCAAAGCACCTGCAGCAGAATGGTACTTTTACCTGCGCCGGGATGACCGCCAATCAGAACCGCGCTGCCCTTAACAAAGCCTCCGCCCAGAACACGGTCAAACTCTGACATGCCGCTGGAAAAACGTGGTGCTTCGGCAACATCCACTTCGCTGAGCGTTTGCAGGCCCGACAGGGTACCGGCAAAGCCTGATTTATTAGCTGCAGCAATAGAAGGCGAAGCGGCAGGGCCAAGGTTAACCTCTTTAAAAGTATTCCAGGCTTTACAGTCGGGGCATTGTCCCTGCCATTTTGCAGATTCGCTGCCACACTCGGTGCAGACGTAGGCCTTGCGGGTTTTCGATTTTGCCATAGAGGAGTATTTGTCAGGTAAAGGCTCATAATAACCGTTGCAGATATCAGGCGGTATTCTTTTCCGCTATGGTCGTTGTGAGCCTGAATCAGGCTGGCAAAAGGAAAAACTATTGAGGTTTTGATGATTTCCTCATTTTCCTCAGGTATTCCATCGAAGCCGCTGTGGATTTGAAAATCGTCAGGAGGGCTCTGGCAGCTAATCGCGTAATGTCTTCTATCCTGGCGAGATTAATGGCTTGTCTGGCAACCAGCTTTTCATTTGACGCCTGCATGTATTTCATACTGTTACCAGCGATTCTTCCATTCATAATCATGGTGGCAGTTGTCAACATATTCAGAGCCTGCTTGATCGCAGTTTCCGCCAGCACTTCGTACTCTGCCGGGTTTTCAGAAAACGGTAATAAAATCGCTACAGCATCGTGATCACTTTTTTCAGATTTACTCTTCTGAACCATGATGGAAGCTGTTGCTATGCCGGCTTTCTCTGCTTTGGTCAAACCCTGCTGTACGTACTCTGGAAGACCCTCTATGCCAACACCGATCACGATATCATTACTGGAAGCGCCTTGTGACTGGAGGTCTTCCAGGGCATTGGCTCTTTCTTTTTGTGCTTTGGTGAGTCTGCGCCTGAGAGCCACATGACCGCCCTCAATCAGCCCGGTTACGGTTTCAGGTTCAACGCCAAAGGTTGGGGGGCATTCTGAGGCATCAATAACAGCCAGCCGACCGGGTGACTCTGTTCCGAGGTAAATAAGACGCCCTTGATTTTGTATGACAGGGACCACCTTTTCTATCAGCGCTTTAAGCTGTGGCAGAGATTCAGAGAGCGCTCTGGTAATTTCAGCACTGCCTTTGATAAATCTCTGTAAGAGTGCGTCTAAGTTCTGATCCGGGTCGATGGCTACCCTTGAGATCATATCTAAAATGATTTTCTGTGTAGTGGCTGATTTCATGCGGGTACTGCCGGTAATGTATTCCGGACCCGCATCGGTTTCGACCGGAGTATCAGACAGCCCGGATATTTTTGCATTCCTGCTGCATGCAATCGAGCCAGTAGGAATCCCCTGTTCTCTGGCAATAGCGAGAGCGCCTGCCGCATAGGGTGTTCTGCCAGAGGCTGTGATCCCTATAAGCAGATCTTTCCGGTTGATATTGTGTACTTCAGAAAGCTCACGCCAGGCTGAAATATAATTGTCTTCCGCTCCGCCCTTAGAGGTTGCAATAGCCCCGTCACCTCCGGCAATCAGTGCAACAAGCTTTTCCGGATCAGATATTGAACTGACTATCGCCAGTCGCCCACTGCTGCCAGCCCCAATAAGAAATACCCTGCCGTTACGCCTGATGGTTTCCTGCACCTTCTGTAGAAGCTTTAAAATCATTGTGCCTGAGGCTTCCAGTGCAGAGGATACATGCCGGTCTTCTTCATTGATGTCTTTAAGAATTTCTTCGATGGTTTTGTTTTCAAGATTCGTATAGCGAGACTCATTCTCAGTACTTGCCTGAACAGCATTCAAGGCCGTTGCTGTTCCGGTGGTTGGCATGGACAGATCGGGTACACTAAAGCGACGGGAGCGCTGGGGGGGATGCTCTTCGGTAACAGACTCTGTATCGGAGGTTTCTCTGATAATGTGTGCCTGCGGGTAGAGTTGCCTGATGACGATTTCCGGTGACAGGTTTATCGGGGGGGCAAGAAGTGCCTGAAAAGCATCGGGAATGCTATCGCGGAGGTGTTCGGCTGAAAACCGCTGTTTCCGTATTCCCCCGCTTTGAGTTGAGTCGGCCTGCAGACACTCATGGCAACGGCAGGGGCCGTTGTTGCAATACGGGTGCGGACAAGTTGCCCCAATATGTTCATGGCAGGGTTCATTGTTATTCCCGCGACCTCCTGCCCCGGTATCTGAAGGATGACCCTGTCCGGTGGGTTGCTGACCTGTGCTGGAAGGTTGGGTATCCGCTGGCTGATTGCTCTGGGAGCTTTTACCCTGCTCTTTTTTATCCTCTCCTTCCGGGTGCGCCACCATACCTAAAACAATACCTCCGCACCCATCAGCATTGTCTGAGGCTTCAACTGTGCCTTGCTCTATAGAGAGCCGACACAGTTCTTCATCAAGTTTGACCTCCAGCAGCATAAGCCTGTTCTGTAGGATTTGCAGCAGATTGTGATCGTTGTGACTGGCTGCAAGCTTGTAAAAGGTGGAGTCCTGAAGTTTCAGTGTCGCCTCAACCGGTGTTAAGACTGTTTTGGAGGTAAGCGAGTCATATTCAGAGTCGTCAACAGCCATCATGGCTGCCCGTAAAAATGATTGTCCTGCGGCTTTTTTCTGCTCTCTTGTCAGGGACTGGTGAGTGGTGTTCATCACCATGGCCAGTGAGTCAGAAAGGTTTGCTTCCAGAACCATTTGCAGGTTTTGCAGAATGCGTTGTAAATCCACTGAAATACCCTGCTGGCGGGCTCTCTCAATAACCTCCCTGATTTCCTGCTCCTGTCGAATTAAGGCAAGCATTGTTTTTCTGAAACCTTGTGCCTCCGGAGAGGTCAGGGTATCCCTGAACCAGGGTTCACCGGAAACCTGCATAGAGTAATTGTGTATTTCACCAGCCAATTCATTCAGTTGGCTTAATGGCAGGAGCAACAGGTGCTGCCAGTATTGGGAAAACCGGTTGTAAACATGGGGACCGCCTTGCAGCAGTGCCAGAAAGACAGACTCCACTCTTTTCCACCATTGCTTGTCCTGTTGGTTTGCAGGCAATACGGTCAGGTAGCTCTGCTGATCAATTACAGGCTCAGTGGCGGGTTGATCAGAATAGGTTGCCGGTCTCGCAAATGGCTCAAATCCCCGGGATAAGGAACTCTTGCTGCCTATGCCCAGGAGAGTGGGCGGAGCTTCAGGCAGAGAAGCAGGCAGCTGTTGATCAGGAAGAACGAACCGGGGGGGCGGTTTTTTATGACCACCTTTATCAGAGGTTTTTTTATCCTTGGGGGAAGCCTGATTCCGGAAACCGGCTGGCGGCTTCTTTTCCTGCTTTTGCTTTATAGTACAAAGGACAGTCAGGGGTGTGTTCAAGCTTTGAAATTTCCACACCTCTTTATTCTGTAGCATCAGAACAGTCTGATTATCCGCATTAAGATAAACAGGTATGGAATTTGTCAGTTCGTCTTCGTTTATGTCCTGACGGTCTGGCGAAAAACTGCAAACTAAAAATGAAAAAGACGCTTCGTCAAGGTTGGCATTGGCAGTAGTCACCATTGTTATTAAAACGGATATTGAAACCAGTATAACCAGTAACAGATATCGAATGTTAAAACGGGCTGTGTGCTTCATTAAAGGCAACGCCGGCATCAGTGATTGAAAGCAGGCGAGTATAGACTATGCAATAAAACAGCCATGGGTGGAAAATGCAGCTCACCCCAAAACATGAAAATGGCTACACAGCCTGGAATAGTTGCATTTTCATAGCAAAAAGGACTTAAATGCTCTGAAACCAGATTGAAATTCGTGCATCATGTGCGTTTCTCTGATATTAAAGATCACACATTTATAGATACCTCCTATCAAATCATGAGATTAACCAAACACACGGACTTTGCTCTTCGGATTCTTGTTTATTCTGCAATGGAAACAGGAGATCGCCTGTTGTCAGTTCAGGAAGTGACTGATGCCTTTGAGGTGCCACGCACTCATGTGATGAAAATTGTACAAAGACTGGGGCAGCTGGGTTATCTGCAGACATTCCGGGGTAAAGGTGGCGGTTTTCGCCTGGGCATGCAGCCGGAAGACATTAACCTTGGAGAAGTGGTTAAAGTGATGGAATCCAGCATCACACTGGTTGAGTGCGAGGAAATTGCCTGCCCCGACTGTTCTGCCTGTCAGCTGAAAGATATTATGAATCAGGCAATGGATGCCTTTTTTAATGTACTGGCTCAATACTCTCTGGCTGATGCGCTGGATAAGAAGAATGGCCTGCTGATTCAACTGCATGCAGGCTGAAAAAATGTAAATCAAATAAAACATTTATTATTTGATATGAATAGCACCAGTAAGAACAGTGCTATTCATACATACGACATGTGACTAGTATTTGTCTTTTATCAGGTGCAGCAGCATTTGTACGGGATGAAGGATTCGGGAGTCACTCAGGCGCTTGACCTGACTGCGGCAGGAATACCCCGTTGCAACCAGCTTGCCCTGATTTTCAGGCTTTTCGACTACGTCCTGCCAGCTGAGTTCATAAACCCTGCGGGAAACGTCCTGGTGGCGGGTTTCATGGCCGTAAATGCCCGCCATACCGCAGCAGCCTGTTGGCTGGTAGGTCAGCTTCAGACCGAAGGCTTTGTACAATGCCTGCCATTGTGAGGGAGTGGCTGGAACGTTGGTGGTTTCGGTACAATGCCCCAGCAGAATGTAATCCCCTTCCAATCCAAGGTTAAGCGCAGCAATGTTCTCAGCTTCTCTGGCGAACCACTCAGACAGCAGCAATACCTCTGGTGCGTTATTCTCCATCACTTCCTGATATTCATCGCGATAGGTGAGAGTAACGGCAGCATCAATGCCTATCAGGCTGACGCCGGATTCAGCCAGTTGTTTCAGTTCAGTGCCATTCGTTCGCGCTATTTTCTCGAACCGGCCCAGATAACCATAAACATGCAGTACTTTGCCATTAGGCTGGAATGGCGTTACCAGGGGGCGATAGCCCAACCTGACCAGCAGCTCAACCAGTTCAGTCAGTACCGGGGTTTCAAAGAAACTGGTAAAGGCATCCTGCACAATAATCACTGTTCGCAGTCGCTCTTCTTCGGGTAAGGAGTCGAGCAACTGTGGTGTGGCAACCGAGGCACCTGAACGACAGCTGTCATTCAGTGGTGAGGTGCTGGTAATCGCCGGAAGATCCTGAAGTCCAACGGTTTTGCTGGTCAGCCAGTTAGCCAGTTGTGACCGGGCAGTGAAATTATAAACCGGTTTTATTTTCGCCAGAGCTGGCAGCATGGGTTCCAGCAGTCCGGCTATATGATGTTTCAAAGGTCTTGGGTAGCGACTGTGGTAAAGCTCAAAGTAGCGGGAGCGCAGATCAGGTACGTTGACCTGAATCGGGCATTGTCCGGCACAGGACTTACAGCTCATGCAATGGTCCAGCGCTTTGTACACTTCATGGCTGAAGTCTTCTTTGCCCCTGAGTTTGTCGATGGTGTTGCGGGCTTTGTCCATGGCGTTGTAGAACGGGCCGCCCTGCCTGACCTTGTGAACTTCTTCGGCAATATTGGTACCTGCCGCGCTTTGCAGACGCAGCCACTCCCTGACCAGGCCGGACCTGCCTTTAGGTGACTGGGTTCTGTCGTAAGTAGCTTTCCAGGTCGGACACATGGCGCTGGCAGGGTTGTAGTTAAAACAGGCACCGTTACCGTTGCAATACATGCCACTGGTGAATGCTTCAAAGGCTTTGCGTTCAATGGTGCTGTCCAGTTCCCCCCGGGTCTGAACGCCGTCAATCTTCAGCAGCTCCTGACTGGCAGGCGTCGCAATTTTGCCGGGGTTCAGCTGGTTATGTGGGTCAAAGGCGCTTTTAATGTGTTGCAGAACCGGGTAAAGGTCGGTAAAGAAAGCCGGTGAGTATTCAGAGCGAACCCCTTTGCCATGCTCTCCCCAGAGTACGCCACCATGGGACTGCGCCAGTTTTGCCACTTCATCGCTGATTGAGCGCACCAGCATGGCCTGCTGCGGGTCTTTCATATCGATAGCAGGCCGTACATGCAGGACGCCGGCATCGACATGGCCAAACATTCCATACGTCAGTTGATGTTTATCCAGCAGGGCTCTGAACTGTTGAATAAAGGCAGCCAGATTTTCCGGAGGTACGGCAACATCTTCTACAAAAGGTATCGGGCGTGCGTCGCCTTTCATATTGCCCAGCAGTCCAACGGACTGTTTGCGCATCGCCCAGATTTTCTTAACGTTAGCAGTCCCCATCACGATCTGATGACCAGAACGTTCAATTTCGGAGCTTTTATTCAGTTCAGTGACCAGGCGGGCTATGCCGTCGTTTATTTCATCCTCATCGTGACCGGTGAACTCGACAAAGTTAATGCCGTCAATAGCTTCACTGTTTTGTGGGAAGAATTCCTTAACACTTTCCCAGATGGTATCGGCTTTGGCTAACCCCAGTACCCTGGAGTCGATGGTTTCAATGGAGCAGGGTTTTGCTGCCATCAGGGTCCGGGCATCCTGCAGTGATTCCTGAAAGCTCTGGTAAAAGACCAGCACCAGGGCAGAGGTCTCAGGGATAGGCAGCAGGTTAACCTTGATTTCGCTGACCATCGCCAGAGTGCCTTCGGAACCACAGAGTATGGCGTTCAGGTTAAATTCGTCCTGCTGATTACGGATATTGGCCAGGTCATAACCCGTCAGGTTGCGATTCAGCTTCGGGAAGATGTCTTCTACCTGCTGTTTGTGGTCATCATGTGCCTGACGAACTGTTTGATGAATCCTTCCTATGCTGTCTTCACGCTGACACAGCTGGTCCAGTTCATCATTATTGATGGCTGATGAGGTCCAAACGGTGCCGTCTGCCAGCACTGAGGTCAGCTCCAGCACATGGTGCCGGGTTTTACCATACACCACCGAACCCTGTCCGCTGGCATCGGTGTTGACCATGCCGCCAACGGTGGCGCGGTTGCTGGTGGACAGCTCCGGCGCAAAGAACAGACCTTCTTTTGCCACCCGTTCGTTCAGGTAATCTTTTACCGTACCAGCCTGGACCCTTGCCCAGCGCTCTTCAGCATTGATTTCCAGCACCTGATTCATATAGCGACTGGTATCCACCATAAAACCGGTGGTTAAAGACTGACCGTTAGTACCCGTACCACCTCCCCTGGGGGATAAAACAATCTGCTGAAACTCCGGGCGGGCTGACTGGGTAAGAATAAGGCTCAAATCACCGGTAGAGCGAGGGTAAAAAATGCCTTCCGGCAGTAACTGGTAAATGGAGTTGTCTGTTGCCAGTACCGTGCGATCAGCGTATCCCAGCTCGATATCACCCAGAAAACCGGCTGACTGAACAGCCTTTGCAAATGACTGATACAAAGTGCTTGTTGTTTTGTTGTCCAGTTTACTGATCACTGTCCTCTCCAGATTTACCTTCCGCGCAGTATTGTAAGGGTTAATGCGATGCCTTTGCAGTATGAAATCGTTGATGTGCTATTTTTGGTCACTTGTTAATCGCTTATGAATTAAAAGCTGTAAGGTGTCTGTCCGGTGTTGAAAATCAATAAATTTATACGTTGGCTGGTCGCTATCTGGTTTATGGCCTTGATCATAAACCCTTATCCGACATCTGCGGCGACAACATCACAACCGGGGTTGTTTCTACAGCAGAAGTTTAATGACGGAACCCTTAATAACCAGAGTCTGGTGATTCTGGATCTGGACGATACCACCATTACTACGCCTGAAGGGCAGTGGCTGGGACGGTCAGAGATGTTCTATTACCTGGTTGACAGGGAGATGCAACGCAATCCTGACAGGACAAGGCAGGATATTGTCGATGAGATTGATCCTCTGCTGACGATGGTTTATGGCAAAGTCCCTGTACAGCTCACCGATGAGACATTGCCTGACACCATTAACCACCTGATCAGCAAAGGCGTCACAGTTATTGGCATGACCGCCCGGGGGCTGCCCGTTGCCGACGCGACCCGGTGGCAGCTAAAAGAAGTCGGTATCACCTTTTCAGATACAGGGGCTGAACAATTTATTGCATTGTCGGGAGGCAGGCAGTTTGTGGTGGAGCATGGTGTGGTACTGGCCGGGCAGGGCAACAGGAAAGGAGAAGTGCTGATTGCTTTGATCGAAAACAAACTCCTGCCAAAACCAGGGCAGGTCATGCTGGTAGATGACCATGACCGGCATCTGGATAGCGTTCAGCAGGCAGTGATGAGTTTTGATTCAGATATAAGTTATGTTCCTGTCCTGTGTACTTACCTGAAAGGAAAAAAACGGTTTGACTCTGTTGAATCGGAGCAGCAGCTTCTGGATTTCCTGTATCAGTGGCGTAATGACAGAACTGTGTCGAACTTTGTGGAGCAGGACGCTTACAGTCAGGGGTTTATTGCCCGCTGCAAAGCGATTCCTGCCAGAGAAAAATATTGTGATGCACTGTTGCAGTACTACGGGATTCTGCCAGAGTCCTGAGAAACAGGCGTCAGCAATTCAGGCTTACGGCCCCGGGTAGTGACCTGAAAATGATCCCACCAGTAGCTTTCTGGATATTGCATAGCACCTGGTCAACTATTCAGAGCTTTGCCAAGCAGTGCCTGCTCATCAGGTTTGAACTCCAGTCCAAGAGCCTCCTGCTGTGCTTCTGGTGACATCTTCGCCCAGGTTTTCTGCACAATAGGGATCAGTTTATCTTCTGTATGTCTGGCAGCGAACGCTGAGAACTCGAATTCCAGAAAGACCAGGCAGGCGCAGTCTTCCAGTGTCTGGGTGTCCCGATTGCGTTTTAAGTTGAGCTTTCGTACCAGACTGTAGACCCGCTTTTGACTGACTTCACTGTAACCATTGTCCATCATTGCCTGCATGGCTTTTTCAGCATGCATTTTGCCCAGGTCACTGCGCCATCGCAGGTAGCCTGTTCTTCCTGTCGGGTAATCGGAACGGGGGATTTCCCAACGGCACAGATGTTGGCTTCTTACAGCGATCTGTAATTCTTCAGAGGCATCAGGAACAAGGCGTTTAAGCCAGCGGGTCATGCGTTCGGCGTAAAGCAGCTCATGGGCTTTGCCTGCGGTGGTTTTCGGGTCTCTGGCGTGCAGGGCATCTATAGTAACAAGGGTTTTTTGCAGGGGCGTCATTTTGTTATTTTTTCTGGAAGCTATCTTTCGGGAACTATAAACCGAAATGAGAGTCGGATACAGCCAGAAACTATAAACTGAAAAGGAGAACGTTGTGCGTTGGTCATTAATGATCTTTCTGGTGTGTTGGACTGGTGTATCGATGGCTGGCAAGGGCGAACAGAAAGCTATGCCCAAACAGTTAAAAATAGTGTTCGAGTCTCTGGGTTACAAAGCGGTTAAGTGCGAACAGTTAGAAGGTGCCACATCCTGCCTCCCCCTGTCTATTGCGTACTCGCTACAACTTTATGACGCAGAGCATGATGCAGCAGTGATGACATCTGCCATGAATCAGCTTTCCACACAACGGGCTGTTGTTTCCCGGTTTAATGGCATTGACAGACAGCTGCGTGATAGCCCTCATACTCAGGCAGCAGCGGTGAGTTACTTCCTTGCAGAAAGACTTATTGCAGCATTGAACTCACCGCCTGAGCTTTCCGCCCTGTTACAAAGTTTGCAGCGTATTTCTGAAATTGGACATCACAGTGTCGTTCAGACAGCAATAAATACTTTAAGAACCATTAGTCAAAATGCAGGGCCTGCCGAATTATCTCTCCGGGTAAATGAATTGATCGATGATGTCAGGCGAGATTTGAACCAATTCGGAAGCCTTGAGACGGCTGTTCTTCTATCAATGGCAACGAATGTACCCATTTTTGTGGTTGATGCCAGTAACGGTTCCGAAATAAATCTGGCAACCATTACCAATTCAGAGGGACAACTGACGTTTTCATTCGACAATATGAATGTAGAACAGGAGCATGAAAGGCTTCATAGCTTGATTCAAACAGGGCTCAGTTCAGAGGCGCTGCATTTTGTAGTATCCCCCAGATACGGATTATTGCCCTTGCAAAACCAGAATGTACTCCCTCGCGAACAGCCTGTTCTGGTTGAAGGGACGATCAGAAAGCCTGCTGCTTATAGCAGCAATGAATGCTCTGCTACCTGCTTTGATGTGGGTTTAAACGGCTTCCGAAAGATGGGGACGTCTGATGGGAAGTCAGCGAAGAGTCGACACTCTCCCAAGCTGAAGAATGGCATTCCCAAAGAATTTATTAAGGATAAATGGGAGCGGTATAGCCATCGATCCTGGCAACAGGAATCGGCGGCTAAGCCAGGCTTAATCACTTTTCATAACGTGGCTGTTTTAGTCATGGCTTCAGTCTTTAGCGGTTACCTTTATAAGAATGAAAAAGCCAGGGACTATTTGTATCAGTCGGTTTGTGGTGCTGATGATATTGGACAGTGTGGGCAGTACTATCTTCATCGTGCTGAGGATGCGGGCCTATACATCACTCATCATGCTGTGAATGCGAGCAGAACTGTCAGTGCAGCAGTTTATGATCGCGTTTGTGGAAATCTGACCTTGCGCGAATGTCTGCAATATTACCGGGGGAGCGACGTCACCGGGGGCGTTAAGAAAGAGATATAGCCAGAAGCCTGAACCTTTGCAGAGTGCAAAGGTTCAGATGGCAGTAACCGATATTAAGCGTCGATGCGCTTGTACTTGATACGGTGTGGCCCGGCAGCTTCTTCGCCCAGACGTTCTTTGCGATCCGCTTCGTACTCGGTGTAGTTACCTTCAAAGAAAGTGACTTTGGAGTCACCCTCATACGCCAGAATGTGGGTGGCTACACGATCCAGGAACCAGCGGTCGTGGGAGATCACCATGGCACAGCCGGGGAAGGCCAGCATCGCTTCTTCCAGTGCGCGCAGGGTTTCCACGTCGAGGTCGTTGGACGGTTCGTCCAGCAGCAGCACGTTACCACCATGCTTCAGGGTGGCCGCCAGTTGCAGGCGACCACGCTCACCGCCAGACAGTTCGCCGACACGCTTCTGCTGATCGCCGCCCTTGAAGTTAAAGCGACCAATGTAAGCACGTGAAGGTACTTCGTAGTTGTTGATTTTCAGAATGTCCTGACCATCGGAGATGGCTTCCCAGACGGTCTTGGAATCATCCAGTTCATCACGCAACTGCTGCACGTTGGAGATTTTAACGGTGTCGCCCTGTTCGATAGAACCGGAATCAGCCTGCTCTTCACCGACAATCATTTTAAACAGTGTGGACTTACCGGCACCGTTACCACCGATAATACCGACAATGGCACCTTTTGGTACGCTGAAGCTCAGGTCATCAATCAGCAGGCGGCCGTCGAAGCCTTTGCTGACATTGTTGAATTCCAGAACCTTTTCACCCAGACGTGGACCGGGTGGAATGTAGATTTCATTGGTTTCGTTACGGGTCTGGAACTCCTGGGACTGCATCTCTTCAAAGCGTGCCAGACGTGCTTTGGATTTGGACTGACGACCCTTGGCATTGGAGCGAACCCATTCCAGTTCGTGTTCCATTGCCTTGCGACGGGCGTCCTGTTGTTTCTGTTCCATTTCCAGACGCTGTTCTTTCTGCTCCAGCCAGGAACTGTAGTTACCCTGGTAAGGAATACCTTCACCACGGTCCAGTTCCAGAATCCAGCCAGCGGCGTTGTCCAGGAAGTAACGGTCGTGGGTGATGGCGACAACCGTACCCGGATATTCCACCAGAAAGCGTTCCAGCCAGGCAACGGATTCGGCATCCAGGTGGTTGGTTGGCTCGTCCAGCAGCAGCATTTCCGGGCTGGACAGCAGCAGGCGGCACAGGGCAACACGGCGACGCTCACCACCGGACAGGTTGGCAACGTTGGCATCCCAGTCTGGCAGGCGCAGGGCATCGGCAGCGACTTCCAGCTTGCGTTCCAGATTGTGGGCGTCGGCCGCCTGAATGATGTTTTCCAGCTTTGCCTGTTCGGCAGCCAGGGCATCGAAGTCGGCGTCTGGCTCAGCATAGGCAGCGTAAACGGCTTCCAGCTTTTCCTGGGCATCCTTGATTTCACCCAGAGCTTCTTCAACCACTTCACGAACGGTTTTAGCCGGGTCCAGTTCCGGCTCCTGAGGCAGGTAACCAACGTTCAGGTCTGGCTGTGGACGGGCTTCACCGTCGAACTCTTTATCTACACCTGCCATGATGCGCAGCAGGGTCGATTTACCGGCACCGTTCAGGCCCAGTACACCGATTTTGGCGCCGGGGAAGAATGACAGGGAAATATCTTTAAGAATCTGGCGTTTGGGGGGAACAACCTTGCTCACCCGGTTCATGGTGTATACGTAAGAGCCTGTTTTTCCAGACTTGTCACCTTTTGCCATTAGTCATGTCTCCATTTGTCTAATATATACGATGTTTATTACGTTTCCAGAGTATGAAACGCAATCGAAATAAAGTTATGTTTTAGTGGATTAAAAACTGTTCGTTACTATAGTTACAAAAAGTCACTATTTAAAATAATTTGGGGGTTTAATGAGCCATCAAATTGAAGAGATCAGGATACACGGCACTCGGGAAAAAATTCTACTAAAGGATGGTCTGCCTGTATTTTATCCTAACCTGTACATCACTCAAGAGCTTTCAGGCAGAGCACTGAACACACGGAAAAAATACCTTGAACACATTAGTCTGTTTGAGGCTTTTCTGGAGTATGAATCGATAGACCTGATTGCACGTCTGGAGCAGCGACCAGAACCCCGCTATCTGACTGATGAAGAGATTTCACGCTTTGTCAGTGACGCAGCTTTTCAAAAAACAACGCTCAATAAAAAATACTCCGGTATTCGATTGCTTCCTGCGGCATTTGAATCAGTGGGAAAGGTTCATGCGCAACAGCGGCTGGAGGCGGTACGCGACTATCTCGATTTTCTATATGACAAGCTGGGGGGGGACACGCGGAATGAGGCAATTGATGATCTGGTAAAGCGCTTCAATCGAAAAATCAAGGCTGCCAGACCTGCATGGAAAAAAACCAG
The DNA here is from genome assembly GCF_040549045.1 of Endozoicomonas sp. NE40. Lineage (NCBI taxonomy): Bacteria > Pseudomonadati > Pseudomonadota > Gammaproteobacteria > Oceanospirillales > Endozoicomonadaceae > Endozoicomonas > Endozoicomonas lisbonensis. The sequence goes on along the minus strand of NZ_JBEWTB010000002.1, from coordinate 1,806,108 downwards.
GGTTGACGAAATGAAAGGGCTGACTCAACAGGAGCGCGAGCGCTTGTTGGAGGTCATGCATCCTGAAAGTGTTGAAAACCCCTTTGCAAATGAAGCACTGAGGCTACGCAATTACATTGTTTTGCTTTTAGGGCTGGAAATGGGGCTGCGTCGCTCTGAAATGCTACTGGTTAAAGTCAGTGATATTCACTGGCACAGCAGGGAGCTGTCAATTGTTGATCTTGAAGACGAACGGGTCGACACTCGGCTCACGGCTCCGCAATTCAAAACCCATGAGCGCCGATTGGTGATGAGTGATGATCTTAGCCAGGCGATAATGGATTATGTTGACAACCATCGTGTCTTAAGAAAAGGGCCGTCTGCTGCAAAGAAACATCCATTTTTGCTGGTATCCCACCGTCGAAGTGAAGGGAAGGCACTGAGCATAAAAGCCTTGGATAGTGTCTTTCCTCGCGTCGGCTCTGTTGTGCCTGAACTGAAACACATTCACCCTCATATTTTGCGTCATGATGCTGTTTATACCCTGCTTGATAGCATGAGAGAGGAGTTGAAAACACTGACACCGGAGGATCGAACGACGAAGGTTCAAAAGATTCTCACCTTTGCCTTTGGGTGGAGTCCTGAATCTAATATGCCTGGACTCTATGAGGCGAAATTCTGGAAGGAAGAGGTGAAGTGGTTTAATGACTCCGGACACCTCGTTAAGCACAATAGTGCAACCAATAACGAGGTTAACAATGGCAAAACGGAAAAATTGTTCTCAGGAATACAAACTTAAAGCAGTCAAGCTGATTACAGAACAAGGTCAATCACCTGCAGCTGTAGCCAGAAGCTTGGGAGTCAGTGCTGGTAACTTGCATCGCTGGGTTCGAGCCCACGACGAACGGAAAGATCAGGCCTTCCCTGATAAAGGAAAGCAGGCGTTGACCATCGTGCAGCAACGAATCAAAGAACTTGAAGCCGAAAACAAGCAATTGAAAATGGAACAGGAGATCTTAAAAAAAGCCATGGCCTTCTTTGCAAAAGACCAGCTGTAAAATACGCCTTCATACAGCAGGAGAGGAAGGTCTACCCAGTCGTAAAGCTCTGCAAAGTGCTGAAACTCAGCCGTAGCATTTTCTACGAATGGGATAAACAACAGGCGGAAGATCAACTTATAGACCCGGAGGCTTTTCGCCTGGAGGCAGATTCCCGGGAGGTTTTTGCTCAATCAGATGACACCTATGGAAGTCGTCGAATGGCGAAAGCCTTGCGATCAAAAGGCTATAGTATATGACGTCATCAGGCCAGAACTCTGATGCGGCGGTTTGGCTTACGGGTTCGGGTGGCTAAAAAATTCAAGGTAACAACTAACAGCAAACACAAGCTGCCAGTGGCGGCCAACCTTCTGAATCGTGAGTTTTCAGTTTTAGCACCAGACAAAGTATACGTAGCTAATATCAGCTACCTGTGGACTCGTGAAGGCCGGGTGTATCTGGCGGCTGTCGTTGACCTGTTCTCACGAAAGGTAGTCGATTGGTTTATGAGTAGCCGCATGACTACAGAACTGCCTCTGGAAGCCTTGAAAATGGCTTACTGGAGCAGAAAGCCCGGAGAGGGCGTGATACATCATTCGGATCGGGGTAGCCAGTATGCGTCTGTAGGATATCAGAACCAGCTCAAGGAGTATGGGATGGTCTGTAGCATGAGCTGGAGGTCTTAGAGGTTGAAGAAGGTCAGGTGGCACTGTCCTCCCTGAATGAAGTGTCTGCCATGATGGATGAGATAGAGGCATAACGATGAAGCATTTAACCAGCAAGGATGAGCAGCGCATCATAAAAATAATTGAAGAGTGGTCTGAGCCTAAGTTGACGTGGCCCCTTCTGGTCGAGGCATGCAAAACCAGACTGGGTATCAGTCGTGCTCGACAATCTTTAATGAAGTTGCCAGCCATTGATATGGCAATGAAGGCTCGCAAGGCTGCGCTTAAAGCGCCAATCGAGAAGCCGGGTTGGATTAAAGACATCTACGAAGCGAATAAGCGTATCGAGCAGCTGACCGCAGACAAACAAAAACTCCTGGCCATTAATCAGCAACTCCTCGAACGCTTCAAGATTTGGCAGAAAAACGCGGACATGCATGGCATATCGCAAAGCAAGCTGGATCAGCCTCTGCCCCAGTTCAGGAGAAAGTAGCAGATAACCATTTTTTGGACGTGAGAGAGCATGAGCCAGGAAAAAGGTGAGCGCTACTTTGAGATGTTTAAAAGCTGGGAGGCTACGATGATTTTGCTGACATCATTTTTGACATTTTCAGGTTAGGTTCGCAGATAAGAACCGGCTAGGATGATAAGAGCTTACTGCAAAACATCCCTTTCATTTTTCAACCTGCGATTTTCTTTCCTAAGCTGGTTTACTTCCTCTGGGATCAGCTTGACCACATCATTGAGGGCCTGATTCGCATCTTCATGCTGAGAGGGTGCGCCAGGCAGAGAGGGGGAGGACTCCTCTGTACCCCTAGGGGGGCTTGTATCGAAAGGTTCATTATCTGAGATATCAGCCTCCTGCTCCTCTTCAACCTCGAAGGCCATGGCTTCCTGCGGCTGCTGAGGCCCGATCATCCTTGTCCTCTTTCCCTTCCAGATAGCCAAAGTGCTGGCATTAATTCCCAACAGTCGTACCACTTCTTTGTCCGGGAGAACCGATGCCAAAGCAATATCTACAGCTTTTTCCATAAATTCAGGGAAAAAATTCGGTTTTCTACGTCTCTTTTCGACCATCTTATGGAGCCTCAGTACACTATACGACTCTGGGTAGGGTTATTTGCTATAGAAGAACAGGATTCATCGCTACAACGGAAGGGAAGCTGCAATCTCAAAAAAAGAAAATTTAAGATATATACTATAGACGATTTTTGCTCCGGTTCTGACTATTCCTTATTTTTGTAAGGAATAAATTTTGAACCCAAAGCAGCAGTTCGGACGCAAGCTGAAAGAGCTGAGAAAGCAACAAGGCCTCAGCCAGGAAGAGCTGGCTCACAGAGCTGGACTTCACAACCCGGATATCAGTGAAATAGAGCACGGTCAACGAAATCCCACACTGATGACCATGCATCGCTTAGCCCAGGCATTGGATGTAGAGATAAAAATTTTTTTCGAATAGTGTCAAGTGTACCGGATTTGTAATGACTGCATTGAATTGCAGCCTCCCGGAAGAGAGGCGTTGGTTGCGTTGTATAGCTACGAAAAATCGGAAGACTTCTGAAGCGCAATGCTCGCTGTGGTGCCTATCTTCAATCAAAGCTGATTATAAGATAGGCAGAAACACAGTTTTATCTACAGTCTCAGCAGGTACAGAGCATTATGGCGAATTTTATACTGAAAGCGTCTCAAAACGTACATTTGAGAAGTCAACATGTTCAATAGCGGGTTCCGACATCAGGAAGCTATGCAGGCAACACAGCGCTCCTGTGTAGTATCTGGAAAGCAGGGTGTTGACAGGAATATTCTTAATAACATCAACTTGCTCCCTATTGCTTTCCTTAAGCATGGCATAACTGAAGTGATAGCCATTTCGATCGCAGGTTATCATTAATCGCAAATCCCGTGCCTCTACAGGCACCTCCGAAACAGCCAGTTTTTCTCCATTTAACGCCACTTCAAGCTCAAGGGTACCGCCTTTTTTCATGACTGACATCAGCAGGTGGTGGTCGTCTTTCTGAATCAGGCCAATACCACTTTTACTGTGTTCAAAGGTTTCTGGCAGGTGAAGATTTACCTGAAAAGTGAAATAACTGTGCTTTTGTCTGAAACCAGCCAGGCTAGCAGCTACCCGCTCTTCAACAGACTTTCCACTGCGAATTCTCAGACGCTTTTGCCCTGGTAGTACCTCAACGGTATCTACTTCTGGAATCCTCCTGTAGGTCCAGTCTCTTCTGAGTTCTGCACAAGAGAAATTATCAACAAAAGAATTGTTCTCAGTTGTTGGGTGATTCGAAAAAGGCAATTCATCGTTATGTTCAACACGTCCGGTTCCCGGCGCGCACACAGGCCAGAGAATATCCGACTGATTCTCATCAATGCCAAAATGGTCGGCTTCCCATTTGACAGGAACAAGATGGGTTTCCCGCCCCATGTTTGAGCGTCCTTCAATATCATTGCGAATCCCCAGGCACACCATATACCAGCGGCCATCACTAAGCTGTACAAGGTCACCATGACCAGTACTATTAACCCAGTAATCAAGGCCAAGGTGACGGGAAGTTAAAACGGGATTTTTGGGATTGCTGATGTAGGGGCCAGTGATTGTTGAACTACTGGCGACAGTGACCGCATGATTAAAGCCAGTTCCGCCTTCAGCCGTCATCAAATAATAACGACCGTTGTATTTGTACAGGTGTGGACCTTCGACCCAGTCACCGCCTGTGCCACGCCAGAGAAAGTGCCTTTCACCTTTAAGGCTGAAGGTTTTCAGATCCAGCTCCTGCAGCCAGATTTCCCCTTGGCCGGGGTAAGCCTGATCTTCAGGGGTATGCGTTCCGACGTACCATACCTTTCCATCGTCATCAAAGAATATGTCAGGATCAATACCTGGAGCGTCTTCAATCACCTGCGGATCAGACCATGGTCCAGCAGGGTTCTTGGCCGTAATAATGAAATTCCTGCAAGGATTAAAATCTGCCGGACAATTCCGGGGAGCATAGACGTTGGTCGTGATAATATAGAAAAGTCCCTTGTGATAGCGCATGGTGGGTGCATGAATGCCACCGTCTGACTCGACATCGCTGAGACAAATGGTATCGATACATTGTTCTCGTCTGTGCAAACCATGACCAATTAATTCCCAGTTAACCAAGTCCCGACTGTGATGGATAGGGAGTCCAGGAAACATTTCAAAAGAGGAGTTGACCATATAAAAATCATCACCGACCCTGCATATCGATGGATCAGGGTAGGCACCCTGCAGTATAGGGTTTGTGAAAGACGTCATTAAAGCTCCGGTAGTCATGTCAGGATGGTTGAGTACTTAATTTACTGTCGTTTAAAAGGGTTCATTTTCATGAGCTGTGGCTATGTGGGCAGGTATAAAGTCTTTATCCTGCATCAGCTCAGACAGGTAAACGTCACTGTGTATATGTTCGCTGATGATTCTTGTAAACAGCTTTTCGTTGGTATAAATGCCCTGAGCACTGCCAATATTTGAAAAAATAAGTGTTTCCCTGATATCTGCTACCATCATGAAACGTCTGGATGGGTATTCCTGCTCAGGCTTATCATTGCGGCTGTATATTTCAAGACCATCTACTGGAGACTCCAGCCTGTTAAAGGAGAAACAGAGTACTCTTACGCCCCGGTTAATGGCATTTCCCAGTTCTTCACTCAGCAATTGAAGGTTGAAGTCGGTATTGATATAAAGCTCTCTGGTACTTGAGTTGATCAGCTCTCTGACCTTCAATAAAAGGTTTTCGTAACCAGAAAGGTTATAGATAAAAGGTGTGTCTTTTGGTACGGCAATTTCTGCCAGTTCCTTTTTCAGTATGGCAATGTCGTTTAGCGTTTTCTTCTTGATTTGGCTTAAAATTAATTCAGGTGACTTGGCTTCGTATTCTTTAGTAGAGCCTTCAATCATAAAGATATAGCCCTGATTATAAAGGGTATCAATTGACGAGTAGACTGAAGATCGTGCCAGTGAAAGATCTTTTCCTATCTTATAGCCACTGGCCTGTCCGTTTTGAAGCAGGTTAATGTAAACCAGAGCATCTGTTTTGGTCAGCCCGAAAGACATTAGTTTGTTGATTAACTCAGTCACAATAAAATCTCATTTAATCATTCACAGGCCGATGAACAGTCAGATACCTAGTTATGATTCTCTGCTGTGCTCTCTAGTCGCCTTCGAGGATGAACCCGCGAAAAATTCAGGCAACTGGAGCAACTTATTTGTTAAATTCACTCCAGTCACTGACGTGTAATCGCCTATCAGCCATTACTCTTTGCTGATATTGTAACCATAAGGTAGCAAAGAGAGTTTTTTTCCATTTACCAAAATATCTTGTGACTTATCCGAGTTATTGATAACAAATTGCAATAGCCCGCGCTGGTAGGCAATGCACTGGTCGTTATCAACCTCCAGCCATTGAATGGTTGGGCAGTTAAGGTCTGGTTCAGATTTGCGTAACTCAATGAGTTGTTTGATAAATGCCCTGAAGTCTATGTCCTGCAGCTCTTTATCCCACAGCATGCAGCGCCGGTTTGCCTCTGAACCCATACCACGACCACCACTGAGGGCAACTTCTCCACCGTAATAAATACAGGGGGTTCCTACCTGTGTAAACATAAAGAGATAAGCCAGCTTTGCCTTGTCTTTATTACCAGAGCATAGGTGCAAAATGCGTGATGTATCGTGGCTATCGAGTAGGTTGAACATCGCTTCGTTCACATGATGTGGGTACGAAGTGTAGGAACGGTTTACATCCCAGATAAATTCCTGTTTGCCTCGGGAGTTTAACGCAAAGTAATCCAGAATCGCCTGGGTCATAGGGTAATTCATGACCGAGTCGTACTGGTCTCCCATCAGCCATGCGGATGCATCATGCCAGACTTCACCAAGGATATAGCAGTCTGGTTTTACCCCTTTTATCACCCGGCGAAAGTCTCTCCAGAAATCGTGATCGACTTCATTGCAGACGTCCAGACGCCAGCCATCAATGTCAAATTCTTCTACCCAGTGTCGTGCAATATCCAGCAGATAACTACGACACTCTAAATTTTCTGTGTTCAGCTTGGGCATGGCTGCTACATTCCCGAAGGTTTCATAGCGAAGATTGGTACCATCCCACTGCTCACGGGGTTTATCCTCGTAAACAGGAAATTCCTTGATCCAGAACCAGTCGGCATAGGCCGAGTTCTTGCCTTTTTCTACCACATCCAGCCAGATCGGGTGCTGATCCCCCATATGATTGAAAACGGCATCAAGCATTATCTTCATGCCACGCTGGTGCGCTTCTTTAACGAGCTGCTTGAAGGCTTCATTGCCACCGAAGTGTGGATCGACATTAAAGTAATCTACGGTGTCGTATTTATGGTTGGCATTGGCGATAAAAATGGGACAGAAATAAAGGCCGTTGACTCCCAGTTCTTCAAGGTAATCCAGCTTATCAATAACACCCCACAGGTCGCCCCCCATGAAGTTGTGGTGATCAGGCTCTGTCCCCCAGGGCTGAACATTTTCTGGAGAAAGTTCTGGACGACCGTTGCAAAACCGCTCGGGAAAAATGTGATACCAGACGGTGTCTTTAACCCAGCCAGGTGTTTTCAGGACATCCCGGGGATTGATATAGGGAAAGCAGAAAAAATTACTGAGGTCACTCAACTCAATTTCAGCAATGGCTTCATCGGCTATATCAACACAACGCTTTTCACCAAACAGCAGTTTTTGTTCACCACTCTTGCTATAGAGAATAAACCCGTAACGAGCCCGTCGTTTAGGTGGTGCAAACTCGGCAAACCAACAGTCGTGGTTTTGGGTTTCGCCTTCCAGAATCATGGGAATTTCACGCCCCCCGGTCCAGCCATGGGCATCACTGCCGCCGAGATTACCTCCGTCCAGTCCGCCAACAGCCCATTCGTAAGGGTCGCCTATCCACAGAACGACTTTCTCCACTTCGTCTTTTGCACAACGAAGACGGACATGCAGAGTGGTGTCATTGTAGGCATAACACTGTGTGCTTTTTGGGTTATGCACCAGGGCGCTTTCAGTAATCATTAAACCTTTCACTCCTTTACGGCCCCACTGACAAGGCCTACGGTAATGTGTTTCTGAGTCGCTACAAACAGCAGGGTAATGGGAACAGCGACCAGCAAAGCACCTGCGGAAAACAGGGTGTAGTTTTCAGCAGAGTTGGAAGCTATCCACTCAAAAATACCTATGGCGAGTGTCATTTTTTCTTCACTGCGCAAAATCAGGGTGGGCAGAATAAAATCCATCCAGGGAGCGGTGAACGACGTCAGACCAACAAAGACAAGAATGGGCTTTGCCAGCGGCAAGATAATTTCAAAGAAAATGGTCAGGTGTCCGGCACCATCAATTTTTGCCGCTTCATCCAGTGAGGTTGGGATCGCGTCAAAGTAGCCTTTTACCAGCCAGGTCATAAAAGGCAGTGAACCACTGACATAAACGAACAGCAGTCCGGCAAAGGTATCAATCAGGTTTAACTTTGACAGCAGCACATAAATAGCGGTCATGGACAGAAACGCCGGGAACATCTGTATGACCAGAATGCCCATCAGCACTTTACGTTTTCCCTTGAACCGATAGCGGGAAAAGATAAAGGCCGTAATGGTCACCACCATCAATGAAATCAGCATATTGCTGGCTGCCAGCAAAAACGTATTTTTGTACCACTGAACATAAGGAGTTTCGGTGAACAGTGTCCTGTAATGATCAAGGGTGAAGCTGAAACCGGTAAAAGTACTGCTGAACAAATTGACGCCGGGCTTGAATGACGCCATGACGGTCCAGATAATCGGTGCTAAAACAATGACTGTGTTGAATATCAGGAATAAATAAACAGTCAAGACACCTGCTTTATGTATAAATCGATTCACTGTTACATCCCCACGTCATTCTTGAATGATTTCATTCGGCTGAATTGCCAGATAGCAATAAGTGATAAAAACAGGAATATAATAATCGAGACAACAGAGGCGATGTTGTACTGCTGGAAGTCCAGTGTGAGTTTATAAATCCAGGTAATTAATATGTCGGTATGACCTGCAAATCGATAAGCAGGGTTAATGGGGCCACCTTCGGTTAGCAGGTAAACTGCTCCAAAGTTGTTAAAGTTAAACGAGAAGGTCATCACCAGTGAAGGAGCAACCTGATGCAATACCATTGGCAGGGTGATTTCCCTGAACTGTTGAAAACGACTGGCACCGTCTACTTCACTGGCTTCGTACAGTTCTTTTGGAATATTGGTCAAGGCGCCGGATATCAGCAGCATAAAATAGGGGGCGCCTACCCAGACTCCGACAGTGATAACTGTGATCTTGGCTAGAGTCGGATCTGATAAAAATGCGATGGACTCAAAGCCCCAAGTGTTCAACAGGGCGTTGACCGGACCAACACCGTTTAGTAACAGTCTGAAAATCAGCAATGTCACAAAAGCAGGGATAGCATATGGCAGCATAAAAATAACACGCCAGATTTTTTTACCCACTACATCCCTGTTAGACAGAGCCAGAGCCAGAATAAAACCAAAACCACAGGTGAAAACAGTAGCACTCGTGGCCCATATGAAGGTCCAGCTACCCACGCCCAGCAGTGTGCTTGACCAGATTTTTAACTCAAATAAGGAGCGGAAATTTTGAAAGCCCACCCAGTCCACAAGGTTCCTGGGAGGAATGTTGGCTGGTGCAGCATAATTGGTGAGTGATACAAGAACTGTAATGATAATGGGTAAAATGATAAAGGCAATAGCCGCCAGAGCCGCAGGACTTAGCATGATGATTGGAAAGTGGTCATCAAATAAGCTTCTTACCTGCTCCTTGAAGCCTGTACTGCTGGGTGATAAATGGCGGGCGTCCTGTATATTTTTTGCATAAGTGAACAAAAATGCGAGCAGCAGAAACAGCGCAATAACCCCTTCTACCAGCATATGAATAGAGTTGTCACCGTGAATAATGGTGAACCCTACCCGTTGCTGGGTCACTTCTCCCAGAGTCACCAGTCCTTTTAATGCACTAATAATGTCGGTGGCATAAAAAAGGAAAACCAGTTGAACCAGAAGAAACAGTCCCCCTTTAACAAAGTGCCTGTTTGCCAGCTGTGTTGATCCCATCAGCACGGCTGAAGCGGGTACAACAGAGCCAACTGGCTGCATAGTAGTTGTATGCATAAGAATTCCAGTATTAAAAAAATTATCGTTTGATGTTTCAATTTCCAATGCATCACACTAAACAGACCATGGGTCTGAAAGGTCAGTACGAAGTGACAGTGACTAAATAGTGATGGCTAAAAGAAAACTTATAGTTAATTAGATAGTTTTTAGATCGTTATATATTTCGCTAATCTGGCTTTGAATTCTTGAAGGCTATTTTCAGACTTCCCCCAAAAAGGGTCAGGGAGAAAAGGGGGAAGCTGAAAATAGACTAATCAATAAAAACTTCCTGCGCAAATACGTTAATCCTGAAATGAAATCTGCTCTTTAATTACCATCAAGGCATTATCCAGAGCTTTTTCCGGATCTTCACCGTTCACCCATGTGGCAGTGACGGCATTGGCCATAGGCGACCAGACGTAGCCCATTTCAGGAATAGATGGCATAGCATCGGCATAATAGCCCTGGGCAATAAACGCTTTACTGGCTTCGTCAGCCTCCTTGGCGATTTCACTCATGATGTTTTGCATAGGTGGAATCAGCTGAGTCATTTCAAAACGTTTTTTTAGCATCTCTTCGCTGGCAAGGAAATCGGCAAAGAGTTGGGCTGCTTTGGGGTACTCGGTGTAAGTGGATACGACGGCAAGACGAACCGTCGAGAACGTGCGCGGCGTATTGCCATCCAGAGTCGGCATAGGGGCTACGCCAACATTGATACCTGAGTCTATATAACTCTGTGTCGCCCAGGGACCGTCAACAATCGCAGCTACCTTGCCCTCCGAGAACAGCCCACGACGCACCTGAGGGTTACGCATATCCACAGGGTTGGAATTATTGGCTGCCTTTAATGAGTTCATGGCTGCCAGACCACGTTTGGCTTCCGGAGAGTTAACGCCAATATCATTTGCGTCCATACCGTTATTGCCAAACTCATAACCGCCATAGAGGGCTAAAAACATTCGGGATTCGTAATAGTTCTGAACATCCCAGAGCAGTGTGTATTGATTTTCCTGACGATTGTTAAAAGTTTCTGAAAGCTTAATGAGCTCTTCAAAAGTTTCAGGTGCCTCAGGAAGAATATCTTTGTTATAAAACAAGGCGGTTGTCGCATAGCTAACAGGGAAGCCATAGCTTAAGCCTTCAGCCTTGGAGGCGGTCACCGCTGCGTCAATAAAGTGATGGTCAATCCGGTCTGCGCTGACCAGGTTTTCCATTACCGCACCTGCAACTACCAGCTTGCCCAACATGTCGTGTTCAATTTCAGCCACGTCGGCCACCCTTGCGGTACCACCATCCTGAATCATACGACCCGCACTGTTCATTGGTGCCAGACGACGATAGTTGAAACTGACATCGTAACCAAAGGTTTTATTAAACTGTTCGGTGGCATATTCCATGTATTCCATTGCCTGATCATCAGTCCAGATCAACAGTTCAGCATTTTTTTCAGGTAATATTTCTTCACAGACACCAAGGCTTGCAGCAACCAATGAAAAAGCGGCAACGGCCTTTCTTGACCAATCATTCATACCTGTTTCAACCTGTCTGGATTAGAGTAGTACGCGAGATACTACTGCATAATCCATTAAACATAGAAATGAGTCAACAAGACTTGTCAAATATTTTTAAATTTTGTGTTAATTATTTTTTTATTGTCGCTTTGTTTGCTTTTCTTGACTTGTGTCAACGGGATGGGCTTGAAAATTATATTTTTGAGCCGTTTAATTTCGCTCGAAATAAATGATTTTAAAGGGCGTGTTTTATAAAACCTTTCAAGAATTGATACTTCAGGTTTATATCACTGAGCAATTCGCACATAAATGTTGTTAGTAGACGTTTATTGTTCATGAAGTAAGGCCGCCAGTTTTTTACAGCAAGTTTTAAACACCAGAAAGAGTGTCGGAAACTTTATGTTTTCATAAGCATAAAGAATATTAATTCATTTTATTTAATTAAGTATTAGACCTACTGTTTTGGGTGGCGGGGGAGTATGGACAAGAAAATTTTATCCGTTGTTATAGCAAATAGTGTAATCGCTACGAATGCTATAGGTAGTAATGATTTTAGCCTGCCAAATACCGATATGAGCAATGATTATTTGCTTGCATCAATAAACACTGACAAGGAACAATCATCCGCTGCAAAATACCAAGCTTATAAGAAAAAACGTTCCGCGGATGAATATAATCAAGAAACAAAAGTAGAAGTAGAAGATACATCTTATCGGCCTTTTGGTTTTTCTTTGTCGGGTAATATTGGTACGTCTGTAGAATACGAGGACAGAACAACCCGGGAATGGGATGGAAGCAAGAAAAAAGAAAGAATTATAACTAATGAACTTCTTGGTGTATTTCTGCACCATCACGATTGGGATCTGAAAGCAAATTACTCGCTTAAGCAAATGAATCGTGAGCAAAGAAACAGTGGCGGCAATGATTACTACGAAAATGCTGATTCTTATAAGCACTTGTTTTTCCTGGATAAACCATTCGATTTAGGTCAGGGCTGGGGTGTAGGTCTGGCTTATGAAGGAGAATACATAACCAATAAAATCGTTTCTCCTCATGTTAATCACATGAAAACTGACTCTCTTGAGCAGCTCTTCAAACCTTATGCAACTTACTGGAGCAATAAATATAACGCTGGTTTCTATACCCATTTTGAGCATCTCCGAATTGACTATGACAACAATGACTGGGGTTCTCGTGATGAAAGGGGTTACAGCTTTTTATTCAAACCTTATTTCAATTATGGGCAATTCAGATTTGATTTAGAGTTCTTCTATCAGGACAAAGATAATAAAGATTATAATGGTTCAGGTGTTCATACAGGCAATGAGCGGTTTGTCGAAAAATACATTGAACCATCGATTCGATACAGTATTGTTGAGGGCGGTGTTGCTTACCTTAACCTTAGGTACACTAAAAATGAGACAAGAAAGGAAGATGCTGAAACCTATTTTAAAACTGTGATCAAGGCAAAAGTTGGTTATGAAATTGACTTGGGTGAAAGCTGGATGTTAAGAGCTGAGTACGAGTACACTCGCGACAGAGAGACCAGCAATAAAGCACAATACAGGGGATTAGAGAAAAAGATGGACTCCCATACTGTTTACGCCCATGCCCTGTACCGGTTCTAAAAGAAGATTGAAGTATGTTTAAAGCCTGTGAAATAGCCAGTTTTCTGCATGGTCAGCTGCACGGTGATAAAGACACCGGGTTTGATACCATTCAATCTGTTGCAGACAGTGTGGCGGGAAATTTAACGATTGTTTTGTCCAAACCAGATTTGAAATACGTCTCTGACTGTCAGGCTGATATTATCGTAGGCCCACAAGACATACTGTCTTCAAAAGCCCGTTCAAAAGTAATCGTTGATCAGCTGGACGTATCCCTGATTAACCAGTTATTACGTGCTTACAAAATAGAAAAATACCAGCTGAATGATCAGGGCAATATTTCGAAATTTCCCAACGTTTATATTGGTAAACACACCCGGATCGGCAGAGGTTGTCATTTTATGCCGGGGGTGAAAATCATGAATGGAGTTGAAATTGGTGACAATGTTGCTATCCATGCCAACACGGTGATTAAGGAAGGGACGATTATTGGCAACAATGTCACCATTGATTCCAATAATTCAATCGGAAATTTCAGTTTCGAGTACATGCTTGGCGAACAGCAGCAGTACGAAAGGATTGAAAGTGTTGGCCGGGTCATCATTGAAGACCATGTTGAAATTGGCTCTAACAATACCATTGATCGCGGAACTCTGGGCGACACCGTGATAGGTCGGGGTACTAAAATCGACAACCTTGTGCAGATTGGACACGACTGCCGGGTTGGCCAGCATTGCCTGATGATCTCCCAATCAGGCATTGCTGGTCATAGTCGACTGGGCAATCGAGTTGTCGTCCATGGTCAGGTAGCCATTGCCGGACATCTCACCATAGGTGATAACAGTGTGATACAGGGCAAGTCCGGTGTCAGTCGATCCTGCCCGCCCGGCAGCAAATTGTTCGGGTATCCAGCCAGAGATTCGAGAGAATATATGAAGTCGCTGGCAACGCTGCATTCTCTTAGCTCCAGGGAACATCATAAAAACAGTCAGAGGGGTGATGCACCTCGTGGAGTTTCGGGTCGAAGTAAAGTTCGCAAAATTCTGGATGTGGTGTTTTCTTCCTGACGCGGTGTTCGGGTCGGGACTCATTTTTAATAACTTTAGTCGGTTGTCAGAACTAAAAAGGTAGAAACAATGAAAGTTAAGGCTTTATTACCCGTAGTATTATCTTCTGTACTGGTCGGTTGTGCCGGAGGTACGGCGGTTGATACCAATGTAAACCCGGTTGGTACAGGTCCTCTGGCTGACTGCAACCTGCCATCCCTGGATGAAAGTGGGCCAATCAGACCTCCGATGTATGTGACAGGAACGTTCTCGGACAGTAACTGGATGCATGACGAACATCGTCGTATGTCTTATAAAGGCGACGGTATCTATCAGATAGTTATGGATACCGAAGAAGGCCCTGTCAGTTTTCAGTTTGCCAGTATGGGCTGGAAACCACAGTTCAGTGCGGTGGGTGGCAATATGACCGTCGGGGCTGATACCCGTTTGGGCAGAGGTGGCTTCATGAAAGATACCCGCGTCATCATTCCTACTGAGGGCCGTTATGCCTGGAGTTTTCAGGTCGATGAAAACCGCGAACCAATCCGTGCAATGATTTCGCAGTGTGCCGAATAAGCGTTGTAACTGACAACTAACTGAACGACAGCCACCGCTTTATGCAGTGGCATCCTTTAACGGCATCTTGAAAGAGTGAATACCGGATGGCGAATGTAAGCCTTAGAAGTGTTGAGAAAGAGTATGACAATGGATTCAAGGCAGTACACGGCATAGACCTTGATATTCAAGATGGCGAATTTATGGTGTTCGTTGGACCTTCCGGCTGTGCCAAATCAACCACGCTTCGTATGATTGCCGGGCTTGAGAAAATCACTGCCGGTGAAATCAGTATCAGTGGCAAAGTGGTAAATGATGTCGCTGCGAAAGACAGGGGCATTGCCATGGTGTTTCAGAACTACGCGCTTTATCCCCATAAAACCGTATTTGATAACATGGCCTTTGGCCTGAAAATGCAGAAACGCCCCAAACAGGAGATCAGGCAACGGGTTGAAGAAGCCGCAGAAATGCTGGAAATAACCGATCTGCTTGATCGTAAGCCGAAAGAGATGTCGGGCGGGCAACGACAGCGGGTAGCTGTTGGGCGGGCCATTGTCCGTAAGCCAGATGTTTTCCTGTTTGACGAGCCGTTATCTAATCTGGATGCAAAGCTCAGGGTGTCCATGCGCGTCAAAATTGCACAGCTGCATCAAAAACTGAAAGAAACCGGTAACCCTGCCACAATGGTCTACGTCACCCACGACCAGACTGAAGCATTGACCCTTGGTGATCGTATTTGCGTGTTGAATAAAGGGGAAATCATGCAGGTTGATACCCCGGAAAATCTTTACAACCATCCTGCCAACAAATTTGTTGCCGGTTTTATTGGTTCTCCAGCAATGAATCTGATGGATGTTTCCTTGCTCAGAAATCAGAAAGAAGCCCGCATTACTCTTGCAGAAGGCGTTACGCTGCTACTGCCACAGGAAATGCAGGAGAAAATCAGTGGCTACGCCAGGCAAAAGATTTGCTTTGGTATACGACCTGAACATATTGATTTGGTAACCGAGCAGGACAGCACTGAAAACACCTGCGAGGGCCTATTGACAGTTGTTGAAAATATGGGGAATGAAAAGTACCTGTATTTTAAGGTGGGGGAGCATGAAATCATCTCACGCACGGCCAACCAAGCCATTACCACTTCAGATATTGGACGACGAATTAATTTTAAGCTGAATGTTGACTCGTGCCACTTATTTGATACACAGTCAGGACAAAGACTGACGTAATACTTTTTAACCCGGTTGCAGACTTGATCACTTATAGTCTGCAACCGCTAATGTCTTACGAAAGCGAAGTGATATAGCAAGAGTTCTCCGGTTACTTTTTTACGCTACCTTGGCAAGCTTTTCTTCATACTTGAACGGTGACAGGTAGCCATTGGTTGGGTGTTTTCACTGACGGCTGTAAAACACTCCAATGTACTCAAAAATTGTCTGCTGAGTCTCCTCCCTGGAATGGTTATTCCACTCCATTTAGCCACTCATTCCATAAAACTTGGGTTTTAATTCTTTTCATTGCTCAAAGAGATCCTTTCGATACTTCACTTTAGGCAGAACAGTTATACCGTAACGATACTTATAACTGGCAAAGATCAATATGGGTGTAAACTGCAAGCTGCTTTCGCCAATGGGTAGAAATGCTCTCGCTTTTCGGGGTGGGCAGAGCCACATAAATGGCTGAAAGTATGTGTTCTACGCTATCAACAGTAGCGAGAGATAACCAGCGGGTAGCCTTTCCTAAAAAACGTTCCGAGATGGGGAAAAGTTATGTTTTGACGCTATTTTTTGCAAAAAGATAACTAAATATCGATTTATGGTGTGAATGACAAGGTTTTATGAAGAGGTATTTATGTCTTTAAGTCTTGATTTACCTGATTTTTATCCACTCAGCCTAAAAACATAACTAAAAATAATAAGATAGATTAACGAACTGTGCTATGGAGCGGTGTCTCTGTATCCAGTTGATTTAACCGCGGGAAGATACTGAAACGGTATTACCTTGGCAATGCTTTGGGAAGCGGATTTGAGAGAAATGCCCCCTGATCCGGGCAACCAAATACACATCTGTAAAATATTGTCTATATTTCATCCCTTATTTTCCTCTGTTGCATGGCACGGGAGGGACTGTTTCAAGATATGCAAAAGGTAGTAGGGTGATGATTCCAGGAAAAATACATGGCTTGGTCGCTGTTTTAGTGATTACGTTGATTCAGGGCTGTGGGTCCGGAGGAGGCGGTGGTGGAGGGAGTACCAAAGTGAGGTTTTCACCACCTCTGGGGCTTAGTGTTGAACACAAAGAGTCTCATGCAAGCAAAGAGCATCAATCGATGTACAGCAACATGAAACCTTCAAGCGCACCCGATTCTTTGCTGGCCTCTGTAAAGCCCTACAACGACAGTAAGCTGAGTAAAATAAAAAAGGGCATGCTGAACTCAGCTTATGACCGTGCAATCAAGGCTTATAAAAACCATGCGGCAACAGATTCGCCCAGATTGCGCGACCTTATTGCAGCACGTTTTTTAAATCTGCAAAACTATACAGCTCTCCCCAAAGAGTCGAAAGTAAGCCTGGATGACAACAATTACATGGTTATGGTTAGGGCAATTGATGAAGTGGCTGATTTATGCCGGAAGGGGCAGGTCGGCAGTGTGCTGGGGGATCCTAACTTCATTAAAAACCAGTCCTATCTGACGAGAACAGCTGATCAACACTGGAAAACCCATACCAAGTCCATCAGCCAGATCTGGCGTATGAATAACCTTCTGCAACAGGGCGTTGAGGTCGGTGACGACGCACCGATGGTGGCAGACATCAACAATTCTCAGGGCTTGTTTAGTGGTCTGGAAGACGATCACTGGTATGTGTACGGGCAGGCGTATGTCTTCCGTGGACACTGGGAGCCAGAAGCCGGGTTGAAACAGGAATACAAAGGGGAAGGTGCTGAATTCGGTACTTTCCGTTACATGGGGAACGGCTTTTTATTGGGCGGCATGTTTGGTCTGCAGAAGGTGCGTATGGAAGCAAACGCTGGAATTTCCGGCAATATGGAGTCTGATGCCCAGATCTACCGGCTTGGTCCTTTCGTGTCCTGGAATAATGACCGCTGGACCGTTGATTCCATGCTGACCTACGGCTGGGTGTCTCTCGATACCGATCGACGGGATCTGTTAAGTAATCGCTGGAAAGCCTCTCCGACAGGTTCTGAGTGGGCTGCTCACCTGCAGACAAGTTACCGGATTCCCCTCGATAACTGGACCATGGGGTTAAGCCTGGTTCCGGAAGCTTATGTGGGCTACCGTGTCGGAACCATAGAGAAATACACAGAGAAAAGTGAAAATCTCAGGAACCCGGTCACCGAATCGAAGCACAAGGGATTAACCACCCGTCTGGGGACCGGCATAGGTTATATGTTTCCTGATTTGAGCCAGCCGACCGACATTATGGTTAAGCTGGGCGTCCAGAAAACCCATGGCTGGGAAGACAAGGAAAAGAGCAGTTCCAGCATGTGGGCCAAGACACCTAAAGCAGAAAGCCGTGATACGGCTATGTATTACAGCCTTGCCGTTAACCGGCAGTTCGGAGCTGATCTGGATAAAATGATTGGCCTGGAATACGCCGGGACCTCAGGTAAGAAAAGTGGCAGTGACGCATTGATATTCAGTTATCGTCAGGCGTTTTGAAGCAAATGCCCATAGCGAAGGAAAAACAGGCAACATTAATGACATGATTTGATGTTGCCCGGATTCTGTTAAGCAACTCGTTAAAGAAAAAGCACCTTGAATACGAATAATTACTCAATGACATTGCGAGGTTTTGCTCAGTATTTCCATGCAGATCCCTTTCATTCTGTATTAGAATAGGCGATCTTCTATGAAGACAGGCAACACAGAGGTCTTAGATGTTCAAAAAGGACATGTCCATAGCTGAGTTCGACCCGGAACTCAAAGCCGCCATTGATGCTGAAACCCTCCGTCAGGAAGAGCATATCGAACTGATTGCCTCTGAAAACTACACCAGCCCTATGGTGATGGAAGCTCAGGGGTCCGCCCTAACCAATAAGTACGCTGAAGGTTATCCAGGCAAACGCTACTACGGTGGGTGTGAGCATGTAGATGTTACTGAGCAGCTGGCCATTGATCGTGCCAAAGCCCTGTTTGGAGCAGCCTACGCTAACGTACAGCCACATTCCGGCTCTCAGGCAAACGCAGCCGTTTATATGGCACTGGTCAAGCCAGGTGATAAAGTGCTGGGTATGAGTCTGGCCCATGGCGGTCATCTGACCCATGGTGCCAAGGTAAGCTTCTCTGGTCGTATTTACGATGCAGTACAGTACGGCCTGAACGCCGAAACCGGTGAAATCGATTACGAAGAAGTTGAGCGCCTGGCTGAAGAGCACAAACCCAAAATGATTGTTGCCGGTTTCTCTGCCTACTCCCGGGTGGTTGACTGGCAGCGTTTCCGCGATATTGCCGATAAGGTAGGTGCTTACCTGTTTGTGGATATGGCACACGTTGCAGGTCTGATTGCGGCCGGTGTGTATCCGTCTCCTATCGGTATTGCCGACGTGGTTACCACGACCACCCACAAAACCCTGGGTGGCCCTCGTGGCGGTCTGATTCTGGCTAATGATGATGAAGAGCTGAACAAAAAGCTGAACTTTGCGGTATTCCCTGAATCACAGGGTGGTCCACTGTGTCATGTGATTGCGGCTAAGGCTATCTGCTTTAAAGAAGCTATGGCTGATGAGTTTAAAACCTATCAGCAGCAGGTCGTCAAAAATGCACAGACGATGACGACCGTTATGCAGAAACGTGGTATCAGCATCGTTTCCGGCGGTACAGACGACCACCTGTTCCTGATGGATCTGATTGGTAAAGAGTACACCGGTAAAGACGCTGAAGAAGCCTTGGGTCGTGCCAACATTACGGTTAACAAGAACGCCGTACCAAACGACCCGCGCTCTCCATTTATTACCAGCGGTTTGCGCATTGGCACGCCGGCTATTACACGACGCGGCTTCAATGAAAACGATGCGGCTGATCTGGCTGGCTGGATTTGTGATGTGCTGGAAAATATAGGTAATGAGCAGGTTGAAAATGAAGTGAAAGCTAAGGTGCTGGATATTTGCCAACGCCTGCCGGTTTATAGCTGATTGCTGCAACTGCTTTTAATTGTGTAAAAAACGCCGGGTTAATCTCCGGCGTTTTTTTACGTCTTATTACCGATGCTTGTATTTAGCCAGCATCGGTTTATGATGACCGAACCAATAATTATCGAGTCAGTTCTGACAATGCATTGTCCTTATTGTAGTGCGCAAGACACTAAAGTTATCGATTCGAGACTGGTCGCTGATGGAAACCAGATTCGTCGTCGTCGTGAATGTCTGACTTGCTCCGAGCGTTTTACAACGTATGAAACGGCGGAGTTACTGATTCCTCGTTTGGTGAAACGAGACGGTTCCCGGGAACCTTTCCATGAAGATAAATTACGGGCGGGAATGGCCCGGGCTCTGGAAAAACGCCCCGTCAGTGTTGAGCAGCTGGAAGAAGCCATCAGTCGTATTAAGCACCGATTGCGGGCAACAGGCGAGCGTGAAGTGAAGTCCCTGGTATTGGGCGAAGAGGTGATGCGTGAACTGCAGCAGCTGGATGAAATTGCTTACATTCGATTTGCCTCAGTTTATCGTCATTTCAAAGACCTCAATGAGTTCCGGGAAGAAATTGAAAGACTGGAAACCGTTGAACGATCCAAAAGCTAGCCTGGCTTTGGATCATTGAGGGGTTTATTCCATTAAACCCCTGAAGTCGTCTTTTCCAGAGAATCTGTTTTCAGAAGGTCATTGCCAGAACGACCATATAGACGACAAAACCTGCTAGAATAAGCCCGCTCTTAAACCTTGAGACTGTGCATTCAAAGTTTACTCCCACGCCAGTGTCGGTCAGATAGCTGCGCCTTGATGAGATCAGTGCCGAAATAGCAATAATGAGCAGGAGTGATGTCAGTCCCAGCATCGCCATGCTGTCCCGGGTTATTGCCAGAGCCTCCAGCGGTAAGTCTCCTGACAGAAGGCTGGGTATAGCTAATACACCCAGCAGATTAAAAATATTGGAACCAATAATCATTGCCAGCAGCATATCAAACAGCCCTTTCTTTACACAGGCCAGTGCCGCTGCCAGTTCTGGCAGGCTGGTGCCAAAGGCAATCACGGTTAAACCGATCACCATTTCGCTGACCCCAAAAGAGCGCGCCAGTTCAGTAGCACCCCAGACCAGCAGTTTGGAGCTACCAATAAGAATGACCAGCATGGCGATCACTTCGACAATAGAGCGTGAGGTGCTGAGAGGCAGGATGACCACATCAGAGTCTGAATCGTTGTTATTCTGCTCGTTATTTTGCTCGTTATTTTGATTGTCGTTTCGTTTTGTCAGGTAGATGACATAGGCAATAAGACCCATTGAGAGTACATAACCATCGAAGCGCGACAGCATTTGGTCAGCCATCAACAGAAACGTCACACCACTGACAATCATCAGCAATGGCATTTCGTGGGATAAAATACGATGACTGAATACCAGTGGTGTCACCAGACCACAAACAGACAACACCAGACCAGTATTGATGATATTGGAACCCAGTGCATTGCCAATGGCGATAGAGCCTGAACCTTCCAGCGCAGCCACCGCAGAAACAGCCAGCTCAGGTGCCGATGTACCAAAGGCGACAATGGTCATACCAATAGTCAGCATCGACATACCCAGCCTGAAAGCCAGGGTGGAGGACACTTCCACAAGGCGGTCGGCACTTCGACTCAGGGCAACAAACCCAAGTGCGATAGCCAGAAGGTGGGTGACGGTAGATAGCATTTAGACGAACTCAGAGGGCTTACAGACAAGGACAACCACACCAGGCCCTCGTGACCAGTGTCATTGTCCAGGTCTCATCAGGCAGCAGAAACCGATTCTGTGCCGGTTACGCCACAGCCTGTGGGCTGATGATGTTGACGCAACCACTTTTAATCGTATTCGGTAATGATGTCTATGCGATTAAAAGCTGACTACTCCCCCGGAGCGGAGGCGGATAGTAATGGATGCTATAGCGAAAATCCATAGTGTGGCTCCGCAAGTATGGTGTGACCTCGTAGATTTTGAGATCACACCTGCTGGAGGTGCCAATAAGCCAGAGTTGTCGGCTCGCTAGGGTTCAGCCTGTAGGTTACCGTCTGGCCAGGATATATAGTGGGAAGCAGTTTTACTGTTCAGCATCATGACTGAACTGTCCAAAGTTGGAACGCGATCTCTTTCTTTTTTGCCATTCATCATCAAATGAACGGCTTGGGCAATCGTATACTCATTAACATCTTTTGGCATACTGAAAGCAGTGACTGGTGTCGGGCGCTTGTCATCAGCTACATAAAAGAGATTAAGCTTTTCCTTATAGGCACCTAAAAGAAAAAACTGATACTTTCTTTTCCCTTTGAACATTAAAAGAAACATCATCCCTTCGTTCTGGCGAGCGTTAACAATGGTGCTTTTTATAGCGGCCATTGATTTTGAGGGTTCATCATCATATATAAGTAGAAAGGGGTATAGCTCTGTTTTTCCCAGACTTATATCCCGCAGGGTGACATTGTCAAAATCACTTGCCAGTCGCTTGAGCTCATCTTTCAGGACACCAGTCTGATCTATCTGCATTTGCATTTGTTCAGACATTTTGCACTCTTCCATAAAATGCGTTTGTAGTTTTAGTTCATCCGATGTGTATGAGGATGAAACATACTCTAACATGCCGCCTCCGTTGAGCAGAACCGGAGATGCGTTACAGTCATAAACAGTCTGAAAGAGCGGTGTTCTGTGGTCTCCGAATAAACCCCATGTTCCAAGGTACATGGCTGTGTATAAAGAGTAGTAAGCAAAATTACTTTGCTGCTTAATGGCGCTGGCAATTCCCTCATGAACGGGTATTCCATACCGAAGGGCTTTGGCAGCCTGAATGAGATTCTGTGGAGTGCGGTCTTCCATTTGCACATAAGCTTTTATAAGCAGTGAATTGACTTGCAGGTTCTCATTCCGAATTAAACCTAATTGCTTTAATTGACGAAATTGACCGGCAAACGAATACTCCTGAATCTCTTTATTATCCTCAGCCGCCTGCCTTGCCTGAAAAAGAGCTTCGTAATCGGTAAGATCAAGCACCTTGTCATTATCAGCAACATCAGCATAAGTGACAGCTGGAGTGGTAGATAGTGCCGCCAGAATAAAAGACAGGATGAGTAAGCAAAATTTATTGGTTGAGTACTTCATACAAAATCCCTCTTATTTTTTATAAATTTGTATCATCTGACTGCCTGTTCAGCAGAAAGTTCATGTCATCTTTAAGAGCAAACTATCGAGATCGTCCTCGTCAGACGTTATGATGACCCACTTTTAAACCTGTATGCCGGAGTTACCCATGGCCTCTGCTTCCGATCACCTGTTTATGTCCCGGGCTATAGAGCTGGCACGTAAAGGGCTTTATACCGCCCGACCCAATCCCTGTGTTGGCTGCGTTATTGTGCAGGGGGATCAGGTGGTGGGTGAAGGGTATCACCAGCGTGCAGGAGAACCCCATGCTGAGGTTCATGCACTGGCAATGGCAGGTACGCAGGCCAAAGGGGCAACGGCTTACGTAACCCTTGAACCCTGCAGTCATTACGGTCGTACACCGCCCTGCGCCGAAGCACTGATTAAAGCCGGAGTGGCTGAGGTGGTGATTGCCATGCAGGATCCGAATCCGCAGGTGGCTGGTCGTGGGATCAACATGCTTAAAGAAAAAGGCATAAAAACCCGGCTGGGGGTCATGGAGGATGAAGCCAGAACCTTGAATTCAGGCTTTATCAAACGTATGCAAACCGGTCGTCCTTATGTGCGTGCCAAACTGGCCATGAGCCTGGATGGCCGCACAGCTATGGCCAGTGGTGAGTCCAAGTGGGTTACAGGGCCTCAGGCTCGCAGTGAAGTGCAGCGTCTGCGTGCGCTCAGTGGCGCTGTAGTGACTGGGGTTGGATCAATTCTTCATGATGATTCAGCACTCACCCTGAGAGAAGGCGAGTTGAAATTACCGGAAGCCGCTGAGCTGGTGCAGACACAACCCCTTCGAGTGGTACTGGATTCCCGTCTGCAGACACCGGTCGATGCCAGGGTGGTGACAGGTCCGGGAGATGTGATGATCTTCTGCTCGGTGCAGGCAGAGAAAGCCCGTAAGCGGGCGCTGGAGGAAGCGGGTGCCGAAGTGTTGATGCTCGACTCTCACGATGGGCGAATCAACCTTGAGCAGATGCTGGAAATTCTGGTCACAAAAGATATCAATGATGTATTGCTGGAAACCGGTGCTACGCTGGCGGGTGCCATGATGCAGCAGGGGCTGGTGGATGAACTGATTGTCTTTATGGCACCGACACTGATGGGGTCTGATGCCCGCCCGCTTATGGAAATGCCTTTCACCAGCATGTCGGAAAAACTGAACCTGAACATTACCGATATCCGGGCGGTGGGTAATGACTGGAAAATCACCGCCTTTCCAAAAAACGATTAAGGAGCTATCAAGATAGCTATCAAAGTAGTTATTTAAAAAGTAGCTATTTAAGGAGTAAGTAATGTTTACCGGAATTATTGAAGCAGTAGGGCGTTTGCAGTCGGCAGAAAAACGTCAGGGCGACCTGCGTATGACGGTTGACTCTGGCAAGCTGGATTTGTCTGATGTACAGCTGGGCGACAGTATTGCCACCAACGGAGTCTGCCTGACGGTTGTTGAACTGACAGGCTCCGGTTATGTGGCCGATGTGTCACTGGAAACCCTGGAATACACAACCCTGGATAAACTGTCTGCTGGCAGTCCCCTGAACCTGGAAAAAGCGCTGACACCCACCACAAGACTGGGGGGGCATCTGGTCAGTGGTCATGTGGATGGCGTTGGGCGCGTGGTTTCTGTAGAATCCGCTGCCCGTTCCAGCGTGTACTGGCTGGAAGCGCCGAAAGCGCTGGCTCGTTATATTGCGCACAAAGGCTCAGTGACGGTTGATGGTGTCAGCCTGACGGTCAATAAGGTAGATGGTTGTCGCTTTGCCCTGAATATTGTGCCGCATACCCAGCAAGAAACCATTATCTCGCATTACCGATCCGGAACCCGGGTGAATCTGGAGGTTGATCTGCTGGCACGTTATCTGGAGCGCTTGTTAGACCCGTCTCTGAAAGACGAGCAGGCCGAACCCGCTTCCAACCTGACAGCAGGTTTTCTGGCAGAACACGGATTTATGCGCTGAGGCTTATTTATGGCTGAAGCTCTGTGACTGACTTCTGTTAACGCTTGTAAACCGTTAGAATGAACGCGTTTTTGCAAGCCGGACAATCCTTCTGGCTGAATCTTTTTCCGGGGGTGTTATGCAGCTGAATTCCATCGAAGAAATTATCGAAGACATTCGTCTCGGTAAGCCTGTAATCCTGATGGATGACGAAGACCGTGAAAATGAAGGCGATCTGATTATTGCCGCGGAAAAAATCACTCCTGAGATCGTTAACTTCATGACCCGTGAGGCGCGTGGACTGCTGTGTCTGACGCTGACCGGTGAACGCTGCGATTTTCTGGGTCTGCCACCTATGGTCAGCTCAGACGACAACCAGTCGGGTTATGGTACGCCATTTACTGTCTCCATTGAGGCGGCTGAAGGTGTCACCACCGGCATTTCTGCCCATGACCGGGCGCGAACCATCTGCGTGGCAGTGGATTCCCTGTCCCGTCCGGAAGATATTGTTCAGCCAGGGCATATCTTCCCACTGCGTGCTCGTCCGGGTGGCGTGTTGAGCCGTGCTGGCCATACTGAAGCCGGTTGTGACCTGGCGCGTCTGGCGGGAGTGACCCCGGCAGCAGCGATCATTGAGATCATGAACGAAGATGGCTCCATGTCCCGTCGTCCGGACCTGGAGCTTTTTGCTGAAAAGCACGATCTGAAGATTGGTACCATCGCGGACCTGATCCATTACCGGATCATGAACGAAAAGACCGTGGAGCAGGTTGAGAAACGCAAACTGGATACCGATTTCGGTCAGTTTGATATGACGGTCTACAAAGATACCATCAGCGGAAATACCCACCTGGCGTTGAGCAAGGGCTATATTACTCCCGATACGCCGGTTATGGTTCGTGTGCATGCCATGGAACCCTTCCGTGACCTGCTGTCTGCTCATTCCGGTGAAGGTGCCAGCAGCTGGTCCCTGAACAAGGCGATGGCGGAAATCGCTAAGGAATCCCAGGGCGTTATTGTTCTGCTGGATAATGAACACAAGCTGGATCTGGGTACTGCCCTTAACCGCTTCAGTGAAGGGCGCACAGGTGTTGGTATGTCGGGTGCTTACCGGACCATTGGCACCGGTTCCCAGATTTTGCGTGAGCTGGGCGTTGGCAAGATGCGCCTGCTGAGTTCTCCGGTGAAGTTTGGTGCGCTGTCCGGTTTTGATCTGGAAATTGTCGAATATATTCCCTGCGAAGGTTAAGTCCTTCACAGGATTATTGAGAGGAAAATAAATGTCTTTAAAAACCATTGAAGGCACTCTGGAACCTAATGGTGGCAAATACGCCATCGTGGTTGGCCGCTGGAACGCTTTTGTTGTAGAAAGCCTGCTGAGTGGTGCGGTGGACAGCCTGACCCGTCACGGTATTCCGGAAGAGAATATCACTGTTGTACGTTGTCCGGGTGCTGTTGAAATCCCGCTGGCCGTCAAGAAAGTCGCTAAAACCGGCCAGTACGACGCCATCGTTGCCCTGGGCGCTGTTATCCGTGGTGGTACGCCACACTTTGAGTTTGTTGCCAACGAATGTGTGAAAGGTTTGTCCCATGTCAACCTGGAATACGAAATTCCGGTGAGCTTTGGCGTACTGACGGTTGACACCATTGAGCAGGCGATTGAACGCTCTGGCACCAAGGCTGGCAACAAAGGTGAAGAGGCTGCCATGGCCGCTTTTGAAATGGTGTCTCTGCTGAAAAAGCTGGAGGTCTGAATTGACTTCTTTGAATCAGGAAGCCGGGCGTAAGGACGCCCAGCGTCCAAAGCCTTCCGAGCGTCGTCGCGCCCGTCAGCTGGCGCTGCAGGCTTTGTACCAGTGGCAGATGTCCAAGTCTTCCCTGACTGACATTGAGATGCAGTTCCGTGCAGACAATGATTTCAGCAAGGTGGACGACGGTTACTTCCACACCCTGTTGCACGGTATTCCTCGTGAAATGAGCACGCTGGACGACACGATGAACCCGCTGCTGGATCGCCCGATCAGCCAGCTGGACCCGGTGGAAGTGGCTGCTTTGCGTATCGGTTGCTATGAACTGATGCATCGCTCCGATGTTCCTTACCGTGTTGTGATCAACGAAGCCATTGAACTGGTCAAGCGCTTTGGCGCCCAGGACTCCCACCGCTACATCAACGGCATTCTGGATAAGCTGGCTCCGCGTGTAAGAGCAGACGAAGTGCGCAGTCACCGCAAGCGATAAGACGTAATCATAATAATTATTTAATGACTGTGATCGATTAATCCTTCAGGTTAACCGATTATTTTCGTATGCAGGCTGGAGAGGACTTCGCTTTTTCCAGCCTGCCTGACAGGGAGTACAGAAATGTCACTTGGAGAGTTTGATTTAATCCGACATTTCTTTGATCGTCCGGAACTGCAATCTTCCCGGCCTGATGTGCTTGGCATTGGTGACGACTGCGCCCTGCTGTCGGTGCCTCAGGGCATGCAGCTGGCACAATCGCTGGACACGCTGGTTTCTGGTGTTCACTTCCCTGAACACTGCGATCCTTTTCTGCTTGGCTACCGCGCACTGGCAACGAATATCAGCGACATTGCTGCGATGGGTGCCGAGCCGCACAGTTTTACCCTGGGTCTGACACTGCCTGAGTCTGACACTGACTGGTTACAGGCGTTTTCTGACGGGCTGGTGGCACTGGCGCAACCTTCGGGGCTGGCCCTGATTGGTGGCGATACGACCCGTGGGCCTCTGACCATTTCCATTCAGGTTCAGGGACTGATTCCCTCAGGTCAGGCGCTTCGACGAAATGGCGCGAAGGTGGGCGACCTGATATACGTCAGTGGAAGTCTTGGAGATGCAGCGGGGGCTTTACCGGCTGTGCTGGAAGGACTGTATCCACAAAACTGTGAAGATACCTCTGTTCAATACTTGCTTCAGCGTTACTATCAGCCGTCCCCAAGAGTGAAGCTTGGGCAATGGCTGGCGGCAAACGGTGCTACGTCTGCGCTGGATGTTTCTGACGGTCTGCTGGGCGATCTGGGGCATACACTTAAAGCCAGTCAGGCCGGGGCAGAGCTGAACCTTGAACAATTGCCGCTGTCGCCACAACTGCTAAACGTTGCCGGAAAACAAAAAGCACAGAGCTATGCCCTCAGCGGCGGCGATGACTACGAACTCTGTTTTACCTGGCCTGCCCATAAAACGCTGGAATTACCTGAAGCGATTCGGGCAGAATGTTCTGTAACCTGTATTGGTCGTATTACGGATGCTGACGGCATCTGTGATAGTGCAACAGGACAACCCTTATCCGCTGCCGCTTACCGGCATTTCTAAACGCTTAATGAATACGACATTGATAAGTTATGAGCCGATCTCCTTCCGTCTGGTCTAACCCTGTGCATTTTCTGGCTTTCGGGCTTGGCAGTGGTCTGGCTCCAAAAGCACCGGGTACCTTTGGCACACTGGCAGCGGTACCCTTTTATTTGCTGATGCAGTATTTACCCATGTGGAACTACCTGCTGGTGCTGGTCGTCAGTATGATTCTGGGTATCTGGATTTGTGACCGTACTTCCAGAGACCTGGGAGTACACGACCACCCGGGGATTGTCTGGGATGAATTTGTGGGGTACTGGATTACCATGATTGCCGCGCCTGCAGGATGGCTGTGGGTGGTTATTGGTTTTGTTCTGTTCCGTATTTTCGACATCATCAAGCCCTGGCCTATCCGTGTGCTGGATAAAAAGGTAAAAGGCGGCTTTGGTATTATGATTGATGATGTGATTGCCGGGTTGTTTGCACTGGTCTGTATGCAGGTTCTGGCAGCGATCTGGGGTTAACCAGTTAATTCACAGGGAGGATGGCAACCGAAAGGAATTCGGTCAGCATAATAACAATGAGAACCTTATTCTCTTTTTTACTGTCGGCTTTTTTGTTGGCGGGCGCTGCTTATTCAACGGCAACAGTCGTTCGGGTTGTGGCATTGTTTCCCGACAGGGCAATGGTGAATATCAATGGTCAGCGACACCTTCTCCGTGTGGGTGGTCGTGCTGTCAGTGGTGTAAGGCTGATCGATGCACACAGCAGGATGGCTGTGCTGGAAATTGATGGCAGGAAACAGAAATTTTCCCTTAGCCGTGATACCAGCGGTGGTATCAGTGATCCCGAAGTAAAAAGCCTGCGTATTACCCGCAGCAATAATGGCCAGTATATTTATCAGGGCAGTATCAATGGTCGAAGGATAGATATGCTGCTGGATACCGGGGCAAACGTGGTGGCCCTGAATTCACGGGATGCCGACCGGCTGGGCATCCGTTTCAGGGACGGTGAAAAGGTGCTGGTTGATACGGCCAGTGATACGGTTTCAGCTTACCGGATAACGCTTTCCAGTGTGTCACTGGGTGGCATTCGGGTGAATAATGTTGAAGCAACCATCCTTGAAGGGAGCTACCCTGATAAAGTTCTGCTAGGTATGAGTTTTCTCAGGTACGTCCGTTTCAGTGAAGATCGGGGCGTAATGGTACTTGAGGCAAAGTTCTGAGCGTCAGGGCAGCTTGTTGATTCTTTGGCGGTAGATTGTCTGCTGCTCGCCTGTATCGTCAGGGGCTGGTACAATCTGCCAGCACGACTGTTTTGAGGAGTAGTGAGTGTCTGTAAGGTTTGTCGCAGAGTCTCGCCTGCCCACCCCCTTTGGCGAATTCATGATGCATGGATTTGAAGAGAGTGGCACTGGCAAGGAGCATCTGGCTCTCACCATGGGTGATGTGAGTCAGGGCGGTCCCGTTCTCGCGCGGGTTCATTCGGAATGTTTGACTGGCGATGCCCTGTTCAGCATGCGTTGTGATTGTGGCCCCCAGCTTGAGGCAGCCATGCGCAAAATTGCTGCGGAAGGTCGCGGGGTTATTCTGTATTTGCGTCAGGAGGGGCGCGGTATTGGCCTGATGAACAAGGTTCGGGCTTATCATCTGCAGGATGAAGGGCGTGATACCGTTGAGGCCAACGAAGAGTTAGGCTTTGCGGCGGATATGCGCAAGTACGATATGTGCAAAGCCATGCTGGATCACCTGGGAGTCAGCCAGCTGATACTGATGACCAATAACCCCCGCAAAGTGGATGCCCTGACTAAACAGGGTATTACTGTGGTGGAACGCCAGCAGCACCAGACGGGTCAGAATCCTCATAATGAAAAGTATTTAACGACCAAGGTGTGGAAGCTGGGACATCTGCTGGAAACCGCCTGAGCTTTCTATCTGGCTGAGAAAAGAAACGTTGGGAAAAGGAAAGCCTTCTCCCAACCCCCTCCATCCGGTTCCTGAACCTCTCCCTGATCATTTTTGCAAACATTTTCAAATTATTGATTGATGGCAGCGTATTAACGCCCTGTTATGGCAGAATACCATCATAAAAGCGGTGGTTTCAGAGGTTCAAAGTGGCAAATATAAAAGATGTAGCCAGACTGGCAGGAGTATCTATCTCCACGGTTTCACGGGTTGTCAATAACAGTGCTGGCGTGGCTCACAGGAAAAAAGAGGCCGTCATGCGGGCAATGTCTGAGCTGGATTATAAGCCCAACAGCTTCGCCAAGGCACTGGTTAACCAGAAATCCGATACCATCGGTCTGGTCGTCGGCGATCTGGGCGACCCGTTTTTCAGCCTGTTAATGAAAGGTGTTGAAAAGCTTACCAATGCCCACGACAAACAGTTGTTAATCAGTGCCGGACACCATAATCCTGAACAGGAACATAAAGCCATTCTCTCGCTGATTGAACGACGCTGCGATGCCCTGATTGTTCATACTAAATCCCTGGCTGATTATCATGTGATGGAGCTGTTGCACTCCCAGCCTGCAGCCGTATTAATTAATCGTTTTATTCACGGTTTTGAAGGACGTTGTATTCACCTGGACAACCTTAAGGCGGGTGAAATGGCAACGAATTACCTGATTGAACATGGACACCGGCGAATCGCTTTTCTATCCCGTGGTGCCGAATCCAGACACCTTGAGCTGGAAGATGCCAGACAGCGTCTGCAAGGGTATCAGGAAGCACTGATCAGTCACGGAATCATGCCTGACCGAAGGCTGGTGGCTAATAATCTGCCCGATGAAAAAGGCGGCTATCTTGCGACCGTAGAGCTTCTGGAACGCAAGGTCGATTTTACAGCCATCTTCGCTTATAACGACGCCATGGCAGCGGGTTGCATGATGGCACTTCGGGAGAAGAAAATTAAGGTACCCGGAGATGTCTCTGTTTTAGGTTTTGATGATGTTCTGCTGGCAAAGTATCTGAACCCGGGCCTGTCAACGGTACGCTATCCCATTGAAGAGATGGCTGCTCAGTCAGCAGAGCTGGCGCTGTCGTTGTGTGACGGGGAAGAGTCACACAACGCTTTGCTGGAGTTTGCTCCCGAAATTATTGACCGGGAATCCGTGCGTTCAGTTTGAAAAAAGGCACTGAGTTTGCAGTGCCTTGCGCTGTTCAATTAGCTGGATAAACCAAAAGCAAATACCGTTGTGTGGTTGTATACCTCGCCGGGCTTCAGTTCGGTTGAGGGGAAGTCGGCCTGGTTGGGGGAGTCCGGGAAATGCTGGGTTTCCAGACAGAAACCATCTCGCTTGTTATAGCGGTTTCCTTCTTTTCCGGACAGGCCATCCAGAAAGTTGCCCGTATAAAACTGCACGCCGGGCTGGGTCGTTTTTACCGTCATTCTTCGGCCAGTTTCCGGCTCGATGACCACTGCGCACTGTTTTAGAGGAGAAGGCTTCAGCAGCGAATCCCCCTGATTGACTACCCAGCTATGGTCGTATCCACGAGCCTGTAGCAGCTGTTGATCATCGGCATCAATATCCTGCCCGATCACTTTAGGCTCTCTGAAATCCATGGGTGTCCCTGCGACAGACTTTATATCGCCAAAAGGTATTGCCGATGCATTGGTTGGCACGAAAGAATCGGCAAATAACTGCAACTCATGTTCGAGACAGTTCCCTGAGCCTTTAAGGTTAAAATAAGAGTGATTCGTGAGGTTAACGACAGTTGTCTTATCGGTAACCGCGTGATAGTTAACAGTCAGCTCATTCTGGCTATTCAGGCAGTAGGTCACCTGTATATCAAGGTTGCCCGGATAACCTTCCTCACCGTCCCGCGATTGATAACGCAGAGTCAGCCGGGCTTCAGAGTTGTCATGCTCTGCGCGGACTGACCAGATGCGCTGATTGTATCCCTGATCACCACCATGCAAATGGTTTGGCCCGTTATTGCAGGCCAGCTGATAATGGCTGCCGTCGATCACTAACTGACCTTCCCTGATACGGTTAGCGTAACGACCACACAGGGCGCCCAGGTAAGCCGACTGATTTTCGTAGTCTGCTACGTTATCGCAGCCCAGCACAATATCAGCAAAATGACCGTTTTTGTCCACGGTTTTCAGGCTCTGAATAATGCCACCCAGATTCAGGATCGATACTTCAGTACCCTGAGCGTTTGTCAGTGTGTAACGGGTGACGACCTCACCTTGTGAGGTTTGACCGAAGTGCTCTTGTTTGATTGTCGTTGTCATAGTTAAAAGCAGAAAGCTGGCATAAAAAGTAAGCGGAAAAAAACGCCGGTCAGAACCGGCGTAAATTGTGGGAAGCTGTCAATTGAATAAAAAGGATTGCAGACGCCTTTTTATTGATCACGTTCACTCTTTAAAGAGCAGAAGCACCCTGGCTGGCTTTGCACACATAAATATCAGCAACCAGTCCGGTAGCGGTTTCATACTGGCTGTCAATTGCCTGCCTGATCGCTTCCACTTTGCTCTCAGGAGCAAGAGCAACGACACAACCTCCAAAACCACCGCCCGTCATACGAACGCCGCCTTCTTCACCAATGACTTCTTTGACGATATCAACAATGGCATCAATTTCCGGTACGGTAATTTCAAAGTCATCGCGCATGGAAATATGGGAGGCTGCCATCAGTTCACCCATACGCTTCAGGTCACCTCTGGGCATGGCTTCAGCCGCTTCCAGGGTTCGTACATCTTCAGTGACGACATGGCGAGCCCGGCGGTAAGCCACTTCATCAAGTTCACCTTTGCGGGCTTCCAGCATCTCTACGGTGATATCCCTCAGCGCCTTCACCTCAAAGTGTTTAGCCACTGCCTCACATTGCTGACGACGAGTGTTGTATTCTGAATCAACCAGTCCACGCTTTTTGTTGGAGTTGATAATCACCACCGCAGCGCCTTCCGGTATGGCAACAGAGCGGGTATCCAGGCTGCGGCAGTCCAGCAGCATGGCATGGCCTTCCTCACCACGGGCTGAAACCATCTGGTCCATAATGCCGCAGTTAACACCAACGTATTTGTTTTCAGCTTCCTGACCAATTAACGCCAGGTCTTTCAGGCTGACGTCATGACCGGACATGCGGGTCAGTGCCAGGCCAGTGCAAACCTCCAGACAGGCTGACGACGAGAGTCCGGCACCCTGTGGCACATTGCCGATGATAGCCATATTGGCACCTTCCAGCGCCAGGCCACGCTCCAGCAGGGCCGTTGCCACACCTCTGACATAGTTGCTCCAGGTAGCATCTTCACTGGGCTCAACAGGCAGAGACAGTTCAAACTCAGTGGTCTGCCCGTCAAATGCCGCTGCGGTTACAACAAGCTTCTGATCATCTCTTGGTGTTGCGGCAATGATAGCCTGATAATCAATGGCGCAGGGTAATACAAAACCGTCATTGTAGTCGGTATGTTCGCCAATCAGGTTGACCCGGCCGGGTGCTTGATAGAATAACTCAGGCTGTTCTCCAAAGGTTTTTTCAAACAGGGCAATCAGTTGTTGTTTCATTTCCATGGCTTTTATTTCTATCCCGAATTTATATTAAGAGTTTCTGTCAGACGTTCAGGTAATGGGTTTCGGATAAATTACGCAGTCGTTCAGCGGCCTGTTCAGCCGTCAGGTCTCGTTGGGACTCTGCCAGCATTTCAAAGCCCACCATAAACTTGCGCACAGTGGCTGAACGCAGCAGTGGCGGATAAAAATGCGCATGCAGTTGCCAGTGTTCATGGTTCTCCTGCGCACAGTCGCCCTGTTCTGTCGGCGCACCATGCCAGCCCATGGAGTATGGGAAAGAAGTCTGAAACAGGTTGTCGTATCTGGTCGTCAGTCGTTTGAGAATATCTGCCAGTGTCGTACGTTCGCTGTCTTTCAGATCCGGCATTCTCAGAATATGACGTTTAGGCAGTAACAGGGTTTCAAACGGCCAGGCTGCCCAGTACGGAACAACAGCAATCCAGTCATCATTTTCAACCACCGTCCGTTCACCGGATTCAGATTCTTTAAGGGCATATTCAACCAGCATATTGCTGCGCTTGTCCGTCAGCCACTGTCTCTGGTTGTCGTCTTCTTTGCGGGCTTCATTGGGCAGAAAACTGCTGGCCCATACCTGCCCATGGGGGTGTGGATTGGAACAGCCCATTACCGCACCCTTGTTTTCGAACAGCTGCACCCATGGGTACTGGTTGCCCAGCTCTGTCACCTGTTCAGACCATACATCCACCACCTGTCGAATTTCTTCGACACTTAACTGCGGCAGGGTTTTACTGTGATCCGGAGAAAAGCAGATTACTCTTGCCTCGCCACGGGCTCCGGAAGACCTGAACAGGTCAGAGTCACCGTCAGCGTCTGGCGTATCGGTCAGCAGTGCCGGGAAATCATTGGCAAACACATAAGGCCGGGTATAGTCCGGATTACTGTCGCCGGTAATTCGCTCATTACCCGGACAGAGATAACAATCCGGGTCGTGGGTCGGGCGATTGTCGGTAGCTGTCTTTTCTACCTGTCCCTGCCATGGTCGTTTAGCACGATGGGGGGAAACCAGAATCCAGTCACCGGTCAGCGGATTGTAACGGCGATGTGGATGATCGATCGGGTTAAATTCCTTAGACATTATTAACTTCCTTTATTCGCTGTAGCCTTCCGGGTTTGAGGTTTGCCATTTCCAGGTATCGGCGGTCATTTCGGCAATCGTCCGGGTGGCAGTCCAGCCCAGCTTTTCGTTGGCATACGCCGGGTCTGCGAAACACTCCGCTATATCGCCTGGTCGACGTGCAACGATTTCGTGAGGGATGTTGTGACCACAGGCGATCTCAAAAGCACTTAGCATTTCCAGAACACTGCTACCGTTTCCGGTTCCCAGGTTGTAGGTATGAACGCCGGTATCGTTCCAGTGGGTTTTCAGAGCTGCCAGATGTCCCTCGGCCAGATCGACAACATGGATGTAGTCACGAATGCCAGTGCCGTCTTCGGTTGGATAATCACCGCCGTATACACTCAGTTTTTCCCGCTTGCCAACGGCGACCTGGGCAATGAAAGGCATCAGGTTGTTGGGAATGCCGTTAGGGTCTTCACCAATCCTGCCGCTTTCATGAGCACCGACCGGATTGAAGTAGCGCAGCAGACTGAAATTCCAGCGGTCATCAGAAGCGGCCAGGTCTCTCAGCATCTCCTCAACCACCAGTTTGGTGCGACCATAAGGATTCGTCGGTGTGCCGGTAGGGGAATCTTCACGGACAGGAACGGTTTCAGGGTCTCCGTACACGGTGGCTGATGAGCTGAAGACCAGATGGCGCACATCGAATTCATCCATGACTTCCAGCAGACAGCGGGTACCATTGACATTGTTGTCGTAATATTTCATTGGAATTTTTGTCGATTCGCCTACCGCTTTTAAGCCGGCAAAATGGACGACAGCATCAATGGAAAACGCTGAAAAGACTTTTCTCAGTCCTGAAACATCCCGAATATCAACATTCTTGAAAACAATTTCGCGACCGGCAATATGTGACACCCGTTTCAGGGACTCTTCCTTGGCGTTACATAAATTATCAACGACAACAACATCATAGCCAGCCTTCAACAGCTCAAGGCATGTATGGCTGCCAATATAACCGGCTCCACCTGTGACCAGAATACTCATCTCATTATTGTCCGTACCTGTTTAATATTGTGATTATCGTAGCGGAGCGAGGTGTTCAGTAATTTGATTTATATCAATATTGAAAATGTTTTCAATATTTTCAGAAAATTGATTAGCTGTGACGATCTGTGTATAGCCAGTCAGGTAGAGCAAAAAATGGTAGCGTCAGACATCTCCCGTCAGACATCTCCCGTCAGACAATGCCCTTCAGAAAACAACAGGCGTTTGGGATGTGCACACAGAAGTACTGTTACGCTCAACAAAGGAGGGGATCAGAATATGTTCACTGATGAATGAAGATTGACCAGATTCGCCCTGATCCGTCAGCTTAAGCGACAGTCTGGCAGCCTGTTCAGCCATGGCGGCAGCAGGATAGCGAACAGTCGATAGCTTTGGATTCAGATAGCCAGCAATAATCAGGTCATCAAATCCGACAACGGATATATCGTCCGGACATTTGATTCCGTTTTCTGCAAGAGCAGCCAGGGCACCCGCCGCCATAATATCGTTGTAGGTAACAATGGCTGTCAGGGGCAACTTTTTGGCGAGCAGATTATAAGTACCCAGTCTTCCACCTTCCTCGGAAGGATAGCAGAGGGAAATAAACTGCTCATCAATATCAAGGCCGAATTCCATCAATGCCTGTTTATAACCCATTAATCGATGAGTGGCGTCGTCTATATTCTGTTCAGAGCATAAGTAGCCGATATTTCTATGGCCTTTGTTCAACAGGTGTCGGGTTGCAATATAACCACCGTGAACATTATCCAGTGCAATACAGCGATGACGGATGGATTTTATGTAACGGTTAATCAAGATAAGCCCCGGCATCTGGCGGGCGTATTCAATTAGCTCGTCATCCGTCAGCCATTTAGTGTGGACAATGGCATGATCACAGTGATTCAGTAACTGCTTTATGGTCTGGCGCTCAGTGTCGGCACTGTACTGACTACTCAGAACGAGAAGACGTTTGTCGTTTTGGCGGGCAACATTTTCTACCCCCTTGATTATCTGGCCAAAAAAAGGTTCCGATACATCAGAAACCATGACACCAATCAGGCCTGCTGAATGTTTATTGCTACTGGTTTTGTAACCCAGTTTGGCGATAGCCTGATGAACGGCAGTGGTCACTGCACTGCTTGTATTCGACTGGCGATTGATAACCCTTGATACGGTTGCCGTAGACACATTCGCCTCTCTGGCAACATCCTTTATCGAAACCATACTTTTCCATTAACTATTCGTTTTTCGGCCAGCACTTATCAGCCAATCCGATAGAAAGGCCCGTGCTTTTCCCGAGCCGGTGTTTTATACCCTCTGAAGTATTCGGTTGCAAACCAGTGCTCGTTATTAAAACGACAGCTTTTTCAACATGACCGCAGGTCATCCGGTTTGAGAAAGAATGTTAATCCTCCAGGTCAGGCTGGTTCAGCCTGTGTAGCCCATCTTAGAGTCTGTATGTAATCGTTACATCCCTATTGTCAATGAAATTAAGACTTTTGAGGTTTCTTTACTTTTTCAATGTAATCGTTACATGGGATTGATCTGTGTCAGTATGTTCGTTTGCGGTTGTGCTTATGATCGCTTTTGAAAACGTATGAGCGGCACTGAAGTGGTCGGGTCTGCGCAGTGCGGTTGCATTGGGCTGAAGTAATTTTCGTCAAATTGCTCCCGTTAGGTTGAGTGTAACGTTACATAAAGCGACTGATTACAGAGTAAATAATGAGTTTGTTGATTCGCCGGGATTGGGAAAATCCAGAAATAACCTCTTGGAATCGCTTGAAAGCGCATTCACCATTGCAAAGCTGGTCATCAGAAACTTCTGCATTAAATGGTGTGTCCAGTGACAGAAAAATCTCTTTGGATGGTGACTGGAGCTTTGGCTTATTTCCTTCACCGGAAGCCGTGCCTGCCAGTTTTCCTGAAAAGGGTATTGCAGAGTCAGGCACCATAAAGGTTCCCGGCAACTGGCAGACCCAGGGTCATGACAAACCCATTTACACCAACGTTAAATACCCATTCCCGTGCAAGCCTCCCTTTGTTCCTGAGGAAAACCCAACCGGTTGTTACTCAACGACTTTCCAGTTACCAGAAAACTGGGAAGCCAATAGCCAGACCCGCATTATTTTTGACGGGGTAAACAGTGCCTTTTATCTCTGGTGCAATGGTGCGATGGTGGGTTACTCGCAGGACAGCCGTCTGCCTGCTGCATTTGATCTGTCGTCTTATCTGCAGCCCGGAGAAAACCGCCTGTGCGTTATGGTGATTCGCTGGTCCGATGGCAGCTATCTGGAAGACCAGGATATGTGGTGGCTCAGTGGTATTTATCGCTCTGTGACCCTGCTGAACAAGCCTGCCAGCCATATCACCGATGTGCGTATCACACCGGATCTGGATCACGGCTATGAACACGGTTCTCTGAACATTGTCGTTGATACCTGTCAGAGTGAAGACCTGTCTGTTCGAACCACGCTCTATTCGGGGCAAACCGTCGTTTGCACAAAGACCCAGCCAGTAGGAACCGGCCCGGTTGATGAAAAAGGCGGGTACGATGATCGCTGCATTATCGACGTTGATATTGCTTCTCCAACATTATGGAGCGCTGAAGAGCCTAACCTGTATCGTCTGACCGTTACCCTGGTCGATGCCAGCGGTAAAGCGTTTGAAACAGAAGCTTACAATGTCGGTTTCCGTAAAGTTGAAATTAAAAATGGCTTGTTAACCCTGAACGGCTCACCACTGATGATCCGTGGTGTTAACAAGCACGAACACAACCCTGCCACCGGCCACTTTGAAACCGTTGACGATGTCAGGGAGCATCTGCTGCTGATCAAGCAGAGTAACTTCAATGCCGTGCGCTGTTCTCACTACCCTCACCAGCCAGCATTTTATGAATTATGCGACGAGTTGGGTTTATATGTAGTCGATGAAGCCAACATTGAAACCCACGGCATGAACCCAATGGGTAAGCTGGCCGATGATCCTCGCTGGTTGAGTGCATTTATGGAGCGCACAACCCGAATGGTGGCGCGGGACTTCAACCATCCGTCCATTATTATCTGGTCACTGGGCAATGAGTCCGGTTACGGTGCAGCCCATGATGCTATGTACCAGTGGATCAAACGGACTGACCCTTCCCGTCCGGTGCAGTATGAAGGTGGCGGTTCCAATACCGCAGCAACAGACATCATCTGCCCAATGTATGCCCGTACTGATCAGGATCTCCCCCAGCCGTGCTATGACGAACCGAAGTGGGCGTTGAACAAGTGGGTCGGGTTAGCCAACGAAAACCGTCCGATAATTTTGTGCGAATACGCTCATGCCATGGGTAACAGTCTGGGTGGCTTTGCCGAATACTGGGAAGCGTTCCGCAAACATGATCGGTTGCAGGGTGGATTTATCTGGGACTGGGTTGATCAGGGGCTGGATAAATACGATGACAATGGCAAGCACTATTGGGCTTATGGCGGTGACTTTGGCGATGAAATCAACGATCGGCAGTTCTGCATTAATGGTCTGGTATTCCCGGATAAAACGCCTCATCCGACCCTTTATGAAGCGAAACGGGCGCAGCAGCCTTTCACTTTTGAACTAACAGAAGACGACAGTCTTACACTGGATATCGTCAGTGAGTACTGCTTTGTCGGAACAGACAATCATCGGTTGAGCTGGGAGCTGATTGCCGGAGAAGAACGGTTAGCCAGCGGTGAGACCGTACTGGACATTGCGCCGGGTCAACGTCAGCAGATCAGTATCGAGACTCCTGACAATGTGACCGGGGCTCTGCCACGTCTGAACGTAGTCATTACTCAAACCGAAGCAACGGCGTGGTCAGAAGCAGGTCATGAAATCGCTCGTCAGCAATTCATGCTGCGTGAATCACTGACTGTTAATCGTATGGATGTCCGTAGAGAATCAGCCGTGATTGCTGAGTCCGAAACCGATTATTCCATTACGGCTGGCAACAGCCAGTGGCTGTTGAACAAGACGACAGGTCAGTTGAACAGCTGGATTAAAAACCACGAAGAGCAACTGCTTGCGCCTGTGCAGGATAACTTCTTCCGAGCACCACTGGATAACGATATTGGTGTCAGTGAAGTGGACCGGCCGGACCCGAATGCCTGGATGGCACGCTGGCAGAGAGCCGGCCTGTTTAACCTGGTGCATCGGTGTGTTGAGACTCACTGTGACCATGAACGGGGAACAGTGACTGCCCATCATGAATACTTTGCCGATGAGCAGGCGAAGCACCCGATTATCAAAACGTCATGGACTTATCAGTTCACGGTTGATGGCGAAGCCATCATTGCCGTTGACGTTCAGCTTGATCCATCTTTACCGCCTGTGCCACGGGTCGGAGCCAGCCTGCGCCTGAAGCAGAAGCCCGACACAGTGACCTGGCAGGGGCGTGGTCCTCACGAGAACTACCCGGACCGTAAGCTGAGTGCAGACTTTGGTGTCTGGTCAGAAACACCTGCTGCCATGCACACGCCGTATATTTTCCCGAGCGAGAATGGTCTTCGTTGCGATACACGTCACTTATCGCTCGGCGGTGCAACGGTGAAAGGTGACTTTCAGTTCAGTGTCAGCCCTTATGGTCAGGCGCAACTGGCGAAAGCGCTGCACACCAATGAACTGGAAGAGTGTGAAGGGTTGTTTGTTTATCTGGATGGTTTTCACATGGGGATTGGTGGTGATGATTCCTGGTCACCGAGCATTCGTCCTGAATACCAGCTGAAAGACTCTTTCTATCAATGGCAGTTTGAATTGTCCTGAGTTGTGTGGGATCGGGGTCACCGTTTTTGGTGATTCCCGGTCGCTATCTACAGTTGCTATTTAAAGTCGCTATTTAAAGTCGCGATCAAAGAATTCTTTTTTCACCAGTTGTGTGGTGAAAGTTGAAGGTTACTTATCACTTTTTTTGGGGGTAAAACGGGTAATGAGTACGCACGCTGAAAACCAGCATATCTCGCTGGGCACCAAATTTTCTTACGGGCTGGGAGCTCTGGGTAAGGACTTTGGTTGTGCACCCATTTATATCTTTTTGATGTTTTATTACACCGATGTCGTTGGTCTATCGGCGGCGTTTGTGGGTACATTGTTTCTGGTCGCCAGGGTTGTTGATGCATTCACCGACCCTCTGATGGGGATGATTGTCGATAATACCCGTTCCCGTTTTGGCAAGTTCCGCCCCTGGGTATTGATTGGTACACTGATTAATGCAGTCGTGCTGATCATGCTGTTCAGTGCGCATCGTTATGACGGAACCTTTGTTTACATTTATGCGACGCTGACCTATATCCTCTGGGGTGTAACGTACACCATCATGGATATTCCTTACTGGTCCATTATTCCTTCCCTGTCTTCTGAACGCTCTGAGCGCGAACATCTGGTGGTATGGCCCCGTATTTTTGCCAGCATCGCCTGGACGCTGGTTGGTGGCTATGGTCTGTATACCGTTGGTGTTCTGGGTGGTGGTGATCAGGGTCACGGCTTCTTCCTGATGAGCATTTGCATTGCGGTTCTGTTTATTGCCAGTGCCCTGCTGGTTTTCTTCCGGGTTAAGGAAAAGACTGACGGCGGCAAAGTAGCCAAAGAGAAGTTTACGATCAGTGATGTTAAAAAGATTATCGGTGAAAACGATCAGCTGAAGTCCCTGATTGGTTTTGTACTGTCGTTTAATATTGCCATGCAGCTGATTGGCGGCTTTGGTATCTACTACTTCTCTTACGCTATTGGTGAACCAGCGCTGTTCCCGATGTTCATGCTGGTGGCCGGTGCTGCAGAATTTACCGGTATTTTCCTCTTCCCATGGATTTCCAAAGTGGTTAACCGTCGCTTCATGTGGCCTCTGGCTTGCGGTTTCCCGATTCTGTGCTGTGCGGTTCTGTACATGGGCAGCCTGATTGCTCCACAGAATGCCATTCTGGTGGGTATCGCCGGTGCGGCAATGAAGTTTGGTAATGGTCTGTTTAACGGTCTGTCTACTGTCATGCTGGCTGATGTGGTGGACTACGGTGAAGAGAAGACCGGTATGCGCAGTGAAAGCGTTATTTTCTCGGTTCAAACCATGTTGGTAAAAGCAGCCGGTGCCATGGCGGGCTTCCTGATTGGCTCCGGTCTGACACTGGTTGGCTATGTTGCTAATGAAATTCAGACACCGGATACCATTATGGGTCTGAAAGTTCTGATGCTGCTGGTGCCAGCGATTCTGGTGGCCCTGAGTGCACTGATTTACAAGAAAACCTATCGTCTGGATAAGCGTTTTGAGGAAGACGCTGACCTTAAAAACGCCTCTTATGCCTGATTAACACGGGCGCTTCCCACTCTGTCGGGAAGCACCCGTTTCACTGACTTTTTATATACGCCGCCGTTATGACTAAACCATTGATCCATCTGAGTACCGATACGACCAGCGTACTCATCAAGGCTGACCAGCGTTTGCCCGAGATGTTGTACTGGGGTAAAAAACTGCCCGAAGGCACTGATCTTGAAGGTTATTTTCACGGTAACCACCGCCCGGTGCCTCAGGCTCGTATTGATACGGATACCGTGTTGTCTCTGTGCCCCGAACACGCCCGTGGCCTGTTTACCTCTCCGGGTCTTGAGGGCAGTCGGCAGGGCAATAACTGGTCGCCAGAGTTTACGGTTGAGGAAGCTCTGCAACAGAAAAACAGTGTCGTGTTTTCCTGTCGTGATCCAAGGGCTGAGCTGAAACTGTCTATCCATCTGACACTGAATACGGCAACAGACGTTCTGGAATCTCATCTGGAACTGACCAATGAAGGCAGCACACCTTACCAGCTTCA
Source organism: Endozoicomonas sp. NE40 (assembly GCF_040549045.1). NCBI lineage: Bacteria > Pseudomonadati > Pseudomonadota > Gammaproteobacteria > Oceanospirillales > Endozoicomonadaceae > Endozoicomonas > Endozoicomonas lisbonensis. Next base: position 1,763,498 of record NZ_JBEWTB010000002.1, on the reverse strand, counting down.
GAAACTGACCAATACGCTGGCTCTGCCGGTAACAGCCCGTGAAATCCAGTATTTTCAGGGACGCTGGACCCATGAGTTCCAGGCTGAAAGAAAGACGCTGGATCGTGGTGGTTTTACCCTGGAAAATCGTCGTGGGCGTACTTCTCACGAACACTTCCCGGGCATGATGATCGGTGATGCGGGTTTCAGTGAAACAGCGGGTAATGTCTATGGTTTCCACCTTGGCTGGAGTGGTAACCATCGTTTCCATGCCGAGGCAATGAGCGACGGACGTCGTTATCTTCAGGCAGGCGAACTGTTAATGCCGGGTGAAATGACTCTGGCCAGCGGTGAACGTTATACAACACCTACCCTCTACAGTACGTTCAGCTGTGAAGGTCTGAACGGTATCAGTCAGAACTTCCATCGCCATGTGCGGTCCGAGATTGTCTCGTTCCCTGAGCCTGAAAAAGTCCGCCCTGTTCACCTGAACACCTGGGAAGGCATTTACTTTGATCACGATCCGGAATACATCCTGAAAATGGTGAGTGCTTCCGCTGAAATCGGGGTTGAGCGGTTTATCATTGATGATGGCTGGTTCCGTGGACGTCATGGTGACAATGCGGCACTGGGCGACTGGTATCTGGATACCGGCAAGTACCCTGAAGGTTTGCAGCCGATTATTGACTGCGTCAAACAGCATGGCATGGAGTTTGGCCTGTGGTTTGAGCCGGAAATGATCAGCCCGGATTCTGACCTCTACCGTGAGCACCCTGAATGGATGCTGCACACCGAAGGTTATGATCAGGTGACGATTCGCAATCAGTATGTGCTGAACCTGCAAATTCCGGAAGCCTTTGAGTTTATTGCTGGCCGACTGGACGCATTGTTGTCGGAATACGACATTCGTTACATCAAATGGGACATGAACCGGGAACTGGTTCAGCCTACCCATCAGGGTAAGGCAGGCTTCCATGGTCAGGTAGAGGCTTACTACCGTCTGGTGGATTTTGTCAGGGAAAAACACCCGCTGGTGGAAATCGAAACCTGTTCAGGCGGCGGTGGTCGTGTGGATTATGAAGTGCTGCGTCGGACTCATCGTTTCTGGGCATCAGACTGCAACGATGCCCTGGAGCGTCAGGCTATTCAGCGTGGTGCCAGTTACTTCTTCCCACTGGAAATCACCGGTGCGCATATTGGTGCGAAGCTTTGCCATACCACAGGGCGTCAGCATAACGGTCATTTCCGCGGCATAACGGCACTGTTTGGGCATATGGGGGTTGAGCTGGACCCTGCCAGCGCATCGGAAGAAGAGAAGCAGGCTTTTGCCAAATACATTGAACTGCATAAATCCTTCCGGGGTCTTCTGCATACGGGACAGCATTTCCGTTGTGACACCGATGTGAAGGAAACCCAGGCATGGGGTGTGGTGAGTGAGAACCAGCAGGAAGCCCTGCTGATGTATTCACAATTCAAAATGTCGGAATATGCGCTGGCTGCGCCTTTGAAAATACCGGGTTTGAATTCTGACACGACTTACAGGGTAGAAGTGCTGGAAAACAGCTCGACGGATATTTACATGAAGCAGTGTCCGCCCTGGATGAAAGAATCATTCACCATGAGTGGTGCGCTGTTGGAACAGGTTGGATTAATGATGCCTGTTTTACAGCCGGAAAGTTCCTTGTTGATTCGTATTACCGGGGTTTAAACGGTATAGATCGATAATGAGTCATGCATTTCATTGGGTTAAGCATTGAATTGACTGATGAATACATGGCTCATTATTAAAAGCATCGTTATTAACGATAAACAAGCGATCGGTGAAAGTTAAACGTCATTTGCCTTTAATCAATGTTTTAAATTAACGGTTTCACATTTAATTCATGCGGTTGAATGTTTTTTCTTCCTTTGAAGGGTGGCGTCTCTCTTGTTTATACCTTGATATTGCCAGTCAATATTCAATGCGTTGATGAATGGATTTGTCGGATGTTCAAACCCCGGGGAGTGTTTGAATGACCGGTTTATTACAACAAGCCAATACACACAAATTTTTTAGTGGTACCTATGTTAAAAAAGACACTTATTGCTAATGCAGTTTCTTTAGCGGTTTTATGTTCGGCTACTGCTGCTCATGCCAATTTTGGTATTGAGAATGTTCAGACCATGGGTTACGCAAAATGGGGAACGCTTTATACCAACAATAATGACCATAATGGCGGGAAAGGCGAGCGTAACGATGTCGTTCGTGCCGGACAGGGCTATGGTAATTATCGTCTGGGTAACGAACTGAACTGGTGGGAGGCCGGTGTCTCCATGGATCTCTGGCGCGATGGTGACACCTATTTTGATACCACGCTGATGCTGGGCAGTGGTGAAGACTGGGGTGATGTCAGCACCATCCAGATGTGGTCAGCCGGTCATGGTTTGTTTGCCAGCCAGCCTGATGCTTCAGTCTGGATCGGTGAACGTTTTTATCGTCGTCATGAAGTACATCTGGCGGATATCAAATATTGGGATACATCCAGCACCGGTATTGGTATTGAAAACTGGAATATTGGCTTTGGTAATGCTCAGGTCGCCTGGATGTCTCCGGATTCAAGCCCTGACTCAAGACGAGATCATGAAGATGAGTCCAAAAATAATAAACGAACCCTTCATAATATAGACTTGCGTGTGAGTGATATTCAGCTCAGTGATTCGGCTGATCTGGTGGTGGGTGTGAACTATGTTCTGGCACAAAATACAAAATTCAAGACAGAACCGGGCGAGAATGTAACGGACTCAGGCTACATGTTCTCCACCGTGTACCGACAGGGCTGGGCTCATGGTAACAACACATTCGCCTTCCAGTATGGTGTTGATGGTCTGGCGGGTGGACTGATGAGCGCAGAAGGTGGCTCTGATCGTAAATACAGTATTGGTGAAGATCATGACGGTCACAGCTGGCGTGTGTTCAATCACGGTGAAGTGAACGTATCAAAAGACTTTGAGATTATGTACAACGTCGCCTATCAGGATAAGCGACTGGACAACAAGAACGGTGATAAGTGGTTCAGTATTGGTGCCCGTCCTCAATACCAGTGGTCAAACACCATGGCTACTGCACTGGAAGTGGGTTATGAATCGGTCAAAGCACAGAATGGTGCCGGAACCAACGAAATGGCCAAGATCACCCTTGCCCAGATATTCCAGGCGGGTAGTGGTGTCTGGGCAAGACCTTCATTACGGGCTTTCGTAACCTACGCCAAAAAGACAGATGAATGGGATCGCTTTGATACCCATGGCGAGAGCTACCGTTATGGTACTGCTACAGCAATAGACAAGAAGAAGAAAAATGAGCTGATCTTTGGCTTCAATATGGAAACCTGGTGGTAATTCGCTAGCGAATTAACTAAAGCCTGAAAGATAAAAGACCTGTGTCAAAAAAGTTAAGAGGCTGTTGCAGCTTGTTAGCTTGAGTTTGATGCAGGTCATTTTTTGACAGACTTTATTCGCTTGTTATCCCAGATGATCACAGAGTTGCACAGGCTTGGGGTTAAAAGGCTTAAGTCGCTTATGCCTTTTAACGGGGGGAGCCTGCGCCTGTTTTGGAATAAAGAATAAAGCGGAATAAAAAAGTATTTGTTGGGACATTAACGGGTTGGATTCAGTCGGCCGTTAATGTGCTATTGCCTGTTTAATGATAACGTTTCCGGGGCTGAACGTATTGTCAACACCATGAATGATTAATGCGGCTTCCAATAAGGAGGTCTCTGTTTCTGAATTCTCATCGGTTGGTTGATCGGGTATTGTCGCTGAAAGTACCTCGACGTTTGCCGGTAATAAATGATCTCCCGTTGTGCTTTCTATTGGATAAAGCTCACTCAGTTCTTCGCTGTAATGACTTCTTGGAAGTTCAATACTTTGCGTCCAGTGCTCTAACAGTGCTGTTTCTTCGGGATCTCTTGTGTTTCTATAACGCCTGAGTTTATCGGTTGCCGCTGATTTTCTATGATCAGCAGAGTAACCTCTCATGCTTTTCATTATGCGTATCATGATACCGATAACGACGACTGTCCCGGTCACCGCTAAAGCCTGTACTACGACATTGTTTTTTGACTTTCCAGCCTCACTTTTTGTCACTGTTTTGTTATGACCACTGGTTGAAGGGCTTATGGATATCCTGACAGCTGAACCATCGGGTCTCATCGTGGTTAGAACGACAGAGCCTGAAGCGGTAATACTTTTTTTAATGTTCAGGGATGTCGGTGACTGCTGCAACGAATGGTGGCTAAAGGTTGATGACGGAGGCGTTTGCTGAATCATCACAGAATGTTTGCCGGAGCGGGATGTGGCCAGATACTCGGTAAATAGGCCGCCACTGACCGAAGGGGATTCGGCCAGCTTAATTAATCTGAATTGTGAGCTCCCGGAACTGTATGCATAAGGTTGTACTGTATAAACAAGCTGCTGCCTGTCTGAGCTTTTTGTAACCGCAAACGTTTGGTCACGCAGTTTCAGATAACCGGGGGAATAATACCCTTCCAGCTGCACAGACTTAGAATGGGACTTCAATGACTCATGCACATGAGGTGCTGAAGCGATAAGAGCTGATTGAGAAACCAAAAGACAGCCAGACAATGCCAGTACCTTTTTCGATATCATGTTAACCTCCCCTGTAAAATTCGCAGGTTTTTATAGTGCCATTGACTAAAGCCTGAAAGATAAAAGACGCCTGTCAAAAAAGTTAAGGGAAGCCGCAAAGCAGGATATACCCGCTGCTTCCCTTAAGTGAACAGGTCATAATTTAGTTTCTGCCAAGTCTCTTTCATACTCTTCAAATTCACTCAATATCGTCGCGATTGCAATGGCGTCTATTCCCGGTGTAATGCTGTCTATTAGGTTTGTAATTTTGTTTACGAATTTATCCATTTCAATAGCAGAGCTATCAGCGGTAGGAGGTAATAGACTATTTCTCGTGTTGGGTTGCACAGAAACCGTCTGGCAGCTTCCTCCATCAACAGGGTCTGAGGGTTGCATGTTGGTCAATAAGCTTTCAGTTTCTTCGGTTTCTTGTCTACTTTCTTGCTTTTTAGGATTGGTTTTAGCTGACTCCGGGTCTTTGTTTGAGTCAGGGTCCGGACGACTCAGGTTGTAAAGTGAAAAAGTGATTAAGGCCAGAAGGGACACTACGCCTAGTCCCGAGTAAATAAGAGTGGTTTTTGAATATTTGTCTGGATGGACATTTTTTGTTGGCTCTTTACCATTTGTACTATTTCCGGAAATGTTTGCGGTCTTGTTGTTAAAGTTGGAATGGCTCCTTCCGGAAGGAGAGTAGGTAACTTTAACGGTTGAATGGTCCGGCATGGGTGTTGTGTAAGTGACTGAGCCTGAAGCCATTATGCTTTTTTTTATATTGAGAGGAATAGAATAAGCTTGTTGTTGTGGGTATGCAGTATTGGCGTGCCGGGACAGTGGTGGTGTTCGTTCAACGGTAACAATATGATGCCCCGATTCAGTAACAGCGAGATATTCGACAAATGTGCTGCCGCTTACCGAAGGTGATATTGTCAGTTTTTTTAGTTTGATTTGCTGGTTTTTGGAGGTGCTGGTGTAGGGTTGCATAGAATAGACAGTGTATCCCTCTGCCTGAGTTGTTGTAACCGCAAATTTGTCTTTATTGAGTTTCAGGTACCCCGGAGAATAGTGTCCTTTTAATGATGTTGTTGTTATATGGGTGTATGGTGCAGGCTTAGTTGATTGATGGAATTCTGCTGCAGAAACATGAATGGGCAAGCCTGTAAGGTAAGCAGACAATAATAGTGCAAGTACTTTGTTAAATGACATTTTAAATACTCTTTTCTTTTACAGGGTTTAATTTGTATGAGTCGACTTACTCCCAAACCGTCGTGTAAAAAGGTTTTCCAAATGGAATTCCAAAACGAAAATCATTTTATGGAATTACTAAAAGTCAGGATTGCAGAAAGCGATCCTAGCAAGATAGAAGAGAGAATACAGTTTTGCCAAGGCGACAATGAAATTAAAGGTATTTGTAACTGCACCGGCAGTGTTAGCTGCCGGTGGTTATTGGTCAGGATCTGGCTACGTGTGGCAATGCTAAGGTTTGGAGGACTTCTCTGCTTAAGCGATCATTAATCGAATCAACAATACCCTGAGGATCAAGGCCACACTCTTCCAGTTGTTGTGCATGGCTGGCAGCCTCAATGTAACGATCAGGAATACCCAGATTCAGCACCGGTACATTCATCGCCTGCTCATTCAGATATTCATTGACCGCAGAACCTGCCCCGCCACTGATACAGCCTTCTTCGACGGTGACCAGCAACTCATGGTTTTTCACCAGTTCATTAATCAGGCCGGTGTCCATAGGCTTGATAAAGCGCATATTGGCGACAGTGGCGCCTAACTGCTCAGCGGCTTTAAGCGCATTGGTCAGAACGGTACCAAACGCGAGAATCGCCACGCGTTTACCCTGACGGCGAATTTCACCCTTACCGATTTCCAGAGGCTCAAGAGCTTTACTGATCACTGCCCCCGGTCCTGTACCACGAGGATATCGAACCGACGCCGGACCATTAAATTGGTGACCCGTGGTGAGCATCCGGCGGGTTTCATCCTCATCACCGGGTGCCATGATCAGCATATTGGGGATGCAGCGCAGATAGGCAATGTCGTAGCAACCACCATGGGTCGGGCCGTCTTCTCCCACCATGCCTGCGCGGTCTATGGCAAACAGCACATCCAGGTTCTGGACTGCAACATCGTGTACCAGCTGGTCGTAACCCCGTTGCAGGAAGGTGGAGTAAATGGCCACCACCGGTTTCATGCCTTCACAGGCCATGCCCGCTGCCAGTGTGACCGCGTGCTGTTCGGCAATGGCGACATCAAAGTAACGATCCGGGAAGTGTTCGGCAAAGCGGAGCAGGTCTGAGCCTTCGCACATGGCAGGCGTAATGCCAACCAGTTTGTCATCCTGTCCTGCCATATCAAACAGCCACTGTCCGAATACGTTGGCGTACTTAGGCTTTTTCGGAACAACAGGTTTAGGGGCTTGTTGCTTCTGAGGTTCCAGTTTGGTAATGGCATGGTAGCCAATGGGGTCCTGTTCTGCCGGAGCAAACCCTTTACCCTTGCGTGTTACCACGTGCAGGAATTGCGGACCTTCCAGATCTCTCAGGTTTTCCAGCGTATGCAGCAGCATGGGCAGGTCATGACCATCAATAGGGCCAAAATAGTTAAAGCCCATTTCCTCGAACAGCGTGCCGGGAATAATCATTCCTTTAACGTGTTCTTCGGTACGACGGGCCAGCTCCCAGGCATGGGGGATGGAGTTCAGTACCTTTTTGCTGCCTTCACGGATATGGTGATAGGTCTTGCTGGACAGTATCTTGGTAAGGTAATTGGACAACCCACCCACGCTGTGTGAGATGGACATATCGTTGTCGTTCAGTATCACCAGTACATTGGCTTTCTCGTCGGCAGCATGATTCATGGCTTCATACGCCATACCGGCTGTCATCGAACCGTCACCAATAACCGCTACAGTACGACGTTGATCACCCTTGAGTTTGGCAGCAATCGCCATGCCCAGGGCTGCACTGATGGAGGTACTGGAATGTCCAACACCAAAGGTATCGTAAGGGCTTTCACAGCGCTTGGGAAAGGCGGCCAGACCGTCTTTCTGGCGCAGGGTGTTCATGCGCTCTTTACGACCGGTGAGGATTTTGTGGGGATAAGTCTGATGACCTACATCCCAGACCAGACGGTCTTCCGGTGTGTTGAACAGGTAATGCAGAGCTACAGTCAGCTCCACAACACCGAGGCCTGCACCAAAGTGTCCTCCGGTCTGACCGACCGAGTAGAGCAGGAACTCACGCAGTTCCCGGGTCAGCGCAGGCAGGTCGGACACATGGAGAGCGCGAAGTTGCTCGGGCGTGTCGATGTTGTCCAGTAAGGGCGTTTCGGGCCTGGTCTTGGGTATTTCGTGAAACATGTTGTCGCTTGCGATTCGGGCTTCTTCGGGCTTCTTCTGCCTACCAGGGGTCGGCTGCCAGTCGAACATCAGTCAGTTTTTTCCTGAGTTCGTTCTGGCTCAGATACCCCTTCTATGTATCCACCATACGCCTGTAGGTAGGGTTTGGGGAAGAGCTGATATGAATAAACTTCCTGCTCAGGAAATTGAAAAAAATCGGTTGAATCCAACTTTTATAGCTCATTACTGCCGATTGTACCTGAACCTTTGTCGATAAGGCACTCCCGGATCAGGAGCCGAAATCTGCTACATCCTTGCTGGAGTCTTATTGGGTAAGAATGCAGCAGCTTAAAACATCAACAGCCTAATGAGAGCGGTGAATAATATACTCCGCCAACTGACGAAGCACAGAAGCCCGTTCGTCGAAGTCTTTGATGGCATCAATGGCGCTGTCACACAGTGACCGGGCATAAGCCTGAGCTTCTTCAAGCCCCATGAGGGAGACATAAGTCGGCTTGTCGAGTGCAAGGTCTGCGCCCTGCTGTTTCCCCAGAGTTTTGGTATCAGCAACAACATCCAGAATGTCGTCCTGTACCTGAAAGGCCAGGCCAATGGCTTTGGCGTAGTGATCCATTTGTTCCAGCTGATCCACAGGCGTAAAACGATGGCTCAGTGCGCCCATTTGCACACTGGCGCGAATCAGTGCGCCGGTTTTGTGGTTGTGCATGTGCTGCAGCTGATCGGCTGTCAGGGGTTTACCAACAGAATGAAGGTCTTTCGACTGTCCACCCGCCATGCCCGCATGACCTGAGGCTTCTGCCAGACAGCGCAGCTGTTTCAGTCTGGATTCGGCCGAATAATCGCCTTCCGGTATCAGAAGAGGGTTGCACAGGGTTTCAAACGCCAGGGTCTGCAGAGCATCACCGGCAAGAATCGCGGTGGCTTCATCAAAGGCTTTATGGCAGGTGGGTTTGCCACGGCGCAGGTCATCGTCGTCCATGGCGGGCAGGTCATCGTGAACCAGTGAATAAGCATGAATCAGTTCAACCGCACAGGCGGGCGCGTCGGCAGACGAGTGATCGCCCCCCACTGCCCGGTTGGCGGCATAGGCTAACACCGGACGAATCCGTTTGCCGCCATTGAAGACCGAGTAGGCCATGGCTTCAACCAGTTGCAGGCTGATATCACTGCTGGCAGGAATAACCTGTCGCAACCTGTCATCGACCCGCTGCTGGCAGCTGGTTATGTAATCCTTAAGGGTCATGGCTTATTTTCCTTCCTCTCCTTCAAGAGGTTCGAAAGGACGGGTTTCCAGTTGACCATTATTGTCCAGCAGTTGTTGTACCGTCTGTTCTGCCTCGGTTAAAGCCTGCTGGCATTCTCTGGTGAGCCTGACGCCTTTTTCAAAAGCTTTGAGAGACTGTTCCAGTGTCAGGTCTCCGGATTCCATCTGTTGAACCAAAGATTCCAGCTCACTGAGCGATTTTTCGAAGGCAAAGCCCTGGTTTTTTTCTGGCATGCTGAGAGCCTGTTCGTCGTTCCGGCAGTCAACCGGGTTACAACAGTTATAAGCAACAGTTGTAACCCGGTTGGTCGATAACTTTTCCGTAATCTTGCAAAACGGGAGTTTGCATCAGTTATGGATAATGTAAATCGGGCAGAAGCATACCACAAATCAAGGCTTGGGCGGATTCTGCTGAAACGGGGTTATGTTTCGGAAGCGCAGCTGGAAAAGGCCACCGAGCTGCAGAAACAGACCGGGAAGCGATTGGGAGAGGTGTTGCTTGAGATGAAGGATATTTCCCTTTTTCAGTTACGAAGGGCGCTTTCCAACCAGACACGGATTCGTTTTGCGTCTTCTCTGGCCATTGCTCTGCTGCAACCGTTGCAGGTACTGGCCGGGCTACAGGGTGAAGATGATTCGGATGAAGCGGTACAGGGAACAGATCAGCTTACCCGGCTTATCGCGCCTCTGATTAATTCACTGACGACGGCCGATGGTTTTCAGGCGCTGGAGTACGACCCGTATGATGCAAGGGCTGAGATTCGCGCCGATGGCTCCATTCGACTGAGGATACCCTGTTCACTGGGCGAGTTAAGGTTTGAGCATTTGCGCATCCGGGCTTCAGCCACCCAGGAATATGAAGAGCTGACGATTGCGGATGTGGACCTCAGTAAAGCGAAGTTCTCGGTCAGAGCTGTACGAAAGTAGTCGTTTTTTAAAAGGTAAAAGAAAAGGGTGCGACAGCACCCTTTTCTCTATCAAACAGCACGAACCGGACGGTGCTGTCTGATTAGCGATCTGCCTGAATCAGCGATCTGCCTGAATCAGCGATCAGTCAGCGACAAAAGCCGGCTTTACGTCGATTGGGGCAGCGCCTGCAGTAGAGCTGTTGTTGTGTTCCTGCCAGACATCTTTATCCATGGTTTTATCCAGGAACGGGAACTTGCTGCGGTTGAAGACCGGAGTCATACCGCTGTCCAGCTGTTCGTCGTAGTCTTTCAGCACCTGAATCACGATGCTGGACAGAACGCAGATAGCGACCATGTTGATCAGTGCCATAACACCCATGGAAACGTCAGCAAAGTTCCATACGGTTGGCAGACTGCTCACAGAACCCCAGATTACCATTGCCAGTACCGCAACACGGTAAGCGATCAGGACACCTTTGTTGTCGATGATGAAACGCAGGTTGGATTCGCCGTAGTAGTAGTTAGCAATGATGGAAGTGAAGGCAAACAGCAGAATAGCCAGTGCTACCAGATGACCACCCCAGGAACCCACCTGAGAAGACAGGGCTGCCTGAGTCAGTTCGATACCGGTCAGTCCGCTGTCCAGCATACCGGACATCAGGATGATAGCAGCTGTTGCGGTACATACGACGATGGTATCGAGGAATACACCCAGCATCCCCATCAGACCCTGGTTAACCGGGTGTGTGGAATGCGCAGCAGCGGCAGCGTTTGGAGAACTACCCATACCCGCTTCGTTAGAGAACAGGCCACGTTTGATACCGTTCACAACCGCTGCACCAATGGCACCTCCAGCAGCGGATTCAAAACCGAAGGCGCTGCGGAAGATCAGGCTGAATACGGCAGGTAGTTCAGTGACATTCATCAGTACAACAATGAGTGCAATCGCCAGATAACCCAGAGCCATCACAGGAACGATCATTTCCGCTACTTTGGAGATAGAACGGATACCACCGAAAATAATCAGCGCGCTGACAACGGCCAGAGCAATACCGATCAGACTTGGCTCAATACCGTAACCGCTGAATGCCGCAGCAATAGAGTTAGACTGAACACTGTTGAACGCGAAGCCGAACGCGATGATCAGGGAAATGGAGAAGGTGACACCCAGCCAGCGCTGGCCCAGGGCTTTTTCAATGTAATAAGCCGGACCGCCACGATATGTGCCGTCGCCATTGTTGGTTTTGTAAATCTGTGCCAGAACGTTTTCTGCCAGACTGGTTGCCATGCCCAGCAGTGCAATGAACCACATCCAGAATACTGCACCTGCGCCACCGAGATAGATTGCTACGGCTACACCGGCCATGTTACCGGTACCGATACGGGCTGCGAGACTGGTACAGAAAGCCTGGAAAGGAGAGATCTGGGATTTGTCAGCCGTGATGCGGCTACCCATCATGGTTTTGATGGCAAGGCCAAAGCGACGGAACTGAACAAAACGGGTGCGAACAGTGAAGAAAATACCGCCACCGACCAGGAGGTAGATCAGCACGCTGCCGTAAAGCAAGTCATTCAGCGAATCAATGATTGGTGCAATAAATTCGTTCATAAGGTTCTCAGAGTTGTTGGTATCCCTCCGAGTTTTATTTCAAATACTTTTTGAAAACATTAGTGAATGACCGTGAATGCCTTGGTGTATGTACTTATCGGGTGGTCGTGCAGATTTCAGGAATTGAAGCGGGGCATGCTGCGGGTACTACTGTGTGACTGGAAAAGCTGGTTGTACGTCACGCGTCGCCCTTGTTGGTATTTGTGATTAGTCGTATAGGTATTGGCGTGTAGGTTGTGCGTAGATTGCGCATTGGCTATAAAGGGCAATAAAGAGTGGTTTTTAAGAAGTTTTTGGTTAAAAAAACTGCATTTGGTAGCTAAGCCACAAGAAAATAGTAAGAATAAAAAAAATGCAGATATAAACTATTTCTGTGACACCTTGTTAACATGTGTCGCAGAAATAGTTTTTGCTTGTTGATCTGTTAGCAGTTCAGAAACGGTCAGGAAGTTGATCAATGTTCTGAATATCTTTGGGTGAAGCCGCTTCTGATGAAGTTGTTTCGGGTGAAGTGCTGAAGCCTCCCTCATCAGAGTCATCTGACTCATCAGAGCCGGAAGCCCAGACATCGTTATCCATTGTCTGGTGCAGGAAAGGAAAGTTCCTGCGATTAAAAACCGGTGTTTTTCCTGCCTGTAACTGCCGGTCATAATCTTTCAGCACCTGCAGTGCGGGACCTGACAGTAAAACAATAACCACCAGATTGATTAATGCCATAAGCCCCATGGAAAGGTCCGCCAGAATCCATACGGACTCAAGACTGCTGACAGCACCCAGATAAACCAGTGTCACCACGATCAGGCGGTATAGAAATAACAGCTTTCGGTTGTTCTTCATGAACAAAAGGTTGGATTCACCGTAGTAATAATTAGCCACGACCGACGTAAAACCAAACAGAATAACGGCACCGGTAATGAACCACTGACCCCAAGGGCCTACAATACTGCCCAGCGAAGCCTGGGTCAGTTGAATACCATTCAGGGTATTACCGGTTTCCAGCTGGCCCGACAAGAGTACGATGGCGGCTGTTGCAGTGCAGATAACAATGGTGTCGATAAACACGCTGGTCATGGAGATAATACCCTGGGCTGCCGGGTGGTGTGGCCAGGGTGTTGCGGTTGCGGCGGCGTTTGGGCCACTGCCCATACCCGCTTCGTTGGAGAACAGCCCCCGTTTTACCCCCTGCATAATGGCCTGGGCAACGGAGTAACCGATACCCCCGCCAACAGCCTGCTCAAGACCAAAGGCATGACTGATAATCAGGGAAAAAACCGCAGGAATATCTTCCAAACGCATCAGGACAACGACAATAGCGATCAGGAAATAAGCCAGTGCCATAAATGGCACAACGATCTCTGCAAACCGGGTGATGGTATGAATGCCCCTGAAGATAATGAGACTGGTGATCAGTGCAAAAAACAACCCGATATATTCGATGCTGATATCGCTGTGAACAGAAACAGATGCAGCCACCGAGTTTGCATGCACCATGTTAAAGACAAAGCCAAAAGTAATCAGCAGCAGGGATGAAAACAGCATGCCCAGCCAGCGCAGTCCCAGAGCCTTTTGGATGTAATAGGCGGGACCACCACGGAAAGTGCCATCATTATTGTTGGTCTTATAAAGCTGAGCAAGCGTGTTTTCTATATAGCTGGACGACATGCCCAGCAGAGCCACCACCCACATCCAGAAAACAGCACCCGGTCCTCCGATATAAATAGCAATAGCCACCCCGGCAAGGTTACCGGCACCCACATGAGCTGCAAGACTGGTACACAAAGCCTGAAAGGAGGAAATTTCGTTTTTTGCGGTACGCCTGGAAGCAAACATGATTTTCCAGGCGTGAATGAAATGGCGAATCTGAACAAACCGGCTACGCAGTGTAAAGTAGACACCTGCACCCAGTAGCAGATAGATAAGAATGTAGCCCCAGAGTACCGATGTGATGGCATTAATCATACCGCTCATAAATGTATCCCGATATTTCAACACCCGAGAAGCTTAGCAGATAGAATTTGACCGATAGTTCCGATAGTTCAGATAGTTCCGGTAGTTGAAAAGCTATGCTAATTAATAGCAAAAAATTATCAACTGTCTATTTCTAGCTCCTAATTTTTATCGGTCCTTATCGTTTCAGCGACTATTTTTATTCGAGAATTATTAATATGCGTGCTGATCGAGACCATGTTTTTGCTGTAAGCCTGAGATTGCTGTAAGCCATTTCATCCGGAGCCCAGAGCTGAAGTCATTGGTATCATTGAAGGCCGCGGCGAGAGGAAGTGCCGGAATCAGAGAAGCCGAGCCTTCATTTATGTATTCCGGAGGTTCTGGTTATGGTGAGTTTTAGTTGTGCCTTATTGGCATTGATAACGGGCTATGTATTGTATGGCTCAGTGGTGGAAAAAGCGTTTGGGGCCGACTCTACACGAACAACACCGGCTTACGAGCTAACAGACGGTGTTGATTTTGTTCCTTTAAGCTGGCCAAAAATCTTTCTGATTCAGTTTCTTAATATTGCCGGACTTGGTCCAATATTTGGTGCCATTCTGGGGGCGTTGTACGGTCCGGCAGCGTTTATCTGGATTGTCTTTGGCTGCATTTTTGCCGGTTCGGTTCACGACTATTTCTCTGGCATGATGTCGCTTCGCCATGAAGGCAAAAGCATTCCGGAAGTGGTAGGCATTTATCTTGGCTCACACGTCCGGCAGTTTATGAGGGTTATGTCTATTGTATTGCTGCTGCTGGTCGGAGTGGTCTTTATGGTGGGGCCTGCGTCACTGCTGAGTAATCTGGGCTTTGACGGTGTGTTCGCTGACAAGTCATTCTGGCTGGCGGTTATTATTGGTTACTATTTCGTTGCCACTATTTTGCCGGTCGATAAGCTGATTGCCAGAATCTACCCCCTGTTTGCACTGGCGTTGTTATTTATGGCGGTGGGGATTGCTGTCATGCTGGTCTTCAATGACCTGCCGGTACCAGAGGTCGGAACGGCTTCCAACCATCCTGCCGGTTTGCCGGTATGGCCGATGCTGTGTATCACTATAGCCTGCGGTGCCATCAGTGGTTTTCATGCGACTCAGTCACCTTTAATGGCACGGTGTATTCCCAATGAAACCGTTGGTCGACGTGTATTTTATGGTGCAATGGTTGCTGAAGGCGTCGTGACGTTGATATGGGCTGCTGCGGCCATGGCCTTTTTTCCGAACGGCATTGAAGGACTGTCGGATGTGTTGGATAAAGGCGGTCCGTCACTGGTGGTCAATGAAGTGGCGATCGGATTGATGGGAAGCTTTGGTGGCATGCTGGCTATTCTGGGCGTCATCGCCTGTCCGATTACCTCAGGCGACACGGCTTTCAGAAGCCTGAGGCTGATTTTTGCTGATATGCTGAACATCCGTCAAATTCATATCTTTCACCGGCTGGTTCTGGCAGTTCCGGTTTTTGTGGCGGGTTACCTGCTGACGCTGGTCGACTTTTCAATTATCTGGCGCTACTTCGCCTTTTCCAATCAGGCACTGGCTACAGTTGTTTTATGGACAGCAGCCGTTTATATGGTCACTCAGGACAGAAACTTCTGGATTCCTCTGGCTCCGGCTGTGTTTATGACCGGAGTGTGTTCAACTTATATTCTGATGGCGCCTGAAGGTCTTGCGGTGTCCTCATCAGTTGCCTGGCCTGCCGGTGTGCTGGTTGCTCTGACAGCAGGTCTGCTGTTTATTCTTAAAGCCTCCGGAAAGCGCCAGCAAAGTGATGAAATGGATTTAGCATTTTCGCCGTAAGCCCCTTACTTTGAGTGAGGGGATATAAGGCCGGAGTCCGCAAGGACTCCGGTTGAGTATTTGCACTTATCTGTTAGTATTCTACACAGGTCTGTCTCAAAGCCAGAGACTAGCGGTGACGAAAACCAAGCGCTGCGAATAAAAAAATCAAGGCAGAGTATCTGCCTGTTGGGCTAGAAGACCCGCGAAAGTCGTTATTGAAACGCATCGTAGAGGGAACCGTATAGATACCCAACAAATCAAACAAAGACCTTTAAAGCCGGAAGGGCTGTCCGGTTCTGCTGATGGAGGCTTCTGTGTAAGTCCAGTTACTATCGACTGGCTGTAGCCTGTGAAGTCAGAAGCCTCCTGCTTTAGCTGGAGGAGCAGTCACTGTCATGATTATGCGCTGGAATTCGCCTGTTGATCTCTCTATGATCTAGCCGTGAATGGTCGGGCGAATACTGCCTTGTGCGTCGCTGTCGTATATAAATCTGGGAAATAATAATTTCATCTTATGGCGATACTTTCGTTTTTTCTGGGTATTGGAATCACCTGGCTGGTGATGTCCGGTTTATTGTCCCAGATTATCATGCTACTGGTTCGTATCTGGATTCCTTCTTCTCGCTCTGAAAAGGGAGTCATTGCTGATCAGTGGCTTCTCAACAGTGGTGTTTCCACGTCTTCCCGCTGGCGTCTGCTGGGTTACTGGCACGACACTGCCAGTTATCGCCAGGCCTGTTCAGAGCTGGCAGGTTTAGTGGCTGATAAAGCCTGCCTGTCGAATCAGGACAAAGTTCTGGATATGGGCTTTACCAGCTATGACCAGTTACTGGTCTGGCTTGACTACTACCAGGTCGAAGCACTCACAGCGGCTACAGAATCTGAACGAATTCTTGCCGACGCGCATGACTACTGTGGTCACTTCAGTCAGTTAAATCTGGAGCGTGGCAGTGTCCCGATTATGCAGCGTCTTGAAGAAGGATGCTTCGATAAGGTTCTGGCACTGGACTGCGCTTACCACATGAAAAACAAGAAAGCGTTTTTTCAACAGGCTCGACGGGTGCTGCGTCAGGGTGGTTCAGTGACCTTAACCGATATGATGCTGGCCCGGCCTTTTAAAGACCGCTTTGAACAGCGGCTGGTGACCCTGATGGCCAGAACCTGTGGTATTCCTGTAACGGGGTTGTATGTGAAACAGGTTTATGAATCGATGCTGAGCACTTGTGGCTTTGAAGATGTTCAGATGACCGACATCAGTGAAGATGTCCTTTCGGGCTTCTGCTTCTGGTTTTCTCAGCACTACGGACACCTGTCTTCGGTAACTCGTTCAAAGGTCTGGATTCGCCTCCGTCTACTGGTCTGGTTTATTCGCTGGATGCAGCATCGGGGATTGCTTCGTTACCATCTGATTTCGGCGAAATGATAATACCAATCGCACTTTCAAAATCCCCTATTGCGCAGCCATTTGAGTCCAATATTCTGCGTTGGGGATCGTCGCCATAGCTATTACCCTGAAGGGCATAAAGCCTATGACTCCTCACCCCGCCTTTATGCCCTTCAGGGTATTGCCTATTGGACTCAAATGGCTTGCTCATAACGGGGTTTGAAAGTTTGATTGGTATAAGTTGTTCATAACTTTCCCTTGCACAAGGTTATTCACAGCTTCTGTGGATAACCTTGTGATCATTTTTGGGATAGTCCTTCAGACCCCACTCCACCTAGTACTAACGTTTTATTGTTCAAAAAATGAGCAAAAATGCTTCGAGCTGTCGTCTTGCTGATTAACATACTGATAAATAAGTAATTATTTAAATTAATTCACTGCTGTTTGCCCCGGTATATAACAGAATACTGTGGGCTTCATTGAACTATTCCTGATCCTTCCGGTCACTTTTAGTGTCTTAATCCCTGTGGAAAATAAAATGAAAACAAGGCAAAGGATCGCTTCAATTTGGGTTTGTCTGCTGTTAAACCCGTTTTTCATAAAAGCATCTGAGATCAGCCTGATGCCGGTTTCTCCTGCCTGGCAGATAGACGATCTGGCTGAATGGTTGCCGCTCACTCCCTACTGGCTGAATGATAACCGCTCTTTCGTACCTCTGAAGAAGCGACCGCTCCGCTTTGGCCGTCAAACAATGATCTTTCATTCGCAAACTACTAGCGGGCAGCTGGCACAGGGAGTGCCGTATGCGCAGTTCAGTGTTTTTACAAACTGGCAGTTGGCAGATATTTTTGTGTACTGGGCAGGCTCTAAACAGGAAGGCATTGTTGTTCCTCCCCCGGTTTACTGGATTGAGCAGGGGCATAAGAACGGGGTGCCTGTTTATGGCGTAGTCAATTTGCAACCTTTGAAATATGGAGGTGAGTATTCGAACCTGCAGAAATTACTGATCAAAAATGAAGATAATGGAACATTTCCTCTTGCTGACCGGTTGATTGCTATAGCCGAGACACTCGGCTTCGACGGGTGGTTTATCAATCAGGAGACAGAAGGCGGGAGCAGTGAATATGCACTCAGGATGGCTGAGTTCCTGCGGTATTTTATGGAGCGTTCTCCGAAGCATATCAGTCTGATCTGGTACGATGCGATGACGAAAAATGGAAAGATTAACCATCAGGGAGTATTGAACACATTAAATCATCTGTTTTTCTGGGCTATTAACCCCTCTCCCGGAACGGGCAGGATGATGATTGACTATCGTTGGAACGAACATTCACTGTTATGCGATCATCACGAATCATACCAGTGGGAAGACTCTTATCTTTTTTATGGCATTGATGCTCATTGGGAAAAATATATAACGCCTCGTTTCAAGAGCCTGGCATCCAGACATCGAAACCTGGCACTATTCGCCAGCAACTGGCACTTTAACAACGATGCGCTACCGTCCCAAAACTACGAGACTGCTCAGAACTATTGGCGGGGAACAGATGGGGGAGACTGGCCTGGTGTCTGTTCGCTTGTTGATTCAAAACCGATGATTCACAGCATGCCGTTTTCGACTGACTTCAACAGGGGGCAGGGTGGCTCGTTTTATTACCACAGGGGGCAACCTCTCGAAGTGTTAACCGCTTCAGGTTATGGCTGGACTCAGCCTCAGCAGCAAACCCCCTTACCTGATACATGTGGTCAAAAAAATCGAAACGCCAGGCTGGATGTTAAAAGTGTAGATATAACAGGATTTCAAGGCAGTGGCGCTATTCGACTGACGCCAGCTTCCTCATCAGAAAGCAGGATAGATTTATTTTCGGCAAGCTACCGCTTGCAGGGAGATGAGGAAATATTTCTGACTTATAAGCACAGCAATGATGGCGTGTATCCAATAATAGAGCTTCAGCTGTCCTATGGACTGAGTAAGGAGCTTTATCTGCCCACATGTGATAAGAATTGGTGTACCGCATCTCTGGGGCTGGGAGAGCTGTTGGGACAAATGCTGCAGTCAGTAGCGGTGAAAATTCCTGCTGGTTTTGCGCCATCAGTTCTTGATATTGGTCAGCTTAAACTGTTTAAGGAGGCAACACTGATGGCAGAGCCTCCTGGCGTCTGGATTTCAGAGCAGCAAACATACAACAACAGGCAGCAGATCAGGGTGAGCTGGAAAGAGAACAGTAATGCTGATCACTATTTACTGTTTACACTTGACCACAATGCACAACCTGAAAAGTTTATCGGGCAAACTCATCACACCTCCTGGGTCATTGATATTCCGGAAAATATCAGCATAAATCGCATAGGTGTTTTGCCTGTCAGCATAGAAGGCAGCCAGGGGATAATGGGGATAATAGATATTTGAAGCCACTGGCCGCCCGTCTGACAAAAACTATTTTGTATGTGCATGGCTCAGTTCATCAAAAACTGATCATGACCAACCCGAGCACCAACAATACGACGCCACAGCATTTTGGTGCCGGGGCGCTTTCGTGAAGCCAGAAAACTCCCATCAACACACCGATGGGTATGCTGGCCTGGCGCAGCGCAACGACATAGCTCACATTATCGACAAACGCCATAGCGGACAGCGCAAGAATATAGGTAAGGGCAATAAACAGGCCATTCTTGAACAGTAGGCTGAACAGTAGCCGGGTGTTGTCTTGTAGCAGACCTTTTACCTGTCGCCTTTGTGCTGGCCAGCAACTGACCAGCAGGAACAGGCTTAGCCCGGTTCCTCCCATTTGCAGAATAATATAAATGATTGCAACCCAGTAAGGTTTCCCAGGTATATCCAGCTCCTGTCGAATGAGTGACATAGCATGGTCGTCTATCACGGAGTAGCCTGCGGTTCCCAGAGCCGCAAGGAATGCCCAGAAAACGATATGCTTCTGGTAGCGCTTAATTGCATCCCGCTGGAAACTGCTGAGTGGCAGCAATAAACCGCCAGCGACAACCAGCATCATTCCGACTATTGCCTGATTAGACAACGCAGCTCCGGTTCCCGCCATTGCTACCATAGGAGGAACCAGCAAGACTGGCATAGCCCGGGAAAGGGGGTACATGATGGACATGTCGCCTTTCTGGTAGCCAATGCCCAGGCCGGTATAATAGATTCCCTGACAGACAGAGCTAAGAGCCAGCAGCAGCCAGGTTTCCGGAGTGATGACCGACAAAATGTCGTGTCGCCACACCAGTATCGGAGAGGCCACCGAAAAGACAAGAAAAGACGTCACCATAAAGGCTGCCGGGGAAGGCGAGAATTTTTTGCCCCGATAGTTCCAGAGAGCATGCAGGAATGAAGAGACGAGTATGAGCAGGAAGGCAGTTAATGTCATTGTTGTTGGTCGTTATTAGTGTGGAATTAACTTGAAAATAACTTGAGTATAATTTACCCAGAACTCTCTCAATTGACAGTACCTGAGTTTGAGCTGATTGACGAAATACATACAGAGTCGTTTATTCTATTGGATGTATACGACAAATATATTTCAATTAAGAATTCTTTAAATCAGATGAGAAAGTACTAAAAAGCCTCGCAGATCAACGATCTGCGAGGCTTTGTTCATAGAGGAAAAGTGGTGGAGGCGGCGGGATTTGAACCCGCGTCCGCCGATTCGCAGCCTTTGGCTCTACATGCTTAGATCCACCTTTAAGTTTAACTCTGTAACGACCCAGTGGTCGGGGTTCTACAAAGCGATCCTCACTGGTTTTAGCCCGTCAGCCAGAGGACTGCTGAACGTGGCGAGTCCGCTTACGATGACAGTCTGAAAAACCGGCCAGCGAACGAACCGGACAGACTGGAAGTATCGTAGTGTTTAGTTACGATTAAGCAGCAAAGGCGAACTTACGTTCGTCAGCTGCAACTTCAAACTTGTCGCTATTGGCAACTAGTTAGGTTGTAGTGTTTTGATTAACGAGAACCACTACGTCCTCGGCATGCACCTCAGGGTTTGATACCGTCGTCGAATCCGAATCGCCCCCGTCTCTTATTTATAGAGCAGGCTGGGGCGAATCGCAATCACAGTCTGCCAGAAAAGCTGAGAGAGTAAGAGTCGTCGCCTTCAGACTGGCCCAGAAAATCCAGTCCCTGTTTCAGCTGGTTTGGCATTTCTTCACCCGGAGTCAGGGTGGCAGCCAGGTTAAAACTCATATTCGGGCGCAGGGTAAACTGCCCTTCTGTGGAGATGTCGCTGGAAGACTGATTAACCGAAGCCGTCAGAGTGCCGGCTTCACAGTTCAGACGTGCACCTGCATCGCCCAGACGAATATCGCCAAACGGGCTGTTGAGGCTGCTGCGTTCCAGAGCAACCAGACCATCAAGGCTCTGGCAACCCTGTCGGGTAAGGTTCATTGTCTGAACATCCAGATTGATGTTGCCCAGTACATCCACAATCACAAAATCGGGCATTGGGAACTGGGACTGTAACCACTGTGCAGTGACATCAACCGTGGTATCCGTCAGGCTGACTTCAGAGGTGGTTGCCCGGACAGTGGCTTCCGCCGACACCGGCGATTGCAGGTCCCCCACTTTGATATCCGCTTCAAGAGCCCGTCTCAGGAGGGCTGATGGCTTGATATCCCAGTTAATGGACGTCAGGGTAACGTTGTTCACAGTGACTTCCCCAGCCTGTCCGGACCAGACTGTACCACTGATATTACTGGCACTGACATTGCCTGGTACCGGAGCCACCTGATAAACAAAAGCTGCAGGCAGGTTGACCAGCAGAAAAAACGCCCAGGCCAGCAGACCAGTGAGGCTTAACCCAAGAATTTTTTTAATCTTCATCCTTCACTAAGCTCCAGACGTTCAATGCTGACAATACCCGGTGTTCGGGTCTGTTCTATACGCAGTTGCTCAATCACCACGCTGCTGCCCTGTTCCAGTTCAACCAGCCAGCCCATCAGCTGGTCAAACGGGGCGTTAGCCAGACTCACCTGCAGGCGGTTTTGCTGTGTGCGCACACCCGTCACGCGCAAACCATGATCACTGGCGCTACGATTGATTAACTGATCCAGCGGACCATTCGGACGTTCAGTGATCACCGCGCCTTTTGCCTGCAAACGCAGAATTTCAGTAGCAGTGCTTTTTACCCGGTTCAGCATTTGCTGGTGGTTCAATACTTCCTGCTGTGCCTGCTCATGCTTGTCCAGCACTGGCTGAACAATACCCATCCAGACAATCCACACCAGCAGTAAGGGAGCTGCAATGGTAATCAGCTGACGTTCCCGGGCTGAAATACCGTGCCAGTACTCTTTTGCCTGCTGTTGCAGTTGGTTCAGTTGATTCATGGCTCGTTGACTCATTGGTCGTTACTCCTGATCACCAGCGCACCGGTCACAACGTCTTCCTGCTGCTCAACCGTTTGAACGGTTACGGATACAGAGGCAGGCGCGTTTTCACGGAAACGGCTAAAGGTATTGAAGGAGTCTGACTCTGCACTCATGCGCAACTCCTGACGACTGTGGTCGTAGTCCATTTGCACAGGCTTTAACGCCGATTCGGATTTAAACGTCGGAGCCAGTTCATTCAGCAAGGCTGGCAATCCCGATTTTTCCTGGTCACCGGGCTGCTTTAAAGCACTGAGTTTCTGGTTAAGGGAATATTCCAGGCGAACCACCCGCTCGCCGGGGAACAGATCATTATAAATTGCGTTAGCTTCGGCTCTCAGGGCATCTGCCTGACTTTCGAGTCTGGCGGTACTGGCCATGTTGACCCCCAGCATTAAGGCACCGGTGGTCAGCAACAGGGCTGCTGCGGTTCGCCAGGGCTTGAGATGGCGGATAAGCATGGACTCCGGCTGGTAGTCTCCTTGCAGCAGGTTCAGGGAACTCTGTGCTGCGGGCTCCAACAGAGGTTGCAAAGCGTTGTCGTGGTAAAGATGAGCTTCGGGTTGAATCCCTGCGCCATCCGGCATCGGGCTGAGAGCCCGAACCTTTACATCATTGGATTCGCTGTGCAGGCTTTCCAGATAAAGAGGCAGCCATGACGGATCACAGGCACCTGCCTGCCACTCCCCGGTACGAACAAGATACTGGTCGTTTAATTTCAATACGGTACATTCACCGTCAGTAAATGGCAGAGCCAGGGTATCAGGCAACCATTGACGACTATTGATGCCCGCATCATGAAGCCATGTCTGCCACTGTTCCATGCAGGATCTGGCAACAACCGCCATCCAGGCTTTGCCGTTGCTGTGGCTCAGCAGGGCAAAGTGCATATCCTCCACTTCGGCGGCCAGATCATCTTCCAGGCGCCAGGGCAGGGTTTGAAGAACGGTTCGGTTCAGCTTGCCCGGATGCTCCAGAGCATGCAGGCCAACAGCTTCACCGGGAACCAGAACTTTACAGCGATGGGTGCTGGTCAGCTTTTGCAGTTCACCAAGATCTGCAACCGATGTCATACCGCAATCACTGTCTGTGGACCAGTAAACGGCGTCGTCTGCTTCCAGAGGTAGACGAATAACCAGCAGGTTTTTGGCGGTGCCGCTTGTTGACGGTTGTTTTATCGTATTACTGTTCAAAGGGTCGCTTGTCATAAAAAGGCACCGAATTTACGACGTACAACCGATAGTCTGTCGTCGTCATTGCGTCTTAGCAAACTGTGTAAGCCTGTACGTGTTCCGGCAAATTCGCTGTTAGCACGTAATTCAAAATAAGAACTGTTAACGGTAATCAAAGATCGTACATTGCTGTCGTTGTAATTGGCCAGCAGAGAGCTGTTCAGGAATTCATCGACCGTATCCCAGCCATTGGCAGGGCGTTGCTCCAGCACGCGGCGCGCCTGATCAATGGGCAGATCACCTTCATACAGTGCTGTCAGCAGTTCAGGCTGATCAGCAGGAATGGTATTAACATTAACTTCCAGCCGACTGGATGGTGTGGCACAGAGATAAGGCAGTACTCGCAGGGCGATGCCCTGGGAAACCCCGGCTACCGAGCGCCAGACGCTGATATCACGCATAGCGGTCTGTCCGGCAAGATGAGGCACCGGGCGGGACATATAGTGGTCATCACCGTACTGGGTGTAGTCTTCGCCGTTGTAAACCCAGTCTCTGGTCGCCCAGCTGATGCTCATGGCTTCACTGGTACTGATTCCCAGCTCTTCCAGCAGGTAAGCAAAGATATCGACTTCCAGAGGCGTAGAACCATCCGTGTTGTCGGAGACATTCATGGAATTAACATTAAAACACCCCTGCGCATCACGAATCTCGCCGGCAATGCTGCCATTTTCAACCGGGAACACCATGCCTTCCGTCGCCCAGTACTGGCTAAGATGAATCACACCATCATCGTCGTCAAAACTCTGTTTCAGAACCCGAACGGCTAAATCTTCTGCCGACAGTGCATACCAGCGAGCCTGTTCCAGCTGTTGTCGCCCGGTGGTTTTACGCAACTGATTACGGTAGGAAAAGGTTACTTCCGCAACAATCAGGGTCATCAGGGTGAGGATCAGCATGATACTCAACAGGGCAACGCCCTGTTGTTTGTGACGAATATTACGCAGAGCTGGAGTCATCAGGCACTCTCCCACTCATCAGGCAGCAGGAAGCGGCGTTCAATCATGCCCAGGTCCTGCAGGTCCATTTCAATCAACAGACCTTCAGGCAGTTGTCCGTTGTCTTGTAATGTGTTGTTCCAGTCACCGTTATAGAAAAAGCGAAACTTCAGGCTGTTCACACCGCTCAGCAGTTCCCGGTTCACAGGCTCGGCGTTTTGTAACGGGTCGAGCACATGGTGATGCATGCGTTCCAGACGGTTGCTTTTCAGACGATAGGAAACGCGTTGTAGTTCAGAACGTGGCAGTTGTTGGGTCGGGTTGCGCCAGTTACTGCGAACGAAGGCAATGGCCTGATCATCGGTATTCAGCATATTGCCATCAGAAAACAGGCTTTGCGTCGATACATGTCCATCGGTACGGACACCACGGTCAACCAGCTGACGGAAGTCCTGCTCCAGCACCAGCATGGTGTATTCCACTTCCCTCAGTCGATTCAGCTGTGAACCGGTAATCTCTCTGGCGTCGATGACGCTCATAAATAACTGGCGACCACTCAGGGTCAGCAGGCTGAAAATAGCGATGGCGACCAGCATCTCCAGCAGGGTAAAGCCCTTTTGCCGCTTTACAGGCTGCTTCTTTAAGGACAGCGTCATTGCCGCACCATATACGTTTGCAGGGTTTCCAGAGGCGAGACCTTGTCATCCTCCTGGTCCCTGACTTCTACCTGAACCATGCGGAAATCGTCGCTGGTGGTTTTTACGCTACGTTTGCGGATATGCCATTCAGTGTTTGCCATATCGACGCTGTAAGACTCCCAGTTCTCCTTTGGCCACTGTTGTTCTAAACGAATCGTCGTCAATTCGTTATCCGCCACCCACCGGGCAATGGTTTTCTGTCGCATGTAAAGCGTGTTGCTGACGTTTGCACCAACGGCCTGGGTAATACCAATGCCGACAATGGCAAGAATCGACAGTGCCATCATCACTTCCAGCAGGGTGAAGCCTTTCTGATTCCGCAGTGTCTGTTTATCTGGCGTCTGTTTAAGTAGTGTCTGTCTCGATCGGGCCATCACGATGGGCTATCCTCTGAAAAATGCACGTCGCCGGTTTCTTCAACCTGAATGGTAAACGACGGAAGGCGACTGGATAGCCGATTCGTAGAATTAGAAGACTGAATGCTGAAAACAATCTCTGCCGGAGTCATATCGCCTGATGACCAGATATAAAGATGTGGCTCTTTCATCTCTTCAGGTTTGGTAAACCAGTCTTCCAGCAGAGTGTCCTGTTGCTGCTGTTGCAGAGACGTGTGCCAGACGGTTTCGCCCGGCGTAAAACGCATTCGGAAGTTTTCTTCAAGAGTGGTCTGACGTAGCAGGCGATCGTGGGTAATGGATTCCCAGCCGTCCTCACCAAACTGCACAAATTCATAGTCGTTGTCGTTGATCACAACGCCCAGGTCGCGGCCACTGAGAATGGCTTCTTCATGGGCGGTTTCAACCAGAACGGCAAAACGCTCTGCCGCTCTTTGCAGTTCAGCGCTGCCATTGCTGAATGTGATATTTGGCACCACCACCGAGGTAGCCAGTCCCAGCAACAGCAGAACCAGCATGATTTCCAGCAGAGTGAAGCCTTTGTGGTGGTGCGTCATGCTCAATAACCGTGTCAGGAAGGCAGGTCCCAGTTACCGATGTCAGTATCGGTGCCAGGCTGGCCGTCAGGACCGGCGGAGAAAATATCAATCTCACCGTACTGACCAGGGTTCTGCAGGAAGTAGTCGTTACCCCAAGGGTCTTTCGGCAGGCGACGGATGTAGCCATTTGCGCGGTAGCCTGTCGGTTCCGGAGAGCCTGTTGGTTTAGAAATCAGTGACTCCAGTCCCTGCTGGGTTGTTGGATAGTGATTGTTGTCCAGACGGTACATATCCAGAGCATTTTCCAGAGCAACAATATCGCTCACCGCCTTCTGCATGTCCGCTCTTTCCTTGTTACCGATGACATTAGGTGCAACAAGGCTGGCCAGAACACCCAGAATCACGATTACCACCATGATTTCCAGTAGGGTGAAGCCGGACTGTTTTTTATTGACCGGTCTTGGTCGTTGGATTTTTGAACGCATAACTTTTTTCCTTAATTCAATCTATCAACCACTGACAAGCGAGTTAAGATCCAGCATGGGTGTCAGGATGGCCATCACGATAAACAGCACCATGCCTGCCATAATCAGGATCAGAAGCGGGGCGAAAACACCCAGGGCAATGTTTACCTGAGACTCAAACTGTCTGTCCTGTGCATCGGCAGCACGCGTCAGCATCTGTTCCAGCTCACCGGATTTTTCACCACTGGCGATGATATGCAGCATCATGGGTGGGAACAATTGTGTCTTATCCAGTGCCGTCCACAGGCTGGAACCTTCCCGTACCCGCTCGGACGCTTCTTTCAGTGCCTGACGAATATGCGCATTAATCAGTACATCGCTGGCGACCTTCATGCCGTCCAGCAAAGGTACCGAACTGGTGGTAAGAATGCTGAGGGTTCGGGCAAAACGTGCAGTATCCACGCCTGCTGATACATCGCCTGCCACGGGGACTTTCAGAAACCATTTGTCGTGTTTCAGTCGCAGCTTAGGTTTTGTGAGAAGTCTTTGTCGTACAACCAGCAGAACCATAAGGGTGATAAGAACATGCAGGCCGTAGTCCCGCACAAAATCACTCATAGCGATCAGGGCCAGTGTCATATCCGGCAGCTCCTGACCCATATGGGCGAACTGATCAACCACCGTTGGAACCACCGTTGCCAGCAGGGCAGCAACGACACCAATGGCGACTATCGTCAGAATGACCGGATAGATCATCGCCTGAATCAGTTTGCCTTTGATCTGCTGTTGCTGTTCGCTGTAGTCAGCAAGGCGTTCCAGCACCACATCCAGATGACCAGACTTCTCACCGGCAGCGACCATGGACCGGTACAGGCGGTCGAAGGCTTTCGGGTAGCTGGCAAGGCTGTCTGCCAGTGTCTGACCCTCCAGAACTCTGGAGCGGATCGCCGTGATCATGGCTTTCAGGTGGTTTTTCTGCAGCTGTTTAGCCAGTGCCTGCAGGCACTCTTCCAGCGGAATGGCTGCGGCGACCAGGGTGGCCAGTTGACGTGTCAGTAGCGCCACTTCAGCCGGTGTCGCATTCTTTTCAAACAGGTTGATGGAGAATGAACGACGCTCGGTGTCTGTTTTCTCAGTTGCTGGCTCGATAGAGACCGGTGCCAGGCCGTCGGAACGCAATTGCTGGCGCAACTGTCTGGGAGAATCCGCTTCCAGTACGCCTTTTTTCTTCCGGCCTTTGGCATCCAGAGCTTCATAGGCAAAAACAGCCATGTCTTACTCCTCTCTGGTAACCCTGAGCACTTCTTCCATGGAGGTAATGCCTTTCAGCACCTTGCTGAAACCGTCCTGCTGAATGCTCGGGGTATGCTTGCGGATTTCTGCTTCAATCGCCTGTTCACCGGCACCGTCGTGAATCAGGTTGCGTACTGTGTCGTCCACCAGAAACAGTTCGTGGATACCGGTTCGTCCCCGGTAGCCGAGCTGGTTGCACTCATCACAGCCTCTGGCATCCCAGACCGTTGCCGGTGAATGGCCAGCCAGCCTCATCATGGCTCGTTCGCTGGCAGAAGGTTCACGGGGCTGACGGCAATCCGGACACAGGGTACGCACCAGTCGTTGCGCCAGAACGCCCAGCAGACTGGACGACAGCAGGAAGGGTTCAATGCCCATGTCCCGCATTCGGGTCACTGCACCAATGGCGGTGTTGGTGTGCAGGGTGCTGAGAACCAGGTGACCCGTCAGGGACGCCTGAATACTGATTTCAGCCGTTTCAAGGTCACGAATCTCACCCACCATCACCACGTCAGGGTCCTGACGGAGAATGGCACGCAGACCCCGGGCGAACGTCATATCTACTTTCGGGTTAACCTGTGTCTGACCAACGCCTTCTATGTCAAACTCTACCGGGTCTTCCACCGTCAGAATGTTGCGCTCGGTGCTGTTGATCGAACTGAGACCGGCATAGAGTGTCGTACTCTTACCGGAACCGGTTGGACCCGTGACCAGCAAAATGCCATGAGGTTTAAGCAATAGCTCGCTGACCGTGTCACGGATGGATTCGGTCATACCCAGACTGGTCATATCCAGCTGAACACTGCTTCGGTCGAGAAGACGCAGTACAATTCGTTCGCCATGACGGGAGGGCAGGGTAGAAACACGCACGTCAATGGCCCGACCACCAAGGCGCAGGGAAATACGACCATCTTGTGGCACACGTTTTTCAGCAATGTCGAGTTTCGCCATGACCTTGATACGGGACACCAGCAACGCCGCCAGCTTACGCTGTGGGCGCAGAATCTCGCGCAACACGCCGTCGATCCGGAAACGGATGATCAGCATGTTCTCAAAGGTTTCGATATGAATATCCGACGCACCATCCTTAATGGCTTCACCCAGCATGGCGTTAATCATGCGGATGATTGGCGCACCGTCGTCGGCTTCCAGCAGGTCTTCATTGTCGGGCAGTTCTTCAGCCAGCGACTGCAGACCTTCATCGTTACCAATATCCTGCATCAGCTGGCGGGCAGCGGATGAGTCCTGCTGGTAAAAGGCTGCAATACGTGCGTCGAAATCAGCGTCTTCCAGCTTTTCAATGGTAAACGGTCTGGCTGTTAAACGACGAACTTCGCTTAATGCATGACGTTCAGGCATGCCGTGATACAGCAGGTGATAATCACCGGCTTCATTCTGTTCCAGCAGTACGCCAAACTTCTGGGCGAAGTGGAAGGGCAGAGTGATCATCTCTGCCTGTTCGCCGGATTGCTCAGGGGCTTCAGCCGTTGGACTCTGCGTCATCACCGTCGCCCTTCTCAAGTTGTTCAGCTTCCGCCTGTTCAATCAGCTGGCGGGCTTCTTCCAGTCGGCGCGCCTGTTTGATGGCGTTATTTTCATCCATCTGGCGGCGGGTTTCTTTCAGAATGTCCTGCGGTGACATATCTTCGGACAGTACCGGGATGCGTGCATTGGGTAACAGGTCAACGCCTTTGGCGGCACGATCCAGCTGACGGGCGCGCATGTAGCCGTATTTTCTGCCACTGATTTCAGTCAGGGTGTGGTCGTCACGAATAATGGTCGGGCGGATAAACACCATCAGGTTACGTTTGCTGACGGTATTGGACGTTGAGCGGAACAGACGGCCGATAAAGGGAATGTCGCCCAGCAGCGGCACCTTAGATTCGCTTTCCTGAACGTTTTCGTCGATCAGACCACCAATGACCACTGTGTCGCCACTGCCCACCATCACCGAGGTTTGTACCTGACGGGTGGCAAAGGTGATATCAACCGGTGTCGTACCGTTGATGTTGGACACTTCCTGTTCAATATCCAGCTTAACGGCATTACCTTCGTTCACCTGGGGCTTGATGCTCAGCTTGATACCCACTTCCCGACGTTCAATGGTCTGGAACGGATTGTCGTTGTTGGCACTGGAGGTGGCACCGGTCAGGGTAGGCACTTCATCACCGACAATAAACGACGCTTCTTCGTTATCCAGTGTCATCAGGCTGGGTGTTGCCAGTACGTTGGATTCAGAAGACGAAGTAACGGCCTGAAGCAGTGCGGTCCAGTCGCCCATTGATGCGGTGAAGGCTGCACCGGATACACCGGAGAGGGCTTGGGCTAGCACCGACCAGTCGCCGGGTGTATCAGGGTTTTCTATACGACCAAGATCTGGGTCGATAATTACTGAACCTTCTTTGGATTGAGCTTCCCTCATACCATACATGATCTGACCAATAGGAACGGTCTGACCATTCTGGAACTGCATCAGGCCGCCTTTCTCGCTACCCAGCTGCATCGACAGGTTGATGCCATCGCCATCAGCCACTTCCACGATAATGGCTTCAACCAGCACCTGTGCGCGGCGAATATCGAGCTGCTGAATAACGCTTTCCAGTACGCCCATCATATCCGGTTGTGCGGTGACAACCAGCGCGTTGGTCTGCTCATGGACATTGATGCTGAAGTTGGTGCCGGGGGTTGTCGTGTTCTGGGAACCGGTCTGCTCGGCAATAACGGTTTGTCCAACACCTTCAAGGACTTCTCTCAGGTCTTCGGCAACGGCATAACGCAGGTAGAAAACACGGGTGTTACCAGTGGTTTCCTGCTCGGCGTCCAGACGGGATACCAGATTTTTAATCCGCAGTACCTGAGACGACTCTCCGGAAATAATCAGGCGGTTGCCCACTTCGTCGGCAACAATGGCAGGATTGCCCGATACGTTGCTTTTACCACCTGACTCGCTATTCAAAGCCCTGAGGATTCGGGACATCTCATTGGCAGAGCCGTGTTTCAGATTGATAATCTCAACGGTCTTGCCGCCAGCGTTATCAATACGCTGAACAATATCCACCAGTCTTTCAATGTTGGCAGCCCGACCGGTCATCAACAGAATGTTGGACGGATCGTAATGAACGACGTTGCCAGCGGTGTCATTCAACTGTCGAAGAATGGGCGACAGCTCTCGTACAGGAACGTTCTTGACCGGCATCACCCAGCTGATCATTTCGTCGCCAGCTCCCGGCTCGCTCGAATCGATGACCCGGATAGCCGAGGTTTTCGCTTCTTTGTCCCGAACCACTTTCAGAATGCCGCTGGGTTGTTCGACCACGGCAAAACCGTGAACTTCCAGCACGCTCAGGAAAAACTGGTAGTACTGTTCTTCGTTCAGGGTTTCGTAGGAACGAACCGTGATGGAACCCTGTACCGACGGGTCGACAATAATGGTTTTGTTGAGGTTGGCGCTGACTGTGTTGACGAATTCTTCAACTTTGGCGTTCTGGAAGCTTGCCGAAAACTCATCGGCAAACGCCTGCCCTGCCAGGGTCGTGTTAATGACAAGAGTACCAGCGCTCAACATGATACCGGCTGCGATTGGGCGCAGTGAACGACGCAAGGCGTCTGCTCCCCTGAAAAATGCTTTGTGTTGCTTCATGATGATAAGTCGATCTGGTAAATCTGGCCCTGACGTTCAATCGTCAGCGAAATCTGGTCGAGGTTTGGCAGTTCCTGCATCAGCTTCATGGCTTCCATGTTGTTGGTCAGGTCGATGCCGTTAATGGACAGGGCAATGTCGTTATTTTGCAGACCTGCCGCCTTGAATAAATCAGGGCGTGATCTGGGGTTTATTCGATATCCTGCCAGCTTGCCATCCCTGCGTACCGGTGTAATGCTGATCAGCTCAGCAATGGATGTGGGATTGTTACGGAGTTCCGCACTCAGCTCCTGAAGGTTTGATGAAGATTCAGCGGAAGCGGATGTTGGCCGGGCGGCTGTTCTCTGTTCAGGGTTGTTCGGGTAAAGCAGCAGGGCTTCATGCTGGCCATTATTCCTGACAATCACCCGGTCCGGATAGATATCGACCACTTCTGCATTGGCACCATTCAGGCGATCACCAATACGGTAGGTTTTGTCTTCTGACCGGAAGTTGATAATGGCAAGGGAGCGTTCAGGCACGCTGCTGGCAACAATGCCGGTAATGCGGGCGCTGAGCCTGGAGCGAGGCACCGAGTCCGGATCAATCGTGTTGGCGGTTTCAGCCTCTGGTGCTGGTGGCGTTCCAAACAGGTGTAAGCTGGCCAGCTCAGGATAAGCCTGACTGCCGTTATCCTGCTGTTGAGACGACACTGCCTGACTTTTCCAGCTGTTGGAATCGCTGGTCTCAACAGGTATCAGCTGCCAGGTCACTTTTGCCAGTTGCTGGGCCAGCAGAATGACCAGAAGCACCTCGCAGAGCAAAATTAACCAGCGATTACTCAGCCCGGAAAGTTTCAGTGACTGGGGAGTGTTGGAAATCACTCTGGATATTGTTTCAAGAGGCTTGTTTTTGTTAAACGCGATGGGCATGGACACTCATTTATTACCAGTCAGTACAGTGGTGCGTAGCTGTGTTTTCCTCTCCCTGCTCAATGCACTGATCTTTCTAACTGTCAGAAAGCTAACTGACAGGAAACTTTCTGATAGGAAACTTTCTGATAGGAAACTTTCTGATAGAAAGCTATGCAAATGCTTCAGGCTGTATCCTTCAAGCCTACGGGGCCAGGGCATAATCATACTATCGTACACACTTAGTGAAAAACAGTCATGAGATAAGTCAAGAGAAGTGCTAGTTTGCGCAATGTTTGTGACATTTGAATGACGGTAAAGAAGTCTTCAGTTCTCTATTAATAAGTAATGGTTTGTGACACTATGTAACTGCTCATAAAGGGTAGGTATTTCCCGTATAAAAACTAGAAAATGAGTAGAACGATATGGATAAAAAAGTCTTGCTGGGTTGCTCTCTGGGCCTTATTTCAAGCGCTTTAGTGTCTTTTTCTCCGCAGGCGGTTGCACAATTTGACAGCCTCAGGATTGCTTATGGATCAGCATTTACTCCTGATGTTGTGGCAGGTGACCTTCGACTGGCAGCAAGATGGCATATCAAGGATTTTGAAAAAGGGTATAACGGTGACTGGCAAAGGCGTTTGATGGTTGAAGCCGTTTATACCTACTGGCACAGCACCATCAGCAGCTCTGCAAACAAGAGCGCCAGAGGCGCCGATAATATACATGGCTTTTTTATCACTCCGGTGTTTCGTCTGGAAGATACCGGACCAGCTTCTGTTAATCCGTACCTCGAGGCTGGCCTGGGTGTTGGTGGTATCAGCGATGATGAAATACGGCGCAAGGGTCGTGTCTATCCATTGCGTAAAAGTTCACACTTCCAGTTTGAAGTAAAAGTCGGTGGTGGTTTTATATTTGGCGAACAGCGGCAGTTTGAATTAGGGGCTCAGTGGGTTCACTACTCTAATGGAAATACTGCTCAGCCTAACTATAGTTTTGATGCTCTTCAGCTAGAGGGCGTTTACCGCTTTTAGCATTTTCGCCGTAAGCCTCCCTACTTTGAGTGGGGAGATATAATACCCAAAGGGCATAAAGGCGGGAGTCCGCAAAGACTCCGGTTGAGTTTTTGACATAGCTATTTCACTGTTCTATGTTGCTCCTGGCTTTAATTGGTCGTTATCGAAAACCAAGTGACAACCAGTGTTACAAAGCCCAAAATTCAAAACTTAAACCGGACGGGCTAGCCGGTTCTGCTGATGGAGGCTTCTGTGTAAGTCCAGTCGTTATAGACTGGCTGTAGCCTGTGAAGTCAGAAGCCCCCTACTTCAATTGGGGGAGCATGTCACTAGCAGTTGATTCGGAGAGACGGCATACTCGCTGTTTTCCTTTGCAGGAATTAATGGGTATGTCTGTGCTTCGTTCGCGTCTTATTATTCTGGTTCTGGCAGCTGTTGCTGTTTTTATCTTTTTCTTTTATTCAACATCAGTGAAAGAAACGGCTCCTCACCCGGCTATAAATGCTGAGTCGTTTAATAATGCACTGCAGGAGCAAATCAATACTAAACAGCAGACGCTCTCGGTTCTTTCTGAAAGCTATGACGAACCGCTGGATGAACTGATCAGTCGTCAGGCTGCCAGTTATGGGGTAGGTGTCGCGATAACGAAGTCGAACTGGCAGAAAGCTGAAGTCAGTGTATTGCAGGGAGATCCTGAACAGCTGGTTGAGTGGTTGTCTGAACTGGCAGTGGTGAATGGTGTTCAGATACAAAGCCTGCATCTGTTATCCGACAGTAGTCAGCCGTTTACGATTGATCATCTGGTTCTGGTGCGATGAAAGGCTGATGCACAGCCCGGAGGCTGTGCAGAACAAAGCTGTGAATTGTCGAACAGAAATCGGATACGAGAGTGTTTGCGTAAGAATCAGTAAACAGTTGATGACAAAGTTCCATACCCATCCGGACGGTCAGGCGGTAAATCCGACAGTTTTCCAGGGCTGGCAAAGTTATTGAATATGTTTCATGCTGACTCCCGTATGGTCAATTCAGGAGTTTTTGTGACATACCTTGACTGTTCAGTTGAGGTAAAAAGCACAGTGAAAATATGTCACTCCAAACCGGTGGAAGAAAACTCATTTCAAAACGGAGAGTTTGCACATGTGGTTGAAGTGTTTGTTTTGAATGTCACCGGTGCTTATTTACTATGGAGGTGTTTATGATTCCTCTGCAAGTTTTGTGTGATCAGTGTGCGGATGCATTGAGCCTGGGGTCTGATGGAGAGCAGAGTATTATTGATTTCTGGAATAGACACTCGCTGGTTATCAATAGGGATCAGCAGTTGGATCGTGTCCTGATGAGTATTAAGTGTGAGCCAGCCCACTTATTTGGTCGGCGTGGGCGGACGCCAGCAACCAGACTGGTCGAGTCATACAGGTCATACGGATCGTGTGAATCATACGATGTGATCTTCAGTGGTGAGTCCACTGAACTTATCAGAAGCGGTCAGGGGACTGCGGAGGCAGGATCGCAGACAAATCTTCACGAGTTTTTTTTTCGTGCGCACCATGTGATCAGTAAGGTGTACCGATGCGTATATTTAAGAAGCTCTTTATTACTGAAGCATAATCAGAATTTGATAGAGCTACTTAATGGCTTTTCCTATGAGGCGATCCAGAACCTTACTCAGCCACAAATTAACGATCTTTTGGAGCTGCTTACACAACTGGAAGGTATGATTGGTCAGATGGAGGCCGTTTCAAGAGGTGCTTCCAGTCTTCAGGAGATGCATAGGTTAACGCTATGGGGGAGTTTTTACGGAGTGTTTGCGTCACTGATACTCAGTTTTTTCACAATGCTGCTAGGTGGTGCCTATGCCTATTCGTTGTGTCGTGGGTTTGATAAGAAAAGTTGTCTGGAGCCAGAGCTTGGTATGGTTGTTGGCTGTGCCGGGATTGTGTTTTTTGTGGCGCTGTGCATCATTTTCCGTAAACGCTGTGACCCGATCTTGAAGGTCGCGCGCCGAAGAGAGACAAGGGCAAGCATTCGTGAGGTTTGAAGAAGTCAGGTCGTTCTTTTGCACCTGAGCGTTAGGTTATACCAATAAAAAAGCCTCGTAAATCAAAGATCTACGAGGCTATTTCTATATTAAGAGTTGGTGGAGGCGGCGGGATTTGAACCCGCGTACATTGCATAAAAATCAGCTACTTATCTGAGCAGGCTGTCAGAATGCTGTCATTCTGACAGGTGCTTTTATTTTGCACAGATCATGGTTTTCGGGGATTTGCCACTGCAGGTATTGGTCTTTTTCCTCTGGTATGTTCTCCTGAGTATGCAGTAAAGGGGGGATGCTGTTATGCCACTGATCGCACGGAACATAAGGACTAAAGAGCGGGTAAACGTTTTTCGCTTCAAAGATCCTAAACAAGAGCTGAAAAAAGAGGATCTGGAGTGTCCTTTTTGTCATCAGCCATTTTTTATTAGGGGAGGGGTTGGTACTTCTGTCAGAGCTCACTTTGCACACTATACAGACTGTAGTAGTGACTAAGACCGCCACCCTGAAAGCCCTGAACATCTGTACTTTAAAGGGTGCAATTAAAAGTGTTCCCCGGTCAGCAATTTCCCAGAACTTGGCCATAATGCTAAGAG